>DATNAT010000301.1:0-16712 GCA_035572355.1 Gemmatimonadaceae bacterium
GGTGACGTCGCCGTCGACGCGCCGAACGGATCGCGGCGAGAAAGTCGGCGCGTACCTCGGCATTCCTTCGCTGCGCGCCTATCTCGTCGCGGAGCACGATCGCCCGTACCTCACGCTCTACACGCGCGCCGGGCGCGACGCAGCCTGGGAGCGCGAGGAGCTCGTCACCGCCGGCGCGGTAACGATGCCCGGCGTCGATGCCACGATCTCGATCGAATCGATCTACGCCGGCGTCGAGTTTCCACCGCGCACGCTGCGCGAGTCCGACGTCGACGACCCGTGGCTCGATCCGGATGACGCGCCACGCATCGAAGACGACTATCTGGTGTGAGGGACGGCAGCGGCGGCTAGCGTTTCGTCGTGCGCGGCCGTATTAGATGCATGCCCGAGGCGACCCCTCCGTCTCCCTCTCCGAGGTCCGTTCCGTGATCCACGCATCCCGCCATCCCTCGCGCCGAACCGCGCGTGCACTTGCCGCGCTCGGCCTGTCGCTATTCGCCGCCGGAACGCTGACGACGGCGGCCGTTGCACCGCTCGCAGCCCAGACGGTCGCGCAGGCAGGTGCCACCGTCGACGGCAAGAAAGTGCTCGGCATCGACGACTACGCGAAGTGGCGGTCGATCAACGGTTCGAGCATCTCGGCCGATGGCAAGTGGGTGACGTACGACCTCGCGTTCATGAACGCCGCGGCCGCCGAGGCGCGCCCGGTGTTGCATCTCGTTCACTTGCCCGACGGGCAGGACACCGAGGTCGCCAACGCGACGGGCGGCGCGTTCTCGCCCGACGGCAAGTGGTTGGCATATCTGGTCGACCCATCGGGTGGCGCGCGCGGCGGACGCGGTGGACGCGGCGGCGGCGCACAGGGGGGACGTGGGCAGAACACGCCGCCGCCGGCACCGCGCCGCGCTGAGCTTCGCAACCTGGCGACGGGCGCCGTTCAGTCATGGCAGGACATCCAGTCATTCACTTTTTCGGCGAACTCGAGCCACCTGGTGCTGCGCCGTCGCGCTCCCGGCGCGGCCGCAGCGAACGGCGGGCGAGGCGGAGTGGTCGGCGGCGCCGGTGCGCCAGGTGGAGCAGCCGGCGGCGCGAACGGAGCGGCGGCCGAAGGCGCCGGCGGAGCGCACGGCGCGGATGTCATTCTGCACGATCTGGTTTCGGGGCACGATCAATTGCTCGGCAGCGTCGGCGACATCTCGTTCAACAAGACGGGCGACCTGCTCGCGTACACCGTCGATGCTGCGCCGCCCGACGGGAACGGCCTGTTCGTGCTCGATCTCAAGAACGATCGTATCAATACGCTCGACAACGATGCGCGCGTCTACAGCCGGCTCACGTGGAACGACGGCGGCACCGGACTCGCGGTGCTCAAAGGCGTGAACGTCGACAAGATGCGCGAGCGCGACAACGTGCTGCTCGTCTATCCCAACGTGCAGTCGGCGCTCGGCGACGCCGAGGTCGCGCCGGTCAAGCTCGATCCGGCAAAGACGGCGAGTTTCCCGCAGGGATTCGTGCTGAGCGATCGCGCGGCGCTCGACTGGAGCGGCGACAACAAGCGCGTGTTCTTCGGAATCAAGGAACAGGTGCCGGCGCCCGACACGTCGGCGCGCCGTCGCAATCCCGACGAGTATGCCGACGTCGACGTGTGGAACAGCCGCGACGAACGCATTCAGTCGGTGCAGATGATTCGCGCCGATCAGGATCGCAATTTCACATATCGTGAAGCGTTCGTCGTGCCTGGGGCGAAGTTCGTGACGCTGGCCGACACGTCGATGCGCGACGTCGACGTGAGCCAGGACGGCCGCTGGGCAGTGGGGCGCGACACGCGCGGCTACGTGTCGGATTACAAGGCACCGGCGGCGGACGTCTATCGCGTGAACACGACGACGGGCGAGCGGACGCTGATCGCCAAGGATCAACTGATCGGCCAGCACGTGTTCGGCATCTCGCCCGATGGGAACTACTTCCTCTTTTGGAAGGACAACAAGTTTCAGGCGTACAACCTCGACGCCGGAACGACGAAGACGCTGGGCGGCGGGACGAATGTCAGCTTCGTCGACGCCGAGTACGATCATCCGGGGCCGAAGCCGTCGTATGGGATTAGTGGGTACACCACGGACGGCAAGGGCTTCATCGCGACGCACGAGTACGACCTCTACTACATGCCGTTCGACGGCTCGGCGCCGACGAATCTGACGAAGGGCGTCGGTGCGAAGAACGAGATTCAATTTCGCTACGTGCAGACGATGGCCGACACGACGGCCGGCGCTCCAGCGGGCGGCGGCGGACCGGGTGGGTTCGGCGGCGGGCGAGGTGGTGCGGGTCGCGCGACGAAGATCGATCTGTCGCAGCCGATGACGCTACACGTCTACGGACAGTGGACCAAGAAGGACGGATTCTATTCGCTCGCCAACGGCGAGCTGACGCCGATCGTCTACGAGGACGCGTCGTTCTCGAACCCGACGCGTGCCACGAAGGCGGACGTCTATCTCTTCACCCGCCAGACGTTCACCGAGTATCCGGACCTCCGCGTGTCGGGGCCCGACTTCAAGACCGCGACAAAGATCAGCGACGCGAATCCGCAGCAGTCGGAATACCTGTGGGGCCACCGGATGTTGATCGACTTCAAGGATCCGCACGACGGCCACCGGCTGCAGGCGCTGTTGACCATTCCGGACGACTACAAGCCGGGCGAGAAGCGGCCGATGCTGGTCAACTTCTACGAGAAGAATTCACAGAACATGTACCGCTATTCGGCGCCGAGCTATCTGACGGGAATGGGCTCGATGCCGATCGAGGGCGTGAGCCGAGGCTACCTCGAGCTCATCCCGGACGTGTACTACCACACCGGCCGCTCGCATACCGATATGCTCGAGGCGGTGGAGACGGCGGTGAAGAAGGTGATCGCGATGGGCTACGTCGACCCGAAGCACATCGGCATCAACGGCCACAGCTTCGGCGGCGAGGGCGCGGCGTTCATCGGCACGCGGTCGCGGTTGTTCGCGGCGGTCGGCGTCGGCGCGGGGGTGACCGATCTGTTTCAGGATTTCAATCAGAACTGGGGCTGGGCGTACGCGATCCCGGGCGGCAGCGGCGCGAACGGCGACGAGTACTATCTGTACGGTCAGGGCCGGTGGGGCTTCTCGCCGTGGGACAAGCCCGACGTGTACATGCACGAGTCGGCGCTGGCCCACGTGCCGGAAGTGACGGCGCCGTTCCTGATCATGCACGGCACGGCCGACCCGACGGTTGCCTTCCAGAACGGCTTGGGTCTCTACAACGCGCTTCGGTTCAACGGCAAGAACGCGGTGCTGCTCGCCTACACCGGCGAGGGCCACGGGCTCCGCGGCCTGGCCAACCGCCGCGATCTGACGATTCGCTACTTCCAGTTCTTTGATCACTACCTCAAAGACGCGCCGGCGCCGAAGTGGATGACGGACGGCGTGCCGTTCCTGCAGAAGGAGATGGTGGTGCAGGAGGGGAAGCCGATCATACCATGATGGCGGATCCGGCGAATGGAACCCGATCGGGCGGATAGGCGTGATGCTGCGTGCATGAAGACGATGATCGGGCGGGGGTACCGCCGCCCGATCATTCCCAATGCCCATCGAGGAGCTGATTGAAGAGCGGCTGACCTATTCCGTCATCGGCGCGTTCTTCGAGGTGTACAACACGCGGGGCTTCGGCTTTCTCGAGCATCTGTACACTCG
The DNA here is from genome assembly GCA_035572355.1 of Gemmatimonadaceae bacterium. Lineage (GTDB taxonomy): Bacteria > Gemmatimonadota > Gemmatimonadetes > Gemmatimonadales > Gemmatimonadaceae > JAQBQB01. Next base: position 3,711 of record DATNAT010000301.1, read on the forward strand.
AGCGATGGAACATGAGCTCGTCGCTCGTGAGCATCGTGGCGAACGCGAGGTGCGCGTTCCGGTTTGGTACAAGGGCGCCAGGCTTGCGACGCAGCGTCTCGATATGCTCGTCGATCAGCGCTTGGTTGTGGAGGCGAAAGCGACGTACGAGCTGCAACGTGCCGCACCGCGACAACTCCACAACTACTTGCGAGCAACTCGACTCGAAGTTGCCTGCTTCTGCACTTTGGCCCGGAGCCGAAGTTCTATCGCCTGGTGTGCCTCAGTAAAGCCAGGGCGGACTCTCATTCACGGTCATCCGCCTGATCGAGGCCCATCGGACCTACCCGGATTCACTAGAACAACGAACCGCGTTCTCCCAACATCGCCCGCCGGATCAGCGGTAGCGGCAACGGTCCGAGGGCCAGAAATGCGTCGTGGAATCCTTGCAGCGTGTACGATGCGCCCTGCTTGGCCTTGTAGTCGTCGCGCAGCTTGAGAATCATCAGCTTGCCCATCGTGTAGTAGCCGTAGAGCGGATCGCCGGTGCCACGCTTGGCCTCTTCTACCGCGACGGGATGCGGCTGGTGGCCCTCCGTCTCGAAGAGCGTCGTTGCGTCATCGACCGTCATGCCCTGCGTGTGCAGCTTGATGCCGACGATGAATCGTACGTCGCGCAGCAGCGCGTCCTGCAGTTGCGCGAGACGATACGTCGGATCGCCGGCGTGAAACCCCTCGTCGAGCATCATCTGCTCGTCGTAGTGCGCCCAACCCTCGGAGTTCGAGGCTGCACCGTACACCTTCCGCACGTCGGTCGGAAAACTCTTCGCGTGCAGGAATTGGATGTAGTGGCCGGGGTACACCTCGTGCACCGCGACATTGGAGATGGCCGCGTAATACCACTGTTTCATGTACGCGTCCTGTTCCGCCTTCGGCCAGCGAGGGTCGGGGAGCGTCATGTTGAAATAGCCCGATAACTTGGCCGTCTCGAACGGACCCGGCGTGTCCATCGATGCCGTTGTCGTCGACCGCATGAAGGGCGGTGTTTCTTTCACTCGCGCCGGATCGCCGGGCGGGATGGTCAGGATGTGGTGGTCGGCGATGAACTGGCGCAGCGAGTCGAGCATGTTCTGCGTCGTCGAGAGCAGCGCGGTCTCCGGCGGATGGTCGGCCTGGAGCGACGCGAGCACGGCATCGGCCGCCTTGGTCGAGTCGATCAGCTTCGCCGTCGCCTGGAACGCCGCCTCGTTCTTCTGCCGGTCGGCTTCGGCGATCTCCAACAGCCGGGGCAGCGGCACGTCGATCATCTCGTTCGCCGCGAGATCCTTGGCATAGGCGTCGGCGCCGAGCGCGAAGCTGCCCGTCGACTTGGGGAGCAGGTCGTGCTGCAGAAAGGCCTTGTAGTCGGCGAGCGCCTTCATCACGCCGGCGTTGCTCGCCTTGAACTGGCGGACGAGCGCCGTGTCAGTCACGTCGTGGAAGGCGGCGGTGACGTCGTTCTTGAAGAAGCTGACGTTGCCATCGATCTGCTCGATCGCGATCTCGGTGAAGATTCTTGGTGGGTCGACGAGATTCGCCCGCGCCTGAACGAGCGTGCCGGGAATTCCCCGCTCGCGCGCGATGAGCGCGGCCAACCGCTGCGCCGCCGGCGCATAGTCGCGCTCCATGATCACGTACGCGGCGTTCGTCGCGCCGCTGCTGTAAACATCCGGATTCTTAGTATAGCCTTTGATGACGCGATCGTTGAGGATGTTCGCGTCCATCGCGTGGATGAGCTGCTGCCGGTCGAGCTGCTGGTCGAGCGACAGCCGCGTCGTGTCGACCGCGGCGAGGCGCTGGCGGAAGGCGCTGTCCGCGCTCGCCTCGGCGTCGAAGGCGACCGCGCTCACGTCGTCGAGCGTGCTGTCGTAGGTGTGGACGCCGAGCGCAGTCGCCGCCGACGGATGCCGCCGCAAATTGTCCTGAATGACCTCCGCGGCCAGGGCTTTGAACGCAGAATCGCCGGGCGCGACTCCGGACGCGGACGGCGCACCGGCGCCGCAGGCGGTGATCGTGGCGAACGCGGCGATGAAGCCCGAGGCAGCGATGGCCGATGCGGCAGCGGGGAAGCGGTGCGGAGCGATGATCATTAGTGTATTGAGCTAGTCTCGTTACGGACGCGATGTAGCGCCGGCCGGCAACCCTTTGCGGGCGCGCACGGCGGCGACGAACCGCCTGACGTCATCGGGGTTGAACGACTTGGACGCCTTGTCGCCGTTCACCTTGGTGGATTCGAACAGCTCGTGGTGGCCGCCGTCGGTCCAGTCGATGACGATCCGTCCGTTGTCGTCGTGGATGTCGCGGATGTCGGAGAGCGGAAACACGGCGTGCGTACCGATTGCGCCGGCGACGGAATTTCGCACGATCTGGCCGATGCTCGCCCCCAAGCCGCCGCTGCTGTCCCGGCGACTCGCCGAGTCGAGCCCGCTTTTCACCCGTGCGACAGTCTTTTCGGACAGCCCGGCGAGGATGTTGTCGCCCAACAGCGTGAGGTCCACCGCGCTGTCGGCGTTGTAGATGCGCAGGTCTCCCGGTCCGAGGACCGTAGCCGGCGGCGCGTCCGATTGCACTTGGACCCGCATGTGCCTGCGGTGCGGCATGTGGTGCGAAACCCAGGCGACGACCACGATGATGGCGAGAACGACGAGCCCGAACCGAACCAGGGCGGCGACGAGGCGGCGCGATGTAGGCATGGCTGATCGAATGCGGAGAAAGTAGTCAGGGAACCGGTTTGGTCGTCGCGACGCTGTGCACGAGATCGACCATCATCGCCGTTCCCTTGCGAATGTTGTCGATCGAGATGCGTTCGTTGTTGCCGTGCACGCCGCTCTCGTCGCTCGGCGGAATCACGAATGGTCCGAACCCGTAGCTTGCGATGCCAAGGTCGCGGAACCAGTGGCTGTCGGTAAAACCCGTCGACACCGCCGGCGCGATACTCGCCGCGGGATAGTTCTTTCGTACGACTTCGGTAATCGCGCGATAGAGCGGGTTGTCGGTCGACGACACGGCCGCCGTGAAGCCGATGATCGTTTCGATCTTGATCCCGGGGTCGTTGATCGCCGCCGCGACTTCGCGCAAGAAGGCGTCGTGATCCTGATCGGGCAGCAGCCGGCAGTCGAGCTGCGCATGAGCCTCCGGCGGGATCACGTTGATCTTGTTGCTCGCCTGCAGCATCGTGATCGAGCAGGTATTGCGCAGCAGCCCCGCAATCTCCGGCTGCTCGATCTGGAGCTCGATGAGGGTGTTCCGATCGGCGATGAGCTTTGACGGATCGGCGAAGCCGTCGCGCCACTTGGCCGGCGCCGACGGCGCGATCGCCGCGAGATAAGTCCGCACCGCCGGCACGACACGCGGCGCGAACTCGTAGCTCTGTAAACGATCGAGCGCGCGAATCAAGCGATTCACGGCGGACGCCGGAGGCGGCGTGGATCCGTGGCCCGGCTTGCCCAACGCGGTCAGCTCGAGCCAGAGCGGCGTCTTCTGCGTCACCTCGATCGACACCTGCACCTTGCCGTCGTCGCCGATATTGCCGTCGCCGCCTTCGTTGAGAAGCATGCCGGCGCCCTTGAACGCTTCCGGATGGTTCTTCACCAACCACCCCGCGCCGTACATGCCGCCGGCCTCTTCATCCGCGGTCGCGATGAAGATCACGTCACGGTCGAGCGGCGCCCTCGAGCGGTGCAGCGCGAGGAACGCTTCGAGCTCCATGACGCCGAGCGTCTTGGTGTCGAGCGCACCGCGGCCGGCGATCATGCTGTCCTTCCCCACGACGGTCGTCGCAGCGGCAAACGGATCGGTGCTCCAGTACTTGGGGTCGGCGGGAACGACGTCCATGTGATGGAGCAGCACGAGCGCGGGCTGGCTTCCACCCTTGAGCCGCGCCCAGATGTTGCCTCGTCCCGGCGCCGACGTGGCCGTGTCGAATGGAATCCCTTCCTGGGCAAGGATGCGCGCAAACCAACGCATCGTCTCCACCTCGTTGCCGGGCGGATTCGTCGTGTTGATGCGCAGATACTCGCGCGTATGCCGGACCGCTTCGTCCTGCAGCTTGGCGATATCCGCGGCCTGCGCGCCGGCGCGTCCAACCGGAGCGAGCGCGGCGAGTGCGGCGAGTGCGGCGAGCGGGATGAGAACGAGGCGGGCCGCTGTCTGACGCAATTGATAGATCATTCGACGGATCATTGGGGCTGGATTCGCTCGATCGAACGTATGGCGATCGCTCGGGGCTGGCCAGAGCGAAATCCGCGCTTGACTCGGCGGCCGAGCCGAGCGTACGCTCGGCAGTGAGAAGGTGCGCTATTTCGCACCGGGGCGCGCATACGCGATGCCACGCAAACTCGGAGGTGAGTCAATGATCGACTCCATGGGAATCTTTCGTACGACGATCGAGGTTGCAGCCCTTGGCACGCCCGATCGGCGCCAGCGCTTGCACGACGTAATGGTTGATACGGGCAGTGAGTACAATTGGATTCCCGCCGTGGTATTGGCGGACGTCGGCGTCGTTCCGGTCCGCGTCGACCGGTTCCAAACGGCCGACGGTCGCATCCTCGAGCGGGATGTTGGGTTCGCGCTGCTCTACGCCGGCGGTAGGGCGACGCCGACGATAGTCGTCTTTGCTGGCGAGGGCGACATGGTGCTGCTGGGAGCGATCGGACTCGAAGGCTTGAACGTACGGGTCGACCTCGTGCTCAAGGAGCTCGTGCCCGCCGGCCCCGTTCCAGTTGCCGGACTCGCCGCCGCGTAGGCGAACTACCCGCGCGTCAAGTCTGCGTCGACCGCGAGCACCGCCGCCAGCAGCACGTTCGCTCCGTTCACCACATCCTCGTCGCGCGTGAATTCCGCCGGCGAGTGACTGATCCCATTCACACTCGGCACGAACAGCATCCCCGACGGGCAGATCGTCGCCATGTTCTGCGCGTCATGCCCCGCGCCGCTCGGCATGGTGTGCGGCCGGAGCCCGAGCGACTCGGCGGCCCGCGTCACGGCGCGCTGCACACGCTCATCGGTGAGCGACGGTTCGTTGGTCAGGCCCGGCGTGAACGTGACGGACGTGCCGGCCGCATTGGCGATCGCGCGGCCTTCGCGCTCGATGCGCTCGAACAGGCGCGCGACCACGTCGAGGTCGAGATCGCGCAGCTCGAGCGTGAGCACGGCCTTGCCTGGTATGACGTTCGCGCCGCCGGGAAATACGGCGAGACGGCCGACTGTTCCCACGTGGCGTCCCGGAATCGACGTGACGACACGGTTCACTGCGTCAACGAAACGCGCCGCGGCGAGCAGCGCGTCGCGCCGGCCGAGCATGGGTGTGGTGCCGGCGTGCGATGCGACTCCCTCGAACACCACCTCCCAGTATTGAATACCAACCAGACCTTCGACGACTCCGATGTCGGCGTTCGCCTCCTCGAGAATTCGACCCTGCTCGATGTGGAGCTCCAGATACGCGGCGATCGAGCCCGGCGCGCGGCGCGCGTCATCGAGGCGCGCCGGATCGCCGCCCAGTCGGCGGATGCCGTCGCCCAAGGTGTAGCCGCTCGCCGCAACGAGCGAGAGCGCGGCCGCATCGAATCGTCCGGCGACGATCTTGCTGCCGATCAAGCCGCCCTCTTCGTTCTGAAAGTCGACCACCTCGAGCGGATGGGCGAGCTCGATACGGCGGTCGCGCAGCGTGCGCGCCACCTCGAGCGCGGCGAGCACACCGAGCGCGCCGTCGAACCGTCCACCGTCGGGCACGGTGTCGGTATGCGAGCCGATCAGGATCGGCGCGAGAGACGGCGTGCGCCCGTCGCGCCGCCCGAAGGAGTTGCCGGCGGCGTCGACGCGCACCGCGAGGCCGGCATCGCGCATCCAGGCGCGAACGAGGTCGCGGGCGGCGAGGTCTGCGTCGCCGTATGCCACTCGGCTAACGCCTCCCGAGTCAGCTGCCCCGAGCTGGGCGAGCCGCCCCAGATCGGCGAGCAAGCGGTGGCCGTCGACCGTCAGAGCATCGGGCATGTTAGAAGTCGTGCAATAGAAGTGGTATGCTCGTGTACTAATCGTCGGCCGCCGCGAGCTCGACGGTCGGCCGGCTCGCCATCGTCGCCAGCCCAACGGCCGCGGTCACGGCGACGTTGACGATGAGCGCCACCAGGCCGACGTTCAGATCCTTGACGGCCTGCGGCGCCCCGGGAACGAGCGTAGCGACGGAAGAACCGGTGAGCGAGATCGCGGCCACGGTAAGCTCGCCGGCCACGATGCCGGCAAATGCCGCCCTCGCGCTGACGAGCGGGCGAGCTCCGAGACTGAGCACGAGCGCCGGGAAGAGCTGCGTGACGAGGTTGTACCCCATGAGCAGCAACGCCACAATCGCCGAGCCGCCTCGCAGCGTCAGCACCACCGCCGCGAGCGCGATCACCGCGACCAGCCCGCGGGCCAGCATCGCGACATGCCGTTCCGGCGCGGCCGGCACCAGCACGCGATAGACGTTCTGCGCGAGGATCGTCGCCGCGGCGATGAGAATCATCGAGCCCGGAACGAGAGCCGTGAGCAGTCCCGCGGCGCCGATCACGCCGACCGCCGCCGAGCCGAACGTCGCCTTGGACACGCGGAGCAGCGCCAAGTCTGCGTCGGCGCCAGCCAATCCCGGCACGACGAGCAGCGCGGCGAAGCCGGCGAAGAATACGAACAGAATCACGAGTTGATACAACGGCAGCAGGACGGCGTTCTTTCTAAAGACATCCTCGTTGCGCGCCGTGAACACGCTCGCGAAGTATTGCGGCCACATGTAGAAGCCGAGCGCGGTGAGGAGCACCGTCGAGATCGCCCAGGCTGGGCTCATGCCGCGCGATGGCAGAGCCAGAAAGCCTGGATGCGCGCGCTCGATCGCGGTGAACATCGCGCGGTAGCTGCCGTAGTGATGCAGCGGCAGATACACGCCGATCGCCACGACCACGCCGAGGATCATCGTGTCCTTGAGCGCCGCCGTCCACGCCGAGCCGCGCACGCCGCTGACGACGACGTACAGAATGAGCGCGGCCGCTCCCGCCCACACCGCCGCCGCCGGTGCGATCGATCCGTACGACGCCTCGGACACGATGATGCCGAGCCCTTTGAGCTGCAGCACCAGGTACGGCACGAGCGCCGCGACGCCGACCAGCGCGACGAGCACGCCGAGCGCGCGACTCTCGTACTTGGCGGCGAAGAAATCGGCCTGCGAGATCAACCGGCGGGGCTGCGCGTAGCGCCAGACCGCCGGCAGCAGGAAGTACGACAGCGCGTACGCGATCGCGCCGTAGCAGAGAATGTAGAATGCGGGCGCACCCTTTCCGTACGCCCAGCCGCTGCCGCCGAGAAAAGTGAACGTCGTGTAGATCTCGCCGGCCATCAGTAGGAACACGAAGACCGACCCGAAGCCCCGGCCGCCGACGCTCCACTCCTCGAGCGTCATGTCGAGCCCGCGACGCGCGAGCAAGCCGAGGCCCACGGCGACGACGAAGCACGCGGCGAGGATGGCGAGGGCGATGCTCACGCGCTCGTTCCTTTAATGGCGTGGTCCCGCGACGCGCGCCGGCGGTCGAGGGTCCAGATGAGCCACAGCGTCGCCGAAGTCGCCACGACCCAGAGCACGATCCAGAACAGAAGGAACGGCAGGCCGAGCACGTATGGCTCGACGCGGTTGGCGAACCAGAGGCCGGCGAGCAGAGCGAACGGCGGGACGAGCGCCAGCCAGTGATAGGCGCGCACGCTCGACGGTCTGGTCAGGGCGTGCTTCGGTTCGTCAGCGCCAGCACCGCGAACGCCGTCGATGCGTCGGACATGAACTTGGCGGGGTCGCTGTCCGGATCGCGCGCTTTGTTGAGCGACGCGGCAGGCCACATCCCCGTAGCGCGATCCTGATTCTGAGCCAGCCAGCCGAGCGCGCGGGCGAGGTGCGGCTCGCTGGCGTCGATGCCGGCCTGCTCGAGCGCGTAGGCGATGAGGCCCGTCGCATAGCCGCCGCTCGCGGTGGGAAGCGGCGTGCCGTCGAACCTTCGCCAATGTTTGCCAAGCGAGGAGAGGCTCCAACCGCCGTCGCTTCGCTGCGCGCCGTAGAGCGCGCGCATCATCTCGCGCTGCTCGGCGGGTGAAGCGAGCGCGGGCAGTCGCGTCGATGCCCACAGCAGCATCGCGCGGCGGAACAACGCGGGATCATCGCGCCGCATCACTCGATCCATGAACGGCGCGTTGATGTTGTCGCGCAGGTACGCGACGAGTTGCTGCACATTGTGGCGAATGTCCGCCGATTGCGCGTACCCTCCTGGTTCGCTCCCGACCGCGATCGCCGCGAGTGCGGCTCCGAAATAGGTCGACGGCGGCGCCTCCCACGGCTCGAGCTCGAAGTTGAGCCAGGACCACGCCCCCGCGTTGGCGCCCGACTGGAGTTGCAGCGCCCACATATTCGCGAATGCCGTGCGCGAATCGGCGCTCACGCTGTTCGCGCGCGCGTCGCGCTCGGCGAGGATCAGCGCGTTGAGCACCGATTCCGTGCCGCGCGATTCGATCGCCTTCTCTTCGCCGCCGGACTTGCCCACGCCGCCATAGTACGGCTCCATCTCCGCCCATCCGCGCACGCGGCGTTCGACGTCGGCCATCAACTTTCGCTCGGACGCAGTTTCCACGGTGTCGTGCAGCGCCGCGCCAAGCTCGGGGCGGGCGAGCGCGTATGGCAGCACCGTGTGGCAGGAGACGCACACCGTTCCGTGGTCGCGGGCCGAATGCGACCAGGCCTGCCACCAGCTCTGCCGGTAGTCGAGATAGGCCGCCGCCGCCCGCGCGCTCCACGTGCCGCCACTCGCGGGCGGCGAGGTGCGCGCGGCCGCGCGCACCACCGCCGCCCCAGTGACGGCGCCGGTGATCGAGGTCGTGAGTAGAAAGGCCGTCAATCGGCGAAACATTGCTTCTTCATCGCTGCTTCATCTTGAATGTCGGATCTGTGTTTCTACACGCGCCACGCCCGCGAGTTCAGCCCTCGATCTTGAATATCTCGCGCTTTCCGTGGTCGATGAGCTCGTGATAATCCTTCATGATCTTTTCCATGGCCTTCTGATCGTCACCCGAGCCGGCCGGCGCGCTCATCATGTCCACGAAGGCCTGGACGGATGGTACTTCCATTTCGGCGACGACCGTCCAGTACTGTTCGGCGCAGAAATCGGTCATGACGCGCATCTTCGGCAGACCGCTCTTTTCGCCGAGCTTGGACATGGCGATGAACTTGTCGACCATCGCGCGAACCTTGCCCGGCTTGCAGTACATCACTTCGCGAACGAGGTACATGGCGGTCTCCGTTAGGGAACGATGTTGGCCTTCGCGGCGGGCGCCTGCATGTTCGCCCAGGCAAAGGCCCAGCCGTCGGCGAGCTCGGCGATGCGCTTGTCGGTCGGAAGGTAGCCGTGCGAGCCCTGGGTCTGAACGCGGACGAGCACCGGGCGCGCGCACCCCTGCGCCTGTTGCATCGTCGCCGTGAACTTGAACGTGTGGCTCGGCACCACGCGGTCGTCGTGGTCCGCCGTCTTGAGCAGTGTGGCCGGGTAGCAGGTGCCCGGTTTCACGTTCTGCAGCGGCGAATACTTGATCAGGTATTTGAACGCTGTCGAATCGCTCGATGACCCGTACTCCGCTGCCCAGGCCTGGCCGCCGGTGAACTTGTCGTAGCGCAGCATGTCCATCACGCCGACGCCGGGGAGCGCGACGGCGAACAGATCGGGACGTTGTTCCTCGACCGCGCCGACGAGCAGCCCGCCATTCGAGTCGCCTTCGATGCCGAGCTTGGACGGCGACGTGTACCGGTTCGCGACCAGATATTCGGCCGCGGCGATGAAGTCGTCGAACACGTTCTGCTTCTTGTCGAACATGCCGGCGCGGTGCCACTCCTCGCCGTACTCGCCGCCGCCACGCATGTTCGCCGTGGCGTAGATGCCGCCCTGCTCGAGCCAAGCGAGCACCTGGATCTGGAAGGTCGGCGTCATGTTGATGTCGAAGCCGCCGTACCCGTAGAGGATCGTCGGGTGCGATCCGTCGAGGGCGATCCCCTTTTTTGCGGTAATGAAGACCGGGATCTTCGTGCCGTCCTTCGACGTGGCGAAGACCTCCTTCGTCTCGTACGCCGCGGGATCAAAGTTCTTCAATTGAGGTTGCGCAATGGCCGTGCTCTTCCCGCTCGCCGGGTCGAACCGGAAGGGCGTCGACGGATAGAGCGGCGACGTGAATGCGTAGAACAGATCGGGCGAATCGGCGCGGCCACTCAGACCGCCCACCGTGCCCACGCCCGGCAGCGACACCGTGCCGGCGGGCGCGCCGTCGAGCGTGAACACGTGGACGTTCGACTTGACGTCCTCGAGATAGTTGACCGCGATGTGGCCCTTGAAGAAGGCCGTCTGGTCGATGACGTTCTTCGCTTCGGGGACGACGGTGCGCCAGCGCGCCTTGTCGGGATGCGCGACGTCGAAGGCGACGATGCGGTACTTCGGCGCGCCGTTGTCGGTCGACAGGTAGATCGTCGAGCCGACGTTGCCGATTGGCGTGTACGCCGCGTCCGGCGTGTCGAACAGCGCCCGCACCGGTGCGGCGACGTTCGGGTGGGCCGGATCGCCGAGGTCCGCCACATATAGGCGGTTGTGCGGATCGGTGCCGTTCACGACGTAAATGAGGAGATACTTCCCGTCCTCCGTCACATTGCCGCCGAGGAAGTAGTCGGGATGATCCTTGCGCTGGTAGATGAGCCGGTCCGCTGACTGCGGCGTGCCGAGCAGGTGATAGTAGATCATCTGATTCTTCACCGCGCCCTCGAGCTCTTTGCCCGCCGCGGGCGTCGGGAAGCGCGAATAGAAGAAGCCCTTTCCGTCCTTCGTCCAGCTCACGCCGCTGAACTTGAGCCAGCGGACTGTGTCGGCGAGCTGCTTGCCCGTCGCGAGCTCGCGCACGTACACGGTTGACCAGTCCGAGCCGCCCTGCGACTGGCCGTACGCGAAGTGGCGGCCGTCGGGCGACGGCGCGAAGAGGCTGAGCGCGACCGAGCCGTCCGGCGACAACACGTTCGGATCGATCACGACGCGCTCCGGCGCGTCGAAGCTCGCCCGCGTGTACCAGACCGACTGACGTTGAAGGCCGCTGTTCTTCGTGTAGAACAGCTGGCCCGCCTCGCGGAACGGCAGGCTGACCTTGGGATAGTTCCAGAGCTCTGTGATGCGCGTTCGGAAATGCTCGCGGAGAGGAAGCTTCGCGAGATAACCTTCCGTGATGGCATTTTCGGATTTCACCCACGCCGCGACACCGGGCGAGTTGAGATCCTCCATCCAACGATACGGGTCAGCGACCTTGCGACCGAAGTAATCGTCAACGTGCGCGATCGTCTTCGTTGCGGGATAGGCGATGCGACCTTGCTGGACCTGCGCGCCGGCGCTCGGCACCGCGGTCGTGCATCCGATCGCGAGCAGGGTGACGAGCGCCGATCTGGCGCCGACAGTCGTGGGTGGGGTCATGTCTCAGCATGATCCGTCGGAGCCGGGCTGGCAAGGCCCGATGTTGGAGGCAAATCGTATGGATCGTAGGGCCGTGGGCGGAGTATCGAGAGGAGCCCTCGGTGCGGGGCGAACCGAGCCAGGCGGCCATACGGATGAGGACGTAAGATATTTTACTACAACGCTTTACAGGTATCACTCCGGTCGCTAGCTTACATGATCCGACCACCGTTTCGAGTCGTGCCGAGAGCGGCCTGAGCAGTTCCCGCCGTCCGCTCGCTCTCGCGGCGCCATTGCGCCCATCATCCCGCCTCCGAGAACACCGATGCGTCCACGCAAATACCTGATCAACACGCTCGTTGGAGCTGCCGCCGTGCTGGCGGCTGGCGTGCACTTCATTCCCGGTGCCGACAAGCCCGGCCCGATCATGACTGCCGCAAAGGCGATCATGTCGGGCCGAGTGGATTCGGCGTCGGGCAGTGTCGTTGCGACCTCAGCCGTTGCGGACAAGGGTGGAATTGGCGCCGAAGTGAAAGAAGCGGTCGCGGCGTTCTCGTCGGTGGTGCAGCCGCTGAGCCGGCCAGAGGCGTTGGACGACGCATTCCGCAGTTATTTCGCCTTCAAGGCAGCTCATCCGGACGAGGTCAAGAAGCCGTACCTCTACTTCGTCGACTACGGCCAGCCGGGCACGGCAAAGCGCGGCTACGTGTTCGACATGGCCTCGCTCACCCTGGTCGACGGACCGTTCACCGTGGCGCACGGAAAGAGCTCGTCGACGACGAAGTACGGCATTCCGACGCACTTCTCGAACGCGTCGGGCAGCAACGCGACGTCGCTCGGACTGTACGTAACGGGTTCGACGTACGCGTTTCACGGACACTCGGGTGGACATGGGTACAGCTCGATCGGGCTCGTGCTGAACGGCGTCTCGAAGGGCTTCAACGACAACGCGGCGCGCCGGCGCGTAGTTGCGCACGGAGCGCCCTACGTGACGCCGACGCGCGCGGGGCGAAGCGAAGGTTGTCCGGCAATGGAGCCGGATCGGGCGCAGCGGCTGCTGCCGAAGCTGGCGGATGGGGCGATAGTGTTCCTGTTCGCGCCGAACAGTCAGTGGTTGGCGGGCGATCCGTGGTTGTCCGCAACCAACGGGTGAGATTTGAGATTTGAGTTTCAGTAACGGTTTTGAGTGACTGAGTTTTGAGTTGGAGTTGTGAGCAGTCAGTCAGTCAGTCAGTCAGTCAGTCAGTTGCCCATCTCGAGCGATCGATCGATCACGATCGCGTGGAAACGGTGCGAGTGAACACGTACCGCGTGCGCAGATTCGGGCGCATGCAGGATTTCCAGAAGCTCATCGTTTGGCGGCGGGCACGCGCGCTCGGCCTTAGAGTCGACGTCGCGATCCGGGCGTTCCCGCGTGGAAAGAGCGCGACGGTTCGGACACAGCTTGGCCGGGCCGCGGATTCGATTGCGGCCAATATCGTCGAGGGGTGCGGAGCGGCGTCGCAGCGAGAAT
>DATNAT010000302.1:0-13613 GCA_035572355.1 Gemmatimonadaceae bacterium
GAAGGACTTGGCAACCAGTTCCTCGCCAACATCCGCGAAACGGACGCGATCGTGCACGTCGTGCGCGCGTTCGACGACGACGACGTGCTGCACGTGATGGGCGCCGTCGACCCGGTGCGCGACCGCGAGGTGATCGAGTTCGAGCTGGCGCTGGCCGATCTCTCGGTAGTGGAGAAGCGGCTCGATCGCGTGAAGCGCGCGTCGAAAACGGGCGACAAGGAGGCGCTCGCCGAGCTCGCGTCGCTCGAGCGGGCGAATGCGTCGCTCGCCGAGGGGCGCGCGCTCTGGCACACGGCGTTGTCCGCGGCGGACCGCGCCGTGCTGTCGCCGCTCTCGCTGCTCACGCTCAAGCCGATCCTCTACGCGGCGAACGTGACGGACGCCGAGCTGTCGGGCCAGGAGGGCGTGCACCTGGGCAAGCTGCGGCGCGCCGTGAAGGAAGGCGGCGAGATCGCCGAGGTGGTTCCCTTCTCCGCCAAGATCGAGGCAGAGCTATCGGAGCTCTCCGATGACGATCGCCGGGGCTTCCTCGAGTCGCTCGGCCTCGAGTCGGCGGGCCTCGACCGGTTGATTCGCGCCGGATACCACCTGCTCGGGCTGCAGACCTATTTCACGGCGGGAGAGCCCGAAGTGCGCGCGTGGACGATCCATCGCGGCGACACAGCGCCGGCAGCGGCGGGAGTGATCCACACCGACTTCGAGCGCGGGTTCATTCGCGCCGAGACGGTCAGCTATGAGGATTTCGTGAAGAACGACGGGTGGAAAGGGGCGCGGGAGAAGGGCGCGGTGCGGTCGGAGGGGAAAGAGTACGTCGTGCAGGACGGGGACGTGATGTTGTTTCGGTTCAACGTGTGAAGCAGCGCCGTCAAAACCGTCCCTGCAAATACGCCGACAGGCGCACCGCCCCCCGCGGATAGATCCCGCGCGCCACGTCGAACCGCACCAGCCCGTCGAGCATCGACGTCCCGATCCCGACGCCGCTCAGCGGCCGCCCCACCTGCCCCAGCCGCGGCCGATCGCCCGCCCAACCGAGATCTCCAAAGAGCATGATCTTATAGGCGCCGCGGCCGGGACCGAGCTCGAGCCGCGTCAGCCAGAAGGCGCTCCCGCTCTGCGCCGTGTCCGGCGCCTGTCCGCGCACCGTCTCGGCGCCGCCGAGGAACCAGCGGCGCTGCACCGGCAGCTGGCCCGCGCTCGTGCCGCCGGCCAAGGTGAGCGAAGCCGCCAGCCGCGCCGGTAGTCCCTGCGACAGCGTCAGGTCGAGCGCCGCGCGGCCGTAGCTGGAGTCGCCCGTTGCCGCCTCGGCGCGCAGATCGGTGAATGCGCGGAAGCCGCGCGGGTCGAGCCCGAACGACTGCTCCAATCTGAGCGAACCGCCGAACGATGGGCCGCGCGCCGCGTCGATGTTCGCGATGAACGGCGCGCCGAGTGAAAAGTCGGTGTGCGGCCGCGCGTCGCGCTGCTCTTCGCCGAACAGCCGCCACTCGAGCGGCGCGCCGGCGTCCGTCGTCCAACGCAGCTCGGCGCCGCTCGCTCGGTAGTAGAAACCTTCGTCGCGCCCGAACAGGAACGCGCTCACCGACGATCCGAAGCTGAGCGGACTGCCCCAATCGCCTGCCGACACCAGCCGATTGTACCCGGTGAACGAGAGCGACCGCGTCAGGTTGGTTCGCGTGAGTGACAACTCGCCATTCGGCTCGTGATCGGCGAACCCGAATCGCGCCAGCGCGGACGCGTCGTAGCCCGCGCCGATCTGCTGCTCGAGGCGCGCGCCGGTGGAAAAGCCCTCGATGCGATTGTAACGCGTCATCGAGAGGCCGTACTGGACGCTGGGCGGCGGCAGTTGGCTCAGGGTGAGCAAGGCCTGCGCACCGAACGGCAGCGACTGCGACAACAGCGCATCGCGATCGGCAGCGCCGAACAGCGCGTCGTTGGCGTCGTAGAGCCCATGGTCGAAATCGGGCGACGACTCGAGCTTCGTCACGTCGCACGGGTAGGACACGGCGACGGCGAAGGTGCCGCGCCGCCGCGCGACGACCCGCTGACCCGTCGAGTCGCAGGGCGTCTTGACGAGGGAGTCGTCCACGGCTTTGCGCGCGGCGCCGGCCGCGTTCGCCGAATCGCGCCACCGCTGCAGCGCCGCACCGTATAACGTGTCCGGCGACCCGCCCGGTCCGGGATCGTGCACGGTGACGACGATCGGCTCGGCTGACACTGGCTGATTGATCTTCTCATATGAGAACGCTTGTTCGAGAACGACCGGCAGCCGCGCGAACGACACCTGCTCGCTCCCTTCCAGCGAACGGGCGCGCGGCAGCCAGAAGCGGCCGTCGAACAGCCCGTACTCGACGGTGATCGCCGAGATCTCGGTGCGGAACGGCGAGACGACTGCACGGCCGACCCGTTGCAGCACGGGATTGCCGGGAATGCCCTCGTCGCGGTGACGGTCCGACTCGCGCTGCCATTCATCGATCGGCGCGGCGAGCCGGTACGCCGCGCGAACGAGCTGCGCTGAGCCGACGTCGAACCAGAGCGAGCCGACGGCGAGGTTCCAGCGCGGCGAGCGCGGTCGAACGGTCAGCTCGCGCAAGTGCACGGTGTGGCCGTCGGGCAGCGTCCAGGTCATCGAGTCGCCCGACGCAAAGGTGTAGTACGCCTCCGAGCCGTCGGCGAGCGGCTCGACGAACGAGCGGTCGTCGACGTCGCTACGCACGGTTCGCCCGCCGAGCCACATCGCTTCCTGCCCGGGATAGTACGGCACCGGCGACATCTGCCCTTGGGCAAGATCGGCGCGGAGCGCATCGAGCTCGTCGCTGCGCTCGGCAACGGGAATGCCGACGCGGGCACCGGTGACTTGAATGCGAGCGCCGACCGCAGCCGACCACTCGACGCGCGACACACTTTCCTGGCGATACAACACGCGCGCCGGCCCGCGTTCGCCGATGCCAAGCCGTGCCGTGAGACGCTCGCGCACCGCGGCGACGTAGCTCGTCACGGCCGAATCCTGCGCCATGCGGGCCGTGCGAGCGCGCAGCAGCAACCTCCGCGCGGCGTCGTCTCTGAACGCCGTGCGTTCCACGTCGGCGGTCACGGGCAGTCGGAGCGCCGTCCGCCGGTGCACGGAATCGGCCGGCGTGCTGTCGCGCACGACCGCCGGGCGACGCGGCGGCGGCGCCTGACTCGCCGCCGGATGCGCGCCGAGCATCAGAATCACCCCGACTGCGAACCGCTTCATCCAGGACCGCGTAGACAGATGCTCCGTCGGAAGGTGAAGCGGCAACGGATCGGATGACGCCGGGCCGTTCGTACCCGCCCGAGTGCCGCGCGTTCACGAATCTTTGTGTTCGGTCGTGAACCTACTCTACGGGCTCGTCCGTAGAATTGCTTCAGAAGTGGCTGCCGACGTCCACTGGCCGCTTCGCGTCCCCCGCTGTTCGACGTTCGACCTCTCGGAGAACGCGTGCTCTTCCCGGGCCTCACCGCGGTTTGGCGTGGTGCGATGCTCGCTCTCGGTATCGCCGCGGTCATCCCGGCGAACGCGGGCGACGTACGATCGCACGCCCATCCGACCGCCGGCTACGACGAAGCCGTCCGTCGCGCGCGGGACTGGATGGACGCGGATTCGTCGATCGCGGCGCCGGGTGGAGAGACGCTGCTCTTCTCGCATGGCGAGCGGCGACCGCGCGCCGTCATTCTGCTCCACGGCTTCACCGATTCGCCGCGTCAGTTCGCCGCGCTCGCCGATTCACTCTACGCGCGCGGCGACAACGTATTCGTGCCTCGGCTGCCGCACCACGCCGAGCGCGGCAAGAACGTGGGCGAGCTGGCGCGGCTCACTGCGTCAGAGTTGTGCCGCACCGCCGACGCAGCAGTCGACATCGCGACGGGCCTCGGCGATTCGGTCGTCGTGCTGGGCTTGAGCGTGGGCGGAACGATGGCGGGGTGGGCGGCCGAGCATCGTCCCGAGGTGCGGCGCGCCGTGCTGGTCGCGCCGGCGTTCGAGGTGGCGCACGTCCCGTCGATGCTCGAGCGGCCGCTCGTCAATCTCGGCGCGCACGTGCCGAATGTCTCACGCCGCGCGGCGACCGACAGCTCGCGACCGGATCGCGATCCCGGGTTCGCAACGCACGGCCTCGACCAGGTGCTCCGGTTGGGAATCGCCGTGCGGCGCGACGCGGAACGGCATGCGCCGCCGCGCGCCGAGGTGTTGTTTCTCGTCAACGCGAGCGATCGCACGGTGAAAACGGCGCCCGTGCTCGATCTCGCGCGCGAATGGAATGCGCTCACCGTCCCGGTTCGCGTATTCGAGCTTCCCGATTCGCTCGCGCTGCCGCACAACATCGTCGACCCAATGAACCGCGAGACGGACGCGACGCTTGTGTATCAAACGCTGATCGCGCTCGCCCATGGCGACCGGCCACCGTCGGCAGTGCGCACGCGCGAGTAACCGAGCGGCGACGGGCGCGGCAGCAGATCGTCGGAACGGCGATGGAGGGTGGGCACGTGTATTGCGGCGCGGTGGAGGGTTGTCCCATCCAGCGCCCGCTTTGCTCCCCCACTCCCTCGGGGGTTAGGCGGCGCCACCGTCCCGAATCGTTGAAGCGTCAAGTCACCGACAGCCGCGGCAATCGGTGGGATGTTTGGGAGGTCGACCCCAAAGATCTCGATCGCGTCGCGTACGACCGCCGCTCGACGGGGCGCAACCAGGACGCGCCGCGCGCCGGCCCCATTGCGCCCTGGACACCGGTGGACGTTGCGACGCTGCACCCCGAGCTGCGCGACGGTTGGCTCTGCTTTCAGCTGGGCGCGGAGCGGAGACGCTTCGCGCCGATTCCGCCGCATTGGGTCGAGCTTCCGGAAAACGTGCTCCGCGTGATGCTCGACGTGGCAACTCCAGTGACCCGGTCGGCGAATCGACCCGTGGATTCAGGCGAGACGACAACGCCGAACAAAGCCACGGAGTGACGTTGCCGAGCAACGCTGCGGAGTGGCGTTGCGGAATAAGAGCGAACGAGCTGGCGGCGATCCCTAAGCTTCCGGAACCACCACCAGCTCGAGTCGATTGCAAACCGTGCAAACCCTCCACAGACGCAGCGACGCAGCGCATCGCGCGCGCGGCGGCGTCAGCGAATGAACGCCGAGCTGTTGCTGAGGATCGGTCCGATGTCGAACTCGATCGTCTGCCCCGGCGCGACGACGAGC
Organism: Gemmatimonadaceae bacterium; assembly: GCA_035572355.1. Taxonomy (GTDB): domain Bacteria; phylum Gemmatimonadota; class Gemmatimonadetes; order Gemmatimonadales; family Gemmatimonadaceae; genus JAQBQB01. The sequence goes on from DATNAT010000302.1 coordinate 5,203, forward strand.
GACCCGCTCGACGCGCGACCGTTGCCGCCGATCGGCGACGCGATGAGCCGGATGCCGCTCTGAAGCGCAACCGACGGATCGAGCACGAACGAGCGCGTCGTGCTGCCGCTCACCGTGCCGACGCGCGTCGCCACGCCGTTCACGACGGTGTAGATGTCCATGTCGAGGTAGTTGTTGTTCCGCACCGTCAAACCGACCGCGTTCGCCGGTACGACTTCACCGGCTTCCTCGCCGGTTCTCGAGCAAGCCGTCGCGGCCATCGTGGTCATCATCGCCGCAAACAATCCCACCACCACCCGTCGCCCCATCATATGCCCTCTCCTCCCAGCCCGTCGGCCTCGATTGTTCAGCGTGCCCTGCGGGCCGCGCCCGCGGTGGAAAGAAAAGCATAGGGGGTGCCAGCTTGAGTCAATCCGTTGTGCCTGTTATGATTAGAAGCACCAAAACAACGCGCGGCTGTGATGGCGCGCACCCGAGGGCATCACGCGCTCGGGCTCGACATTTCCCCTCCTCTCGCTCCGGCAACCAGCGAGAGGCGGTCCAGACCAAAGGGAGGATTGCCGACGCATGACGCGCCAATATGAGGCGGTCTACGTCTTCGACTCGACGCTCGAGGACGCCGCCATCGCCGACAAGCTCGGCCGCTTTCACGAACTGCTCGGCACGCCGGGCGACCTGCAGGTCAACCACTGGGGCCGGCGCCAGCTCGCCTACCCGATCGGACGCCGCGAGTCCGGGTACTACGCCGTCGCGCGCTTTTCCGCCGACGCCGCCGCACTTCCCGAGTATGAGCGCGCGATCAAGCTCGACGACGGGATCGTCCGCCACCTGATCACGCTCTTCGAGCACGAGGTCGGCGCACCGCCGATGTCGGAAGAGGAGCTCGCCGCCGCCAACCGTCGTCGCGAGGCTGACGACGACGAGGACGAGGAATAGCCATGCGCCGCCCACAAAAGACCTGCCCATTCTGCGAGACGCGCGTCCGGTTCGTCGACTACAAAGATGACCGCACGCTCGGCCGCTTCATCACCGACCATGGCAAGATTCTGCCGAGCCGCCTGAGCGGAGTGTGCTCGCGTCACCAGCGCCAGCTGTCGACCGCAATCAAGCGCGCGCGGTATCTGGCGATCATTCCCTACATCCGCGGGATGCAGCCGTAGCAATGACCGACCCGGCGTCCGCCGCCCCCGATACGCCGCCCGAGCCGCCGACGCAGAGTTCCGCGCCGGCGTCGGACGCCTCCGCTCCATCGCCCGCGCCGAGCACACCCAGCGCGGCTGCGACGGAGCGGGGTTGGGGGCGTCTGCTCATCACGCTCGCCGCATTCATCTTCGTTCCGATGATTCCGCAGATCCGCGCACTGCTGCCGATCGAACAGACGATGGTGCTGTTCGTTCCGGCGGTCGCCGCCTGCGCACTGGTCGGCTGGTGGGCGGGAGGACGCGCATTTCTCGCGATCGCCTGGGTGGCGATCGCCGTGCTGTTGACGGTGCAGTCGACGGCGGGCGCCGCGACGCCCGACGGCGGCGCGTTTTACAATCTGTCGCGCGGGTGGAGTCTTCTGCTCGCCGGCGCGTTCGGGCTCGTCTGTCTGTTCGCCGAAGAGCGGCCGATGTTTCCACGGGCGCTCGTGGCGCTCGGCATCACGCTCGTGCTGGCCGGCGTGATGAGCATGCTCGGGCCGGTGACACTGTCGCACGCCGCAGGCACAGTCGCGCAGGAGTATGCACGCCGCAACGCCGAAACGATGGCGACGATCAACGGCGTGATCCAGTCGCACCAGAAGGAATGGCAGGACCTCGCGTCGAAAGTGCCGCAGCTGAACCAGCTGCCCACGGAGACGCAAAAGGAGCTCGACCTGATCTCGCAGTTCGGCTACGCGGTGTTCCCGGCGTTGCTCGCGCTCGAGTCGCTCGCCGCGCTCGCCCTCGCCTGGGCCACGTATCACCGGCTCGGGCGCACGCGCCTCGGCGCGCCGCTGCGCCCGCTTCGCGAATTCCGATTCAACGATCAGCTCGTCTGGGGGCTCATCGTCGGGTTGACGGTACTGCTCCTGCCGACGCTGACGACGCTGCGCGGCGCCGGTAAGAATCTGCTGATGTTCTTCGGCGCACTGTACGCGATGCGCGGCTTCGGCGTGCTGAGCTGGTTCATGGCACCCGGCAGCCTCGGCATTACGCTTGGCGTCGGCTTCATCATGTTGTTCGCGCCGGTGCTCAACGCGATCGCGGCGCTGGTGTTCATGCTGCTCGGTGTGGCCGCGCTCGCCCTTGGGCTCGGCGACACCTGGGCCGACTGGCGCCGACGCGCCCGGTCGTCCCCCTGAACGTTCTGGACAATTCGCCACCACTCGTCGTCAATCGAACGGAGTCGAACATGGAGATCATTCTGCGCCAGGCGGTCGAGAACCTCGGCAAGCCGGGCGACGTCGTGAAGGTCAAGCCGGGCTACGCGCGCAACTATCTGCTGCCGCACGGACTGGCCTATGAGGCAACGCCGGGAAACCTCAAGCGCATCCAGCAGGAGCGCGACCGGCTCGAGGCCGCGGAGAACGAGCGGCGCGGCACCGCGCAGGGGCTCGCCGAGAAGCTCGAGCAGGTCTCGCTCACCTTCTCGGCGCGCGTTGGCGACGAGGGCAAGCTGTTCGGCTCCGTGACTGCGGCCGACCTCGCCGCGCAACTCGAGGCGCAGGGCTTCCACATCGAGAAGCGCCAGATCGACCTGCACGAGCCGATCAAGGCGCTCGGCGTCTACCGGGTGCCGATCCGGCTGCACGCGGATGTGAAGCCGGAGGTGCGGGTGTGGGTTATCAAGCAGTAGAGGCTAGCTGACACCCGTTCGCCATCAGTATCCTTCGATTTGATGACCTCGCAGACCACTTCCGACTCACTCGCGCTGGCCCAGCGCGCCGCGCAGATCGCGCTCGACAACAAAGCCCAGGACGTCGTGCTGCTCGATCTGCGCGGGGTCACGGACATGACGGACTTCTTTCTCATCATGAGCGGCACGTCGGACACGCACGTTCGCGCGCTGGGCGAGCATCTGATCGCCGACATGAAACGGGAAGGTGCGCCGGCGCATCACGTCGAAGGATTGGAAAAGGGTCGATGGGTGCTGCTCGATTTCGTCGACTTCGTCGTGCACGTGTTCCACCCCACGCTGCGCAACTTCTATCAGCTCGAGCGCCTGTGGTCGGACGCGGAACAGGTTCCGCTGGAGAGCGGACAAGGGATGAGTGCGTGACGGGCCGCGGCCGCGAACGCGCCGGGCAGCTCTTGCGCCTGGCGCTCCTCGCCGCCCTCTCCCTCGCCGCCCCCGGCGCGTCCGCCGCCGCGCAGAACTACTTCGGGCAGAATCAGGTCCAGTACGACACCTTCCACTGGCAGGTGCTCGAGACTGAGCATTTCCTGATCTATTTCTACCCCGAGGAGCGCGAGGCGACGACGACGGCCGCGCGCCTGGCCGAGCGGGCGTATGCACGGCTCTCACGGATGCTCGATCACCAGTTCCGCGAGAAAAAGCCGATCATGCTTTTCTCGTCGCGCACGGATTTCGGGCAGAACAACGTCGTCGGCGACCTCGGCGAAGGCACCGGCGGCGTGACGGAAGCGGAGCGGCATCGCATGCTGCTCAACTTCACGGGCGACTACAAGAGCTTCGAGCACGTCTTGACGCACGAGATGGTGCACGCCTTCCAATACGACATCTTCGCACGCGGCAAGGCGGGCAACGGGCTGGCGACGCTGCAACAGTTCCTGCCGCCGCTCTGGTTCAGCGAGGGCATGGCGGAGTATCTGTCGCTCGGGCCGGCCGGTCCGGCAACGCAGTCGTGGATGCGCGACGCGGCGCTCAACGGCAAGATTCCGAGCATCGAGGATCTGGGCGCCGATCCGGACAAGTACTTCCCGTACAGCTACGGGCATTCGCTCTGGACCTTCATCGGCGCCAAGTGGGGCGACGAGGCGATCGGCCAGATCATGGCGTCGGTGCCGAGCGTCGGCGTGGAGCGCGCGTTCCGGCGCGAGCTGGGCGTGTCGTTCCAGGAGCTGGGCGACGAGTGGCGCGAGGACGTGCAGACGCGGCTGCTTCCCGCCGTCGGCGGCATGACCCGCCCGCGCCAGTTCGCGCAGCCGCTGCTGACCCACGAGCGCACGGGCGGCGAGATTTTTCTCGCGCCGGCGCTGTCGAACGACGGGCGCACGATCGCCTTTCTGTCGAACGGCAGCACGCTGCGCGGGCAGGTGTTCATCGATCTCTGGCTCGCCGACGGCGAGTCGGGCACGAGGTCGGCGCGCCTGGTCAAGAGTACTTTGAACCCGGACTTCGAGGAGCTCAGATTCCTCTACTCGCAGAGCGCCTTTTCGCCCGACGGACGGACGATCGCCGTGACGGCGGAGCGCCACGGCCGCGATCTGTTGTACCTGTTCGACGTCCACACGCGGAAGATCGTCCGGCGGCTCGACTTCGGCCTCGAGTCGGCGACCGGGCCGAGCTGGTCGCCCGACGGACGGCGACTCGTGTTCAGCGGCAGCAAAGGCGGCATCAGCGATCTCTATATGGTGAACGCTGATGGGACGGGGCTGCGCCGGCTGACCAACGATCCGTTCGGCGACTTCCAGCCGCAGTGGTCGCCCGACGGCGCGACGATCGCCTTCGCCAGCGATCGCGACGGTGCGTCGATGGCCAAGCTCGACCTCAAGCCCTGGCACATCGCGCTCCTCGACCTGGCGACGGGCGCCATCACGGCGTTGCCGGGACAGGACGGCCTCAATCTCAATCCACAGTGGGCGCCGGACGGCCGCTCGATCGCCTACGTCTCCGACCGCAGCGGAACCCCGAACGTCTTTCTCTACGATCTCACGTCGCGCCAGCACTACCAGCTCACGAACGTCGCCGGCGAAGTGGGGGCGCTCACCGAGTACAGCCCGGCGATCAGCTGGGCGCGCGGCGCCGACCGGCTCGCGTTCACCTATTACGAGAACGGAGAGTACACGATCTGGACGGTGAACAACCCGCGCGCGCTGCGCGGGGCGCCCTATCGCCCGCGGTCGACCACGCTGATCGCCGCCGCGCCGGTTCTGCCGCCGAGCCAAGCATCGCCCGTCGCCGACAGCACGCCGCGCTCCGTGTCGGTGGTGGCGCTCCTCGACTCGCTCGACCTCGGGCTGCCCGACACCACACGCTTTCGCGTCACCCCCTACCGCGTGCGCTTCCAGCCCGATTTCTCGGCGCGCCCGACAATCGCCTACACGCCCGACGCGCTCGGCCGCAGCGTGTTCGGCGGCACGACGCTCGTGATGAGCGACATGCTCGGCAACAACCATCTCGCGATCTCCGGCGAGATCAACGGCCGCGTGAGCGAGGCACGCGCCTTTCTCGGATATACCAATCTGTCGGGGCGCTGGCAGTACACGACCGGACTCTCGCAGTCGCCTTACTACTTCTTGTCCGCTGATTCCCTCGCGTCGACGACCGATCCCGGCGTCGCCCTCGAGCGGCAGCAGATCACGACGTACGTGGCGCGGCAGGCATTCGCCGTCACCGAATATCCGCTCAGCCGTTTCACGCGCTTCGAGCTCGGCGCCGGCTTCAACAACATCGACCGCAGCCGCTTGTTCGTGACGCGCAATGTGCTGAACGGCGCGTCGGCCGGCGGCTACTCGGTGGACAGCACGCATCGCGATCGGTCGCTCGACTACATCGATGGACAGATCGCGATGGTGTCGGACAACACATTATTCGGCTACACCGGGCCGCTGATGGGCCGGCGCTACAGAGTGCAGGTGAGTCCCGTCGTCGGGTCGTACTATTGGACGCAGTTCCTCACCGACTACCGGCGGTACGATCCGATCATCTTCAACTACCTCACCCTTGCCACTCGCCTGTACGGCGATCTGTCGATTGGGAAGGACGAGACGGCGTTTCCCAAGTACATCGCGCGCCCGGATTTCGTGCGCGGCTACGACCGGAACAGCACGTTCTATCTCTCCTGCCCGGTAATCGGCGCCAACCCGACGAACTGCAGCGCCGTGCAGCTTCTCGGCAGCCGCGTGGCTGTGGCGAACGCCGAGCTTCGGTTCCCGCTGCTGCGCAGGGTCGAGCTTGGATTTCTGCCGGTCGATCTTCCGCCGCTCGACGGGCTCGTGTTCTACGACGCCGGCCTGGCCTGGTCGCGCGGGCAGTCGGTGTACGGAGCGCGGCCGGCCAACTACGACGTCACGAAGCAGCGTTATCCGCTGCGCAGCTACGGCTTCGGCTTGCGGCTCAACCTGTTCAACTACGCGATTCTCCGCTGGGACTACGCGATTCCGGTCGATCAGGAGGGTCACCGCGGCGTCTGGACCTGGTCGCTCTGGCCAAGCTTCTGACGTCGCCGCGCGCTGGCGCGCTCGAGCCTTCGCTCGCGCCGCGAATGCTTATCTTTCCGCGCGTGCGCTCGCTCATCGCATCGGCGCTCGTGGTCGCCGCCGGGCTCGCTGCGTGCGGTGGCGGCGAGCGCGCCAATCCGCCGGCCTCGCGCACGGCGTCGACCACCCCGCGCCCGCGCGGCATCGATGCGCTGCTCCTGCGCGTGCCGCGCGCCGGAGGAGCGGCGCGCGTCGTCGCGTACCCGAGCACCGACTCGACGGTGTGGACGGCGAGCGACGAGGTACCCGCACTCGACCACGTCCTCGGACTCGACCGCGACGCCGGAGTGATCGCCGCCGTCGACCGACGCGGCGCTCCCCTCTGGATCGATCTCCGACTCGGCGGCGTGAGCGTTGCGACGCGCAAAGCGGTGCATGGCGTCGTGTCGAACGACGGCTCGACGATCTACGCCATCGGCACCGACGGCGCGGTCGCACGGTTCACACCGTCGGGCAACTGGGTGTTCAAACCGCCGCGCGCGGCACGTGCGGTGTTTCCCGAACCGGGCGGCACGCTGCTCGTCCTTGGCGGGCGAGGCGACGACGCGCGCCTGTGGCGCATTCATCCCCCGGCGTCGAAGATTCTCGACTCGCTCGTCGTGCGTCGCGCGGTGGGCGGCACCGGCGGTCCACTCGGCGACCGCGTCTATCTCGCGTCGGACAAGCATGCGTTGATCGGTGTGCGGCCGCGCGCCATGACGATCACGCGCACGATCTCGTTTCCGCACGCCATCGCCGCGGTCTCCACCACGCCGAGCGGCGATCGATTCTACGTGCTCACCGATTCGTCGAACGAGATGACGATCGTGAATCCGTATCAGGATCGCGCCAGCAAGCGCATCGCGCTCCCCGGTCGGCCGCGCGACGTGCGCGTCGATTCGTTCGGCCGGTACGTGCTGGTGCGGCCGGCGACCGGCGACTCGGCCTGGGTGGTGAGCGTGGGGACGGACCGCGTGCTCGGCAGCGTGCGCACCGCGTGGCGCGGCGACGTGCCGTTCGTGGCCCCCGACGGGGCGATCGGTGTGACGGACCACGGAGATCTCGTGTTCGTCGACGGCGCGACGCAACGCGAGCTTCAGCGCGTCGATGGCGGCGCATCAGATTTCTGGTATCCGTTCGTCTGGGACGGGTTCCGCCCGCGCGCCGTGGCGCTCGACACGCTCGCCCGCTTCCCCGGGGACAGCGATACGACCACCGCCGCGGTGCTGTCGCCCCCCGACACGACGAAGGTCAGTCCGGCGCCGATCGATTCGGCGCGGCTGGGCTTCACCGTTTCGTTTGCCAGCCTGCTCAACGAAGTGAGCGCGCGCGAGCAGGCGAGCAAGATCATAGTGAATGGCCAGACGGCGCGCGTCATCACGAGCATGACGAACGGCATGGCAGTCTATCGCGTTGTGTTGGGCCCGTTCCCGACTCGCGACGAGGCCGATCGCGCGGGACGTGCATCCGGTCAATCGTACTACGTGTATCCGGGTTCGCCGTGAGCGAGCCGACGTACACGGCGCCGTTCGACTGGGAAGCCGCGGGGCGAAAGCTCGGTGCCACGCTCGACGCCTTTCACGCGGTGATCGTGACTGGCGCCGATCCAGCGGCGACCGGATATGTCGCGCTTGGCATCGGACAGGCGCAGGCCGCGCACCGACGCGCTGTCGTCGGCGACCTGTTTGCCGACTCCCCACCGATCTCGGCACTCGTCACGAGCGAGGATCCGCACGGCCTGGTCGACAGCTTTCTCTACGGCGTGTCGCTCAGCCGCATCTCGCACGCGGTGCCAGATGCGGGGCAGCTGTTCGTGATGCCGAGCGGCTCCGAGCCGCCGGTATATGAAGAAATGCTGCCCAATCCGCGGTGGAAGCGGTTGACCGCGGGCTTTCACGAAGCCGGTGCCCTGCTCGTCCTCGCAGTGCCGTCCAAGGCCGCGCACATCGACGATCTCGCGCAGGCGAGCGACGGAGTCATCGTGGTCGGTGACTCGATGCCGTCGACGTTGCCCGCGTCGATGGT
>DATNAT010000303.1:0-2243 GCA_035572355.1 Gemmatimonadaceae bacterium
TGCGGCCAGAGGGCCTCGGCAGCGCGGGCGCTGATGACGGCGACCGACGCGGCGCCCGCTGGATCGGCGATACCGAACGTCCGTCCCGCGCGCGTGCGCAGATGCAGAATGTCAAAATACTCATCGGACACCACGTGGACGCCCGTGGTGAAGTCGGTGACCGCCCGCGCGGTATCACCATCCGGGATGAGCCGCAGCGAGTAGGCGCGACGCGACCACACGCTGTCGGGGATGCCGCGCAAGTGCGCGCCGTCGCCGACGACCGCCGCGCGGACGATCCCCGGCAGGCCGGCGGCCCGGTCGACGACGTCGGTCGCCAGACGCGTTTGTGCGGCCGCGTCCGGATAGCGGTCAAGGTCCATCAATGGAGCCACGAGTGCGATTCGAGCCGCCGGATAGCCAAAATCGACGTCGAACAACTTGCCATACGATCGGAGGAAGAGCATCGCTGAAACGAGCAGCGCCGTCGACAATCCGAGCTGGATGACGAGGCCGAACCTGTTCCGCCTCGACAGACGGCGGCTCGCTCCCGCATCGGCCCCGCCCTTCAACGATCGAACGAGATCGAACCGCGTCGCTTCATTCGCCGGTGCGAGTCCCGCGAAGAGCGTCGTCAGAATCGCCATGCCGACGGTGAATCCGAGCATTCGGCGGTCGATCGCGACGTGGAACCACGATGGGAATCCCGACGTCGGCACCAAGTGCAGGAAGATCTTCACTGCGACGTAGGCGGCGAGCGTGCCCGCCACCGCGGCCGCCACACTGAGCAGCGTCGACTCGACGAGCGCCTGGCGGAGCAGCCGGCCGTACGCCGCGCCGAGTGAGGCGCGGACGGCCATCTCACCGCGGCGTTCCGCGGCGCGAACGTAGAAGAGGTTGGCGACGTTCGCACAGGCGATGAGGAGCACGAGGAAGCCGGCCGCGAGGAATGCTGCGGGCGCGGGGAGAAATTGGCGTCCCTTTCGATCGAGCGGTTCGTCTTCGAGCGTCAGCTTGACGTCATCGAATCGCTTGGGTTCGGCGCGCGCCATGCGAGCGGCGAGAACGGCGAGCTCGGAGCGCGCCGCATCGCGGCTCGCGCCCGGCTTGAGCTTCGCGACCACGGCGAGGCTCGCGGCGCTCGCCGTGTCGATCGTACGCTCGGCGAGCGGTGTGATGATATCCGTCTGATATGGAAACCTGAATTCCGGCGGCAGCACGCCGACGACGCGAAACGGCCGGCCGTGCACCGGGATCGAACGTCCAAGCACGCCTTCGTCGGCGCCATAGCGCGTGCGCCAGAGCAGGTCGCTGATCACGGCGAGCGAAGCCCCGGCACTCGTCTCCTCGGCGGACGGCAGTCGCCCGAGCTCAGGACGCAGGTCGAATAGCGGGAAGAAGGCCGAATCGACGTGCAACGTCGAGATCCCTTTCGGCTCCGTGCCGAACACCATCACCGCGAAGTCCGACTCGTACGCGCTCAGTTGGCCGATCGAACGGCTCGAGCTTCGCGCGAGCCGCAACGTCTGAGGCGAGGTGGCCGCGAAGGGTGGAAAGACGCGGCCTTTGGTGTGCCCTTCGGTGAACGCCACGAGGCGGTCCGTGTCGTGATAGGGCAGCGTGCCGTGATACGCCGCGTCGTAGTAGGTGAAGATGGTCGAGACCGCGGCGATGCCCAATGTGAGCGTGAGGAACGCCGTGACCGCGAACCCCGGCGAGCGCCGGAGAGACCGCCAGGCAAAGCGAATGTCGCCGACCATGTGCTCGAGGACGTCCATGATTCGCTCCCGTCTCAGCTCGCGTTCGTCTTCCTCGAGGCACGCACTGCGAACGACCGCCGCATCGCCGAATCGCCGCGCCGCTTCGCCGCACGCCTCCGCCGCCGGCACACCAGAAACGCGCAATGCCTCGGCGCGCGCCGCGATGTGAAATGCGATTTCGTCGTCGACGTCGCGCTCGAGCTGGCGCCGCCCGAAGCGCGGCATACGAAACAGGCGTCGCACCGTGGGCGGGCGCATCACGCCGGTTCGTGCGTCGTGCTGCGGAGCGCGGCGGCGATGCCCTCGCTGTAGCGATGCCACACGGGCGCGCGACTCCGCAGGCGCGCGCGCCCGGCGGTCGTTATGGCGTAGTATTTCGCGCGCCGATTGTTCTCGGACAGCCCCCACTCGGTCTCGACCAAGCGCCGCCGCGCCAGCCGATGCAGCGCGGGATAGAGCGTTCCTTCATCGACGTCCAGCACCGTCCGCGTGGCCCGTTCGATC
>DATNAT010000304.1:0-7776 GCA_035572355.1 Gemmatimonadaceae bacterium
ACGAACAGGCCGATGCCCGCGCGCGGGACGAGCATCGCGTTCGACATGTGGACCCGCGTCAGCTCATGCACGCCGATGAGGAGCCACACGGCGGCGGCGGCCACGCCCACTCCGATGAATCCGCTCGCCGGCCGCGCGAGCCGGCGAACGCGGGGCGCGCTGCTCCAAGTCGCCGCGCTGCCGAGTACGACGCCAAGCACGCCAGCCACGAGGAGCAGGCGACCATTGATGCCGATCAGCCCGCGCAACGGCACCAGCCCCGCGAAGTACGACATCCACGGCAACCAGGTGCCGACGATGACGATCCCACCCCCCGCCACCGCGAGCACGACTGCCAACGACACACCGCGCGTGCGGCGCCGGGCGATCGTCGCCTCGGCGCCGCCAGCCATTGTCGCCATCGTTCAGCGCACCTTGAAGAACAGAAAGATGTTCGTTGGAAGATCGTCCGTGAGATGCCGGTTCGTCGGATCTTCCAGTTGCAGGAGCCTCACCTGCGCCAGGTTCTGCGTCGCCACGATGTTGTCCCAGGTCGGCCGGTCCTTCACGCCGATCACTTCGAGGACCCACGGCGTGGTCACGTGGTTCATCGCATCGATGATGATGTGGCTGTGCGCCGGCAGCGGATTCTTTTCCGTTCCGGGACCGAACACACGACTGACGTCGATGTCGTGCGGATGCGCCACGCAATTGCCGACGGTCGGACAATGGAGCGTGCTGTCCGGCGGTGTGAAGCCCATCGGCACCATTACGTACAACACCGGGATCGCCGTGTTCGCCGCCGGCATCGACACGGCGTCCTCGCCCATCTCGCAGCCGGAGGTCGAGCCCGCCGACGGTGGATTCTTGCACTCGAACGGCGCGGTGTAGTCGAACTGGACGACGTCGCCGTTGAACCAACCCGGGGTGGACCCCAACACGGTCCCCGGCAATGGCGCGACGGAGTTCGCACTGTCGCTTCCGCAGCCGGCGAGCGCGGCGACCGCGACGATGAGAACGGATGAATGAGCGTATCGATGCATGAGCCTGCCTCGCGTGAAGCGCCGGGATATGCCGGCGGTCGGTCACGCGTTCGCAGATGACATGCCAATAGTCGATGCGCAAACCAAATATCGAAGATCGGCGTCGCGGAGCGAGCTGAGGCTCAAGTTCCCGACCGCACCTCGAGGCGATACCGCCCGGACGACGACAGGCCGCTGACGCCCGTGCCGGTCACCGTCACGTAGTAGATCCCCGGCGTCAGCGACGCCTGCACCCGCGAACAAAAGTGCGCCGTGGCCGAGAGAAAGTTGTCGCTCGTGCCGATCGATGTGCCGGCGGCCGATGCCACTTGAAGGAACGTGTCGAGCTCGATCCCCAAGCCGCACGACCCGACGAGGCCCGATGTCTCGAAGGTGTACGTTCCCGCCGTCGGAATCGTCACCGCGTACACGTCGCGCGGATCCGGAGGCGTGATCGATCCGGCGACGTAGCTCCCCACGCTCAGCAAGTTGGCGTGCGTGTTGTCGTCGTTCGGCTCCGACTCGGTGGGAATGCCGAGCGCGATCACCGTGGTGTGCGAGTCGCCGTTGACGTTGAACACCGTCGGCTTGCCGAAGCCGCCCGCCCAGGCGAAGCGCCGTCCGGGCACGCCGATCGAGCTGTCGCCGGAGTCGTCGTCGCCCGCCTGCACGAAATAAGCGCCCGTGTCGACGCGCGTGAAGACGAATCCGCCGTTCCCGTTCACAGGAACGGTTCGCACCACCGCCCCCGTCGTCGCGTTCACGAGGCGGGCGAAGGTCTTACGCACCGGTCCGTTCTGTTGCGTCAGCGCATTGTACGCGTTGACGATTCCCCAGCCGAACGTATCGCTGCGCGACGTGCCCGCCGGCCGCGTGGCGTACTGCTCGATCCGCGACCGCAGCTGTGCCGCGGTCAGACCCGGCGTCTGGGCCAACAGGAGCGCCGCGATGCCGCTCACGAACGGCGCCGACGCCGACGTGCCGTAGCCGAACAGATACGTTGGAGCGTTCGACCCGAAGTCCCAGCCCGGGCCGAGCACGCCGCCGCCGCCGTTGTCGTCGAGTCGGAAATCTCCGCCCGGCGCCGCGACCGAGAGGAACGTTCCGGCGTTCGAATAGGTGGCGAGCGCGCCGTCCATGCCCACCGCCGCCACCGCCATCACGCCGGGATACGCCGCTGGAAAGGATGGGAAATCGAGGCCGTCGTTGCCCGCCGACGCGACCACCAGCACCCCCGCGTTCACCGCCGCCGCGACGGCAGCGCTCATCACGCTGCTCGGGAACGGCCCGCCGAGGCTCATGTTGATGATCTGCGCGGCGCTCGGCGCCTGTACCAGCACGCTGTCCTTGCCCGGCGCCGGAAGCCCGGCGGCGTAGAGGATGCCCTGCGCGATGTCGAAGTCCGTGCCGTCGCCGGTGATTCCGAGAACTCTAACTGGACGGATCTTCACCGACCAATTCACGCCGGCCAGGCCCTGCCCGTCGTTTCCTGCCGCGCCGATGATCCCCGCCGTCCACAACCCGTGATCGCCGAGCTGATTGTGAACCCAGCAGCCGCTCGACGTGAACAGCAGGTCGTCGGGATCGGTCGGATCGGCGTCGGGGCCGTCGCCGTCGCCGTCGATCGTCGTGAACGTGCCCCCGCCGCAGATCGTCTGCGTCGTGTCGAATGCCGCCTGCGACACGAAGTCGTAGCCGTCGGTGGTCAGATTGGCCGCGACTTCCGGATGGTCGAACCGAATCCCCATGTCGACCGAGGCCACGAGCACGCTCGCGCTGCCGGTCGCGATCGACCAGGCGCGCGGCAGATCGAGCATGTTGGCGCTCCACGTCTGCTGCCAGAAGAACGGATCGTTCGGCAGCTTGCCGACGACCGTCGGCGAGACAGCCGCCGCCGGTGACGAGTTGGCTCCGCCCAGGCTTCCCGCGAACGACGTCGACATCGGTGGCGGGGCGCCGTCGCGCACGGAGACCAGCCCGTCGCGCTCGACCCACGCCACGGTGGGATCGGCCCGCAAGCTCGCCATCACCGCTTCGACACGCGTCGTGTCGTCGACCCGCAGCCGCGCCGCGAGCAGCGCCGGCGACAGCTCGGCGCGGCTCAGCGGCAGCGTCGACTGAAACGCTTTCACGCGCGCCGCCAGCTGCGAGCGCGCCGAACGCGCCACCGAGAGCGAGCGATACGCTCCGGCGCCCGCCGCGGCGAGACCGAGTTGAGCGTTCTTGAAACCGACGATGATCCGATCGGACGACGGATGCCGCGTGATCGTGCGCGTCACGCCGGCGACGCTCGCCGAACGGCCGAGCCGTGGCGCGTTCGCCGCGCCGCGCGAGAACGTCGCGTTGAACGGATTGCCGATCGCGGCCGCTACCGTGCCGCTGATCGTCGCACCATTGTCGGCAACGAACGACGCCGATGCGCCGCCGACCTTCGCGCTCGTCGCCGTCACCACCTGCACGCCGGCCGCCGGCGCGAGCGTCCACGTCACGGTCGCTTTGCCGTCGCTGCCGGTGGTGCTCGTCGGCGCCGAGAGCGAACCGCCTCCCGTGACCGTCCAGGTGATCGGCACCCCTGACACGGCGCGATTCGCTCCGTCCAACGCCTCGACGACCAGCGGTTGGGTGAGCGCCGTCGACGGATCGCCCGATTGCTTCGCGCCCGAAACGGCCGCGAGATGTGTGGGATCGTGTGACACGGGCGACTGATCGTGGCAGGCGGCAAGCCCGACGACGGTCAGGACGGCAAGCGATAGTCGAACGCGGCGAATCGGCATGTGTCGAGCACCAGGACGAGGAAGGAGGAAAGCACTAGCGGCGCTGACGCCGGTCACTCGCCGTACGGTACCCAGACGTTCTTCACCTGCGTCGCGGCGCGCAGGAATTCGCGACCCTCGCCGTCGCCGGCGTCGAGCCAATCACGTTCGTGCCAGGCAGCCCACGTTCGCTTCATGTTCGAAGCCGACGCCAGCTCGACCATCTTCACACCGTCCGGCGAGCCGAAGTACCACATCGCTTCGACGTCGTCGTGCTCGGCGAGCACTTTGGCGAGCACGTCGCGTTCGCCGGTGACGATGTTGATCACGCCGGCCGGCAGATCCGACGTCTCGAGCACACTGTAACAGTCGGTCGCGGCGAGCGGATACGGCGTCGACGGCACGACGATCGTCGTGTTCCCCATTGCCACGGCCGGCGCGACGAGCGAGATCATGCCGAGCAGCGGATGTTCGTCGGGACAGGCGATGCCGATGACGCCGATCGGTTCGTTCATGGCGATCGACACACCGCGAATTGGCACGCTGTGCACAGCGCCGTCGTATTTGTCCGCCCACGCGGCGTACGTGAACAGGCGCGAGATGGCGACATCGACCTCGTGCCTCGCCGGGCGAGTGCCGCAGCCCGTCATGGCGTCGATGCGGGACGCGAGCTCGGCGGCGCGTGTCGCGAGATTCTCAGCGATGTAGTAGAGAATTTGTCCGCGATTGTGGCCGGTCGACCGCGCCCATGACTTTGCGGCGGCGTGCGCCGCCTCGACCGCGTTCCGGATGTCCTTTCGATTTCCTTCCGGCGCTTCGCCGACGACCACGCCGCTCGGCGACTGAATGCGCCGTGTGTAACCTTGATCGGGCCGCGTCTGCTTGCCGCCGATGAAGAGCTTCGGGGTGCGATCGATCGAGGGGAGGTTGGATGTGGGACGTGGGACGTGGGACGGCCGGCGGGAGGATCTCGGCTCCTTCGCGCCGTTGCGCGCAACGTCCAACGTCCTACGTCCAACTCGCTTCACATACTCCCACATCCCTTCACGTCCGCCTTCGCGCCCGAAGCCGCTCTCGCGGTAGCCGCCGAATCCCGCGGCCGCGTCGAAGAGATTGGTCGAGTTCACCCACACGACACCTGCTTTGATCTTCGGGGCGATGTCGAGCGCAAGGTTGATGCTCTCCGTCCAGACGCTCGCCGCGAGTCCGTACGGCGTGTTGTTCGCCAACGCGACCGATTCTTCGGGCGTGCGGAAGGTCATTGTCACCAGCACCGGTCCGAAGATCTCGACCTGTGCGATGGTCGACGACGGCTGCACTTCGGTAAAGAGCGTCGGCGGGTAGAAGCAGCCTTCGGTCGGACAGGCCCACGTCGGCTGCCACATCGTCGCGCCCTCGTCGACGCCCTGCTGCACCAACGCTCTGATGCGTTCGAGCTGGACCGGCGCGACGATCGCGCCCATGTCGACTGCCTTGTCGAGCGGCGAGCCGATGCGAAGCTTTTCCATCCTGGCTCTCAGCTTCGCGACGAGCCTCTCGGCCACGCCCTCCTGCACGAGCAGGCGCGAGCCGGCGCAGCAGACCTGGCCCTGGTTGAACCAGATCGCATCGACGACGCCCTCGACGACGCTGTCGAGATCCGCGTCGTCGTAGACGATGAACGGGCTCTTGCCGCCGAGCTCGAGGCTGAGCTTCTTGCCCGAACCGGCGGTCGCCTTGCGAATGATCCGCCCGACTTCGGTCGAGCCGGTGAAGGCGATCTTGTCGACGTCGGGGTGTTCGACGATCGCGGCGCCCGTCTCGCCGTGGCCGTTGACGACGTTTACGACGCCGGCCGGAAGCCCGGCGTCTCCGACGATCTCGGCGAAACAGAGCGCGGTGAGCGGCGTGAACTCGGCGGGCTTGAGTACAATGGTATTACCGGCTGCTAACGCCGGGGCGATCTTCCAGGCCAGCATCAGCAGCGGAAAGTTCCACGGGATGATCTGGCCGACCACGCCAATGGCCTCGTAGCCCGCGAACTCGCTGTCGAGGAGCTGCGCCCAGCCGGCGTGGTGGTAGAAGTGCCGCGCGACGAGCGGCACGTCGATGTCGCGCGTCTCGCGAATCGACTTGCCGTTGTCCATCGCTTCGAGCACGGCGAGGAGCCGGGAATGCTTCTGCACCCCTCGCGCGAGCGCGTACAGGTAGCGGGCCCGCGCGTGCGGCGCGAGTGCCTTCCACGGGCCGAGCGCGGCGCGCGCCGCCGACACAGCCGCGTTCACGTCGGCCGGCGTGCCTTCGCTGACGCGGGCGATGACGCGCGACGTGGCCGGATCAACGACCTCAAACAGCTCGCCCGGCTCCGTCCACGCCCCGCCGATGTAGTGGCCGAACACGCGCTCGTGCTGGTCCAGCCAGGCGAGCGCTTCCTTGTCGCTCTCCGGCGCCGGGCCGTACTCCATCGTCTCGAAGAGCTCGGCGACTGATGCCATAAATGTAATGTAAGGAGTGTTAAGGCATCGGCTGGCGATACGCCGCGGCGTAGTGCCCGGTCACGAAATGCTCGAGCTGGCGCTCGATGTCGGTGAGCAGCGAGCTGGCGCCGAAGCGGAACAGGTCGGCGCGAAGCCAGCGGTCGCCCAGCTCCTCCTTCATCAGATACAAGTACTCGAGCGACTGCTTGGCCGTTCGGATGCCGCCCGCCGGCTTGAACCCGACCGCGTAGCCTGTCTGCTCGAAGTACTCGCGGATCATCCGGCACATCACGACGCCGAACGACAGCGTCGCGTTCACGCCCTCTTTGCCCGTCGATGTCTTGATGAAATCGGCGCCCGCCTGCATCGCCACCAGGCTCGCCCGCGCCACGTTGCCGAGCGTCGCCAGCTCGCCGGTGGCGAGAATGGCCTTCATGTGCGCCTGACCGCAGGCCTCGCGGAACCGGCGCACCTCGTCGTACAGCGCCTCGTAGTCGCCGGTCAGCACGTGCGCGCGCGTGATCACGATGTCGATCTCGCGCGCACCGGCGGCGACACTCGCCCGGATCTCTTCGACCCGCTGCTCGATCGGACTCAGGCCAGCCGGAAAACCGGTCGACACCGCGGCCACCGGAATGCCGGAACCGCTCAGCGCCTCGACCGCCGTCTGGACCAGCGCGTGATAGACGCAGACCGCGCCGACCTTGATGTCGAGATGGCCCGCGCCGAGTGCCGCGACGATGTCGTCGCGCAGCGGGTGGCGAGCCTTGGCGCAGAGCCGGCGCACATTGCCCGGCGTATCGTCGCCGGACAGCGTCGTGAGATCGATCAACGTGATCGCGCGCAGCAGCCACGCGGCCTGCCACTCCTTCTTCACCGTGCGCCGCGTCGGGATCGTCGCCGCGCGACGTTCGACGGCGCTCCGATTCACCCGAATGGCGCGCACGAGGTCGAGATCGAGCGGCATCCC
Source organism: Gemmatimonadaceae bacterium (assembly GCA_035572355.1). Taxonomy (GTDB): domain Bacteria; phylum Gemmatimonadota; class Gemmatimonadetes; order Gemmatimonadales; family Gemmatimonadaceae; genus JAQBQB01. Next base: position 7,181 of record DATNAT010000304.1, read on the forward strand.
CGGATTGCGCTCGACATGGTCGGCCGGCAGCGCGTGCGTCGGCACGAGCACCGGGCGCGTCGCGTGATCGCGTGCGGCGCCGCCGGTTCGCGGGATCGATTCCAGAGTCGGCTTCGCGGTCATCTCGGCCACCACGCGTCGGAGGTGCAACGTCGGGCGGCTCGGCGCCGCCGACCACTCAATCTACCGCGCGGAACGGAGAGCAACCACGTCTCGACGCCGTCGGCGAGACAAAGTCCCGTGAGCGCCCAAGGGTTGCTGGGCTGCGACCGCATCGCTCATGGCGCGAGCGGCCGGCCGGCCGAGTCGACCACGACGACCGGGCCGAGATTGGCCGCTCGAAGCGCCGGCTCGAGCAGCGTCCGGTCTCCACTCACGACGATAATGAGATGATTCACATCCAGATACTTGGACGCCGCCGCCGTTAGGTCGCCCGCCGAGACTCGTGCCACGGACGAGACATACCGATCGAAGTAGTCGATCGGCAGCGCGTCGCGTGCGAGATCGACCAGTCGGGCGGCGAGCGAATCCGGGCCGTCCATACGCGCCGGCAGCGAGCCGACCCGCAGCCGGCGCGCGGCGTCGAGCTCCGCCGG
>DATNAT010000305.1:0-4055 GCA_035572355.1 Gemmatimonadaceae bacterium
GAGTCCGCGCTGGCGCCGTTCGTCGAGCCGGCGATCGGCGGCGAGCGCCAGCGGATGCGCCGGGATCACGAGTCCCGAGCGAATGGCTTGGCGAACGGTCTCGTCGGCCACGATTGATTGGGGTGAGCGAATTAGTGAAGGCGGCGCGATCGCAGAATCGCGCGAGCCGGCTCGCCGCGCAACCGTGGAACGCTTCGAGCTGGCGCCGCGGAGTGAACGACCTCGGGCTGGCCCCAACGACGACGGTTCATCCGGATGCGGCGGATGCAGCTGAAACAGCACGGATTGGCCTTCGTGGCGATCGAGGCCAACGCACCAAATCCCGGAGCTTTTCTTGGGTGCGGCGCTGGATGACGTCGCGATCCCGACGACACCTCTCGGGGCAGCGATAACTGCACGCCCCGTGAAAACCCTGCACCGGCGCATCGCGGTCGGCCCCGCAGCAAAAAAATCCTGGCCCCGGTGCGCGGAGCTAAATCGCCACTACGACCGATCCGTGTTGTTTCAGCTCAATCCGCTGCATCCGGATGAACCTTCGTCGTTGGGGCCAGCCCGAGGCCCTTCCTTCGCGATGCCCCTGGCCGGTCAATATCGTGTTCAGAGATCTCAAAACCGCCCGTCGCGCGCCTCGAACTTGGTCGGCTTGCCGAGCAGCGCGCCGTCCGATTCGATCCACTGCGCGACCCACTCGATCATCTGATCGACGCCGACCGCCGGCGGAGCAAAGGTCGACTGCATGCGCGACGTGTTGCTGAGCAGCGCGTCGGCGCGTTCGGTGCCCGAAAACTGCACCGGTCGATCGAGGCGCGCGGCGAAGGCTTCGGCGAGGGCGCGGACGGAGAGTGTGTCAGCGCCGGTGACGTTGACGACGAACGGCGGCGCGGCGGCATGGGGCAGACACTCGAGCGCGATACGGTTGGCGTCGCCCTGCCAGATCACGTTGACGTAGCCCATGTCGAGCGGCACCGGTTCGCCGCGCGCGACGCGCATGCCGATGTCGACGAGCACTCCGTAGCGCAGGTCGATGGCGTAGTTGAGCCGCACGATGGCGACGCGCGTCGCATTGCGCTCCGCGTATGCCCCGAACACACGCTCGCGCCCGACGCACGACGCCGCATACTCGCCCACCGGTCCGAGCTCGTCGGTCTCCCGCGCCCCGCCGGACGCGACGCGGGCGAGCGGATACACGTTGCCGGTCGAGAATGCGACGATGCGCGCTCGAGCGTATCGCTCCGCGCAGTGCGCGGGAACGATCGTGTTCATGGCCCACGTCGCGGCGGGCGCGCCGCGCGTGCCGAACTTCTGCCCCGCCATGAACACGACGTTGTCGGCGTCGGGCAGTCGTTCGACGGCGGCACGATCGAGCAGATCGCAGCGCACGGTCTCGACGCCGGCGGCATTGAGCGCGCGCTCGGCCTCGCTCGACGACCAACGCGACACGGCGATGACGCGCCGCGGCGCGGCTTCGATCGCCGCGGCGCGCGCCGCCATGCGGGCGAGCGTCGGCCCCATCTTTCCGCCGGCGCCGAGCACGACGATGTCGCCGGGGCAGGCAGCGAGCGCGGCGATAGTTTCCGGACGCGGCGTCGAGAGCAGATCGTCGAGCGCGGTGACGTTCATCGTGTTCAGGATGCGCTCGCCCCGTGCGCGTCGTCGCCATTCGTGCGCTGCGCGGCCTGTTCGGCATACCGCTTGATGCGTTGAACCATCGCATTCAGACCCACCTCGCGCCCCGACAAGCCGATGCCCTGCATGATCTGGTGCACGAAGTCCGAGGGAATGCCAAGCGTCGTTTCCGGCGGCTGTTCATTGATCGCCGAGAACAGGATCGCGAGGAATGCGGCGATCGTCGGCGACTGCTTGACGTTGAGGTCGGCGTAGAAGTGCAGGCGTCCGTCGTGCACGTCGGGGAACAGGTCGACGCGGGTCTGGCATTCGGGAACGGCGAACGCGTCGCGGTCGACGTCGCGATATTTGTCGGGCAGCGGCTCGAGCTTCTTGGAGTAGTGCACCAACGCCTGCATCTTTTCCTCGCGCTCCATGGCCCGAAAGCGCGAGAGAATGCGTGCGATCGTGGGTGGGAGCGTTCCGGACGGCGGTGCATCGGACATTCGTCGGATTCAATTCGGCGCCGTGTACGCCGTCAAGTCACCTTCGCAACGAGAAAGGAGAAGCACGATGCCGACACGCAGCGCGAGCGCGACATGGGAAGGTGGGCTGAAGAACGGGCGCGGCAGCTTCAAAGGGGCCACCGGACTGGGCGCACAGTACAACTTCAGCTCGCGCTTCGAGTCGGGAGCGGGGTCGAATCCCGAGGAGCTGCTGGCGGCGGCCGAGGCGGCCTGCTTCAGCATGGCGTTGAGCGCCGGACTCGAAGGGAACGGCACGCCGGCGATGCGAGTCGAGACGACGGCGCGCTGCACGATCGACAAGGCCGGCGCCGGGTTCGCAATCACCAAGATGGACCTCGAGGTTCGGGCCTCGGTGCCGAAGATCGACGATGCGACGTTTCAGAAGATCGCGCGCGATACGAAAGAGAACTGTCCGGTGTCGAAGGCGTTGAAGGGGAATCTGGAGTTGAGCCTCACCGCGACGCTGTCGTCCTGATCAGGGGGCATCTCCCGACCGGCGGCGGGCACATCCGTCGCCGGTCGCGATGCGGCGCTTTTCTTCGACCGCCGACCCGCACAGATTCCCGTCGCTCCGACTGCCGCCCGCGGCGGTCAGTCGGCGTAGTACTCCTTGATGCAAATCGTCACGACACGCTGGAGACGCCGGATCTGTTCGGCCGGCTCGCTCATGCCTTGCACGCCCGGCGATGAATACCAGATGTCCTTCAAGACGACGAGGAGCTGTTCGGGGAGGAGGCCTTTCTCTCGTGCTTCAGCGGCCATGGCGCGAAGCGCGACGCGAACGGACTCATCGCGTGATTCGTCGCCCAGATATCCAGCGAGAGCCGATCGAAGAGCGTCAATGGTCTCGCCGGCGAGTGCCCCCGAGCGCGGGGTCGAGTCATGCGCCATCATCAACGATTGTGTCTCGCGCGAGCAAGGTTCTGAGGGGGGAACTGCCAGCCTGGGACCAAGCCGAGCGGCATCGCTGGGGTTGCGAATGTCTCGTGCGGACCGCGCCGCGTCAAGCGGTCGAGCCTGACCGCGATCCACGATGAAGCGATCTGGCGTGCTCGTGCTCTGCACGGATCCGCTCGCCGCGGCGTTGATCGGCGCGGCGGCGGAGCTCACCGGTTTCGAGCCCGCCTTCCCGTTGCCTAATGAGAGTTCACGCGACGCGCTGCTCCGGACGAGGCCGCGCGTCGTATTGGTCGATTGCGATCACGACAGCGCATGTACCGAGGCGTTCTTCGGGCCGGCGCTGATGGCCGGCGCATCGATCGCCGTGTTCAGCTCGTCGCGCTCCCGCCAATCGTTGGAGCCGATCGCCGCCGAATTTGGCGTGCGCGTGTTTCGCCTGCCGATGGACGTCCACGCGCTCGGCCGCCTCCTCAGCGAAGTGGCGGCGGGTTCCACCCGCTGATCCCTTGATCCGCGGCCTGTGGCAGCGCAGGCTTAGCCGGTCCCAGACGCTCCTCTTTCTCTCGACCCCATGACCCTCCCACCGACTACCGACCGTTCGGTCACCTGGTACGCGTGGAACTCGGTTCCGCGCGAGACCGTGTCGCCGATGCTCGATCGGCGCCTCATCACCGGCGACCGGATGATGATCGCGCACGTCTATCTCAAGAAGGGCTGCATCGTTCCCAAGCACTCGCATGAGAACGAGCAGATCACCTACATTCTCGAAGGCGTGCTCCGCTTCTGGATCGGCGAGGACGAATCGCAGGAAGTGCTCGTCCGCGCCGGCGAAGTCCTGCACATCCCGTCGCACGTTCCGCACAAGGCCGAGGCGCTCGAAGACACGCTCGACGTCGACATCTTCGATCCGCCGCGCCAGGACTGGCTGAACAAGACCGACGCGTATCTGCGGAAGTAGGCGCCCGCACACATGGATCTGGGACTGCGCGGTCGCACTGCGTTCGTCGCCGCGTCGAGCCGGGG
>DATNAT010000306.1:0-5368 GCA_035572355.1 Gemmatimonadaceae bacterium
GCTGCGCGACGATCTGGAGCGGCTTCGCGCGGAGTTCGATGCGCTGCGCACGCAATTGGAGTAGCTTCTCCACCCGACCCCTTCCCCGGAGTTGCCGGATGATGCGCCGCCTCCCAGTCGCAGTCGCAGCCGCCGCCACGCTGCTCGGTTCGGGATATCACGTCCTCCGCGCCCAGGCGCCGTCAATCGCGCCCGCCGCACAACAGATCGCAGCCGCGGTCACCGCGCTCCCGCCGGAGCTTCGCGCCGATGCCGCCGTCCTCGGCTATTCGCCGGCCGGAAAGCTCGTCTCACTCCGCGAAGGGAAGAACGACATGATCTGCCTCGCCCCGGCTCCCGCGGCGAAAGGCTTCCACTCGGCGTGCTACCACAGCGCGATGGAACCGTTCATGGCGCGCGGCCGCGAGCTCCGCGCACAGGGCGTGAAAGATCCGCAGGTCGACACCGTGCGCTTCGCCGAAGTGAAGGCCGGCAAGATCAAGATGCCGACGCAGCCGTCGATGCTCTATCAGATCTTCGGCGGCAAGTTCGACGTGGCCACGGGAACGGTGACCGGCGGAAAGCTCCTCTACGTCACCTACATCCCGTTCGCTACGACGGCGACGACCGGCATCACGAGCAACCCGTCCGACAAGTCGCCCTGGCTGATGTTCCCCGGCACGCCGAAGGCGCACATCATGTTTTCGGTCGGGATGTGAGCTCTGATCAGCGCTTGAGCTCCGCGTCGAGCTCGCGCATCGCCGCGGCGTAGTACGGATCGGGGCTCGGCAGAGAGGCGGCGGGCGCCGCCTCACGCGGCGATTTGCGCGATGGCGCGAAGAAGAAGCGTCCGACGCGATAGATGCCGTAGCCGACGAGCCCGAACACGCAAAGACGAACGGCCACCGCCACCAGCCCGACGACCGTGCCGATGAGGCCCAACGTCAGCGCCATGACGAACAGCCCGACCGGGATCGCAATGGCGAGCCCGAGGGCAATCTTGAACAGCGTCACCAGAACGCGCACACGTCACTCCATTCGGGTCGCTCATCCCTACGATGGGCGGCCGGTGTCGGTTTCAGGCACCGGCTCGCAGCATGAACGGCGTCAGCGGTGGGGCGGCGCCGACTGGACGACGATCGGCGCCGTCCACCGAAATGGTCCCCAGGCCATCGCCAGCGTCCCGCTCTGCGCATTCTTCGGGACGATCGAGATCGTGAACTGCTCGACCGGCGCGCTCGCCGAGTCGGAGGTCAGGCGCGCACGGCCGAGGTCGCGCGCTGGATCGTACTCGGTGCCCCACTGCCCGAACTGCTTGTTGACGATGAGCTCCACGTCTCCCGGCTTGGGCAGAGTCCAGAGCGTGTAGGTGCCGGCCGGCAGACTCAACCCGGCGAGCGTGATCGGCGCCGTGGTCTTGAGCTGCGTCGCAGCGTTTGCGCCCGTGCGCCACACTTCACCGTAGGGCACGACGCCGCCGAGCAGCTGGCGGCCGCGTGCGAGCGGCCGGCCGTAGTCGACGACGATCTCCGAGCCGCCGATCGAATCGTGAACGACATCGCGCATGCTCAGCTCGCGCGCGGCGCCGTTCTTCGTCTCGAGCGCGGCGAACTGCGCGGCAACCGGCGCCACGTTCGGCGGCGTGTTCAATCGCGCGACCTCGACTTTGTAGGTCGTGCCGGCGCCGGAGTAGTGCAGCAGCCGGCCGGCGGAATCGACCGTCGCCGCGCCGATGCCGGACAGCCAGTCGTGCCAGACCTGCTCCGTGTCGCCCGCCATGCGGCGGAGCGTCGCGTGCCCGAGTGGGAAGCGGTCGAATTGCCGATCGATGTAGAACTGGCGGAGCGCCACGGTGTCGCCCGGATTCGACGCCGCCGCAGCGAAGCGTTTGCGCGCGGCAGCGAAATACAGCTCGTAGAGGCTGTACATCTGCGGCACGTGTGCCACCACCGTCGCACCGTGCGTGGCGAAGGCCCAGCGTTTGTAGGCGGTGTCCCGCTTGGTCATGATCACCGAGTCGCTCGTCACGTCGGCGACGACGTGGCGTTTACGGATCTCCTCCGGCGCGCTCGGCGTCGTGATGTCCATGACCAGATGCTGAACTCCGCCAGTGGGCGCGAGCGTGACCTCAGTGTGCCGCTCCTCGACGAGCGGAAAGCGATCGACTTCGTCGCTGGTCAGCTTGTTGCCGCTACGGCTGACACTCTCGAGCGAAACGGTGTCGTTGCCGAGCAGGGCTACGAAGCCGTACCGCTCGGCGGGGCCCTGCTGGGTGCAGCCTGCGATGCCGATCGCGGCGCCGAGGACGAAGACGAGACGGTGTGTTGTCATTTGCCGAGCGCGAAGGTGACGCTCGTAGTCTCGTCGACTCGAAGCGCGGCGCCAGACGGTTTGCCAAATCCGAACAGATTGTCGCGCGTGTCGCACGCGGCGCTATCGTTCTCGCGTCCAGAGCCAGAGCGAGCCGCAGCCGTCGTCGTTGCTGTGCATGCCGGCGGGAGCGGCCGCTCCGCCGGCATAGTACTCGGCTCCGGCGAGCTCGCTGATCGGAAACTCTCGCGACAGGTCGGGTGGATCGGTGCCGAGCGTCGTCGAGTACTGCAACACTCCATCGAGATAGATGGCGACGAAACAGTTCGGCTGGATGGCGCAGGTGGAAGAATGCAGCAATACCAGCCCCGCGCACGGCTTACGAGTCGAGATGAGCGCCGAGATGAAGCCCTTGTGCTTCAAGAATACGCTTCGCACCATCAGACCGGGCAACCGGCTTCCGATGTCGGCGAGGTTGGAATTCTCGTTCAGCCGCATGACGCTGTCCGAGATGAAGTGCCCGCCCTGTCCGGACAGACGTCGTTCCTCGAATGCGCGCAGGCGAGGCGAGAGGTATTTGCTCGCCCCCGCGATCGTGTGAACGGTGTCGAGCGTCGTCGTCTTGTCGCCGAGCGCGTAGGTCCGGACGTTCTCGTGGTCCGACGAGAGGCCGATTGTATCATGCTCGGCGTCGAGGCCGACGCGTCGCACCTCGACGAGCTGGAGTCCCGGCGACAGCCCGTCGAACCGGAAGGCGCCGCTGCTGTCGGTCGACGCGTGCCGGTCGGCGGAAACCACCCAGACGTCGGCCCCCGCGACGGGCGTTGCGTCGGCTCGGTGAATGACGCGGCCGCGAAACACGGCCGGCGCGGGAGGATTCGCCGGGAGCGAATCGCGTTGTTGGGCGCGCGCGATGGAGGGGGTCGGAAACGAGCTCCCAATCAAGAACGCAGATGCAACAGCGTAGCGCGCGATCATCCCGGCTCCCCTTGCCGCGTTCCAAGATGTTTGAAGCCGCGCGGCGCTGCAAGCGGTCTCGTCTCCCGCCCTCCAACGAAGCGGGGCGGCTACTCGATCGAGTAGCCGCCCCGTTTCGTGCTTCGCGTTCAGAATCAGGGCTTCTTCGGCCCCACCGCGCCCTTCACCACACCCGTCACCGCAGCGCCGGCGCCCCCTGCCGCATTCCCCACACCCTTCACCGTGGCGCCGACGCCGGCAGCTGCACTGCCCGCGGCTGTCGCATTTGGATTGCTGCCATGCGCATTCGCCGCGCCCGCCGCCGACGCGTCGCCCGCCAACGCGACCAGTGCATCGTCATTCGCGTGCGCGTCGAGCTTCGCCGTGATCTGCGCAACGGCCTGATTGACCGGCGTGCCCTTCGCCTCGAGCGTCGATAGCACGTCGAAGGCGACGACGAGCGACCGATCGGACGGCGCGTGCTTCGCGAGCGCTTCGACGTTGGCTTCGGTCGCGCCGCTGGCCATCGCCTTCTCGCCGGCGTTGATCTCGTCGGCGCTCGGATTCGCCCGACCGGCGTGTACCATCGCCGACTGCGATGCCTCGAGACGCGCTTCGGTCTTCCGCACCGCCGCGGCCGTCTGCGCGCCGCTCGCGGCCTTGGCCTTCCCCTCGGCGACGCGCTGGCGCATCGACTGATCGGGGAGGTTCTTCTCCTGCGCGCGCTTGAACGACGCCTCGATGTTCGCCTTCGCCTGCGCCGAATAGCTGGCGGGAACGCTCACGTTCGCCTGCGATGCCGCCGATGCACCGGCCGCGGCCTGCTGCGCGAAAAGCGCCGCCGGTGCGCAGAGGAGTGCGACTGCCAGACTGGTGATGGACTTCATGGTTCCTCCTGATGTGTCGTTCGAGTCGGCGCGCTCACGACGAGCCACGCCGATTTGCCGCCGAGGTCGTCATCGACCGCGGCCGTTCCGTCGGGGATACGCCAGTCACGTCCGTCGACACGGAACGCGTAGCGGTATCGGCCCGGTGGAATTCGGAGATCGACGTACCACACGCCGTTCGGCGCGCGATACGTCGCGAGAGGTTTCCAGTTCGTGAAATCGCCGGCGACGTCGACCTGAGACGCGTCATCGGCGTGAAGGGCCAGCCGTGTATATCCGACCGGCACGGCCGGCGCGCCCTCCGGCAAGGGCTGATTGCGAAGCAACGAGCGCCCGGTGCGTAACGAGATGCCGAGATTGACGTAGCGCCCACCCGGAATCCCGACGAGCCGATCCGCGGGATAGGCGCCCGCGTTCAGGTCGAGCGACAGCGCCGAGCTCATGGCGATCGAGAGCGTGCCGTTGCCGAAGGTGGTGCGCGTTCCGGGCTCGCTCCGAACGCCCGCGGTACCGGCGAGCATGAACCGCCCCTTCAATAGTGTCAGCGACGCGCTGCGATCGACCGTCGGCACGGTATCGATCATGGCGTGCTCCTCGCGCAGGCCGGCGATCAGCGATTCGTCATCCGACGCCGGGACACGTACGTTGGCGCCGAACAGCGCGCCGCGCATCGTGCGGGACGCGCTGACAGTCGCGTGCGACGTGATCGGATTGCCGCCGAACAGGCCGCCCGGGGTTTGCGCGTCCTGCGCGACCGAGGTCGACGCGAGCGCCCCGTGGGCGCCGACGTACCCCGTCACCGGTCCAATGTGCGCTTCGAGCGCCGGAATGGCGCTCGCCGTGTAATAGGAGAAGTGGTATGACGTCCTCGTCGCGCTCGCGCCGCCGTCGAGCGTCAGCGCGGCGAAACGGCCGAACGGCGCGCGCAACGCGGTCGTCGCACCACCGCCCAAGGACCACTGCTGATTGTCGAACCGTGTCGCGCTGCCGCTCAAGGTGAACGCGGCACGCGGATCGGGGACGATCGACAGCGTGGGACCGAGCGTGACGGCGCGCGACGTGACGCCTAGGACGTCAGTCGCCGAACCGCCAGTCACGGACACCGCGCCTTGCACCTGCTGCGCCTCGACGCGTGCGGCGAGCGCCGTGGCGATGAGTGCAGCGGCGGATATCCATTGTCGTGTGGGCAACGCTCGACCTCGTCACCGGAGTCGAGACGAACGCAACGCGAGCTA
>DATNAT010000307.1:0-3796 GCA_035572355.1 Gemmatimonadaceae bacterium
TCCGTGGATGGTGCCGACGCGGACGATGGACCCCGTCTGGTCGCCGGACAGCAAATGGATCGCCTACGCCAAGCATCTGAACTCGCTCTACAAGGCGATCGAAGTCGTGAACGTCGAGACGGGCGAGTCGAAGCAGGTGACGGACGGTCTGGCCGACGTGATGTCGCCGGCCTGGGACGCGAGCGGCAAGTATCTGTGGTTCATTGCATCGACCGACTTCGGGCTCAAGTCGCAGTGGCTCGACATGACGAGCGTCGACCACACGGAAACGTTCGGGCTCTACGCAGCGGTGCTGCGCAAGACCGATCCGTCGCCCTTCCTGCCGGAGAGCGATGAGGAAACTGGAATGCCGGCCGCGCCCTCGTTCGGCGGACGGGGCGGTCGCGGCGGTGGGGCAGCAGCACCGGATGATGCCGCGGGCGGCGCCGATCAGGCTCCGCCGCGGGCACCGCGCGCCGCGCCGACGGTCACGATCGACTTCGACGGCCTGTCGCATCGCATCCTCGCCGTGCCGGGCATTCCGGACCGGCAGTACAGCAGCCTACACGCCGGCGCACCGGGAACGGTGTTCTATCTGGAGGCGGGCGCTGCGGGCGGCGGACGTGGCGCGGGCGGCGCCGGCGGCGCAACGCTGCACCGCTACACCCTCCGCGATCATCGCGACGTTGCGTTCGTCAACGGCGTCGCGGGCGGATACGACGTGAGCCTCGACGGGCACAAGCTGGTCTATCGCGCCGGTGGCGCGGGCGGTGGTCGCGGTGGCCGGGGTGGAGCAACGGGCGCCGGCAACGGGCCGCAGCTCTTCGTGGTCGACGCGGACCGCAATCCGCCGACGGCGGGCCAGGGGCGCGTGAACGACGATCTTCGCGCCTACGTCGATCCCAAGGCCGAGTTCAAGCAGATGTTCGACGAAGATTGGCGCAACCAGCGCGATTATCTCTACGTGCCGAACGAGCACGGCGCGGACTGGCCGAAGATGAAGCAGATGTACGGCGTGCTCCTGCCGTACGTGAACTCGCGCGAGGATTTGAACTATCTGATGGATCAGATGGGCGCCGAGATCGCGATCGGACATTCGTTCGTCCGGGGCGGCGACATGCCGCAGGTGGGAACGGTTGCGCCGGGCGGCCTGTTGGGCGCCGACTTCACGATCGAGAACGGGCGCTACAAGATCACGCGCATCTTTGACGACGAAGAGTGGAACCCTGATCTCCGCGCGCCACTCGCGGCGCCGGGCGTCGACGTGCGCGTCGGCGACTACATCCTCTCGATCAATGGGCAGGAGCTCAAGGCGCCCGACAACATCTATCGCCTGCTCGACGGCACGGCGAACCGGCAGACGGCGCTCGTCGTCAACTCGACGCCGACGATGGACGGCGCACGTCACGTGACGGTGGTGCCGGTGGCGAACGAGCAGACGCTGCGCTCGCGCGCCTGGGTCGAAGACAGCCGCCGGCTCGTCGACTCGCTGTCGCACGGCCAATTAGCATATGTGTATCTGCCGAGCACGGCGGGCCCGGGCTACACGTACTTCAACCGATACTACTTCTCACAACAGGATCGGAAGGGAGCGATCATCGACGAGCGGTACAACTCGGGCGGCCAGGCGGCGGACTACATCATCGACGTCTTGCAGCGTGACTTCGACGGCTACTTCAACAACGTGGCCGGCGACCGCATGCCGTTCACCAGCCCAGCGGCCGGCATCTGGGGGCCGAAGGTGATGGTGATCAACGAGATGGCCGGCTCGGGCGGCGATCTGATGCCGTACATGTTCAAGTACCGGAAAGTCGGCACGCTGGTCGGCGAGCGGACGTGGGGCGGCCTCGTCCACACCGCCGACACTCCGCCCTTCATCGACGGCGGCTCGGCGATCGCGCCGCGCGGCGGCTTCTTCGCGCGCGACGGCAAGTGGGCGGTCGAGAACGAAGGCACGCCGCCTGACGTCACGGTCGAGAACACGCCGAAGGAAGTGATCGCCGGCCACGACCCGCAGCTCGAGCGCGCGGTCGCCGTGGCGCTCCAACAGCTCAAGGATCATCCAGTCGAGCGGATGACGAAGGAGCCGGCGCCGGCCGAGTGGGGCAAGCGAATCAAGCCGTTGAAGCCGTGACCGAGCCCGGCGCACCGGAGCCGGACAAGCACGAGCCACACCGCACGCATGAGTCGCCGATTCAACGAATCCTCGTTGAGTCGGCGCTCATCGTGTTCAGCATATTGCTGGCGCTCGCCGTCAACTCGTACGTCGACGCGCGCAAGGATCGCCGGCTCACCGAGCGGGCGCTCCGCGGTGTGCGGGACGAGCTGACGACGAATCTGCAGACCATCCGCGACATACGCGCCTACCACGACACGCTGGCGCGAGAGACGGCAGCGGTGGACGCGGCCCGCCAGGCGACGAGCTACGTTGCGTTCCGCGCGCATGCGCCCGCCTGGCGCGGCTTTCACAATCCCACGCTCGACGGCACCGCCTGGCAGAGCGCCGTCACGCTGGGGACCGTCGCGAACATGGGCTACGATACCGTTCGCGTGCTGTCGTCGGCGTACGACTTCCAGGCCAAGTTCGATCAGTACACGTCGGCCAGCATCCCGACCTTCGATTTCGCCGACGCGGTGATGCCGTCGACGATCCGGCGCATGTACGTGTTCATCGAGACGATGCGCATCCAGGAAGACACCCTGGCCAACCGGTACACGCAGGCGCTCCAGCTCCTCGGCGGCGACTCCGCCGCACCCGCGCCACGTCGCTGATGGCACTCGGCGCCACGATTCACAATTTCGATATTCAACTCTCGAACGTCGACCGCGGCGTGTACGAGACGCTGGCGATCCGTGCGGCACGACACCCGTCGGAGACGGCGGAGTACCTTGCGACGCGCGTGCTGGCCTACTGTCTCGAGTACACGGACGGCATCGCCTTCTCGAAGGGGCTCGCCGAGCCGGACGAACCGGCCGTGGTCGTGCGAGATCTGACGGGCGCGTTGCGCGTGTGGATCGAAGTCGGCGCACCTGATGCGGCGCGGCTGCACAAGGCGGCCAAGGCCGCGCCGCGCGTCGTCGTCTACACGTACAAGGATCCGATGCTGCTCGTGCGACAGCTCCAGGGTGAGCGGATTCACCGGGCAGAGGAGATCACCGTGCACGGCTTGCCGACCCCGATCGTCGAGGGGCTGGTCGAGCGCCTGGACCGACGGACGGCGTTCGAGCTATCGGTCACACAGGGACATCTGTACCTGACGATCGGTAGAGAGACGATCGATGGGGAGATGAAACTTGTCGCCCTTGCTGAACGTCGTTAGAACGGCCTCGGGCCGGCTCCAATGACGAAGGGTGATCCGGATGCAGCGGATGCTTCGGATCGGGCGGATGAACGGTAGGGGTGGTACACCGAACATGCCGATGACGAGTTTAGTCGTCTGTCGTTCAAGAAGTTGAATCGCCGTACGTCGCATTGACCTGCAGCTCGAGCAGCATCGTATCACTCCCGCCGCTGTTTCGCCCATCCGCCCGATCCGAGGCATCCGATGTATCCGGATGAACCTTCGTCAGTGTGGCCGCCCCCTCTCTCTGGAGTCAGCAATTGCAACTGTCGATTCTCGCGCTGAACCTGATCTACGCCGCGCTGGGTGTCGTGCTGATGTTCGTCAGCTATCGGATCATCGATCGCCTGACGCCCGACGTCGACTTTCCAGCTGAGCTCAAGAAGGGAAACATCGCCGTGGCGATCTTCATCGCGGCGCTCTGGATCTCGATTGCGCTCATCGTCGGGCGGGCGATCGGCTGATGACGCTCGTGC
>DATNAT010000308.1:0-5007 GCA_035572355.1 Gemmatimonadaceae bacterium
GCGCCCAATCCGCCGACGTCGTCGTCCGACCGGTTCCGTCTCGAGCTCGTGAGCCTGAGCGAGCACCTGCGCCAGGTGGTCGACGCGGCACGGCACGCGACCGACGAAGCGTCGACGACGCGCGCACGACGCGACCTCCAACGCGCACTCCGCGCGCTCCAGGGCGCAGCGGACAGCTTCGGCGAGCGCGACGTGGCGGAGTTCATCGGCGGCCACGTCGATGCCGCCGAGCATGTCGACTTCCTGGGGCTGGCGGCGTTGGAAGATCTCTCGACCGTGCTCGCGCAGCCGGGCGCCAAGGGCGAGCATCTCACCGCGCGCCTGCGCGAGATTTCCGGCGGCCGCGATCTCACCACGGCGATCGGTGCGGGGTTTGGTGCGTCGGAGCCACGCACCACGCCGGCGAAGACGACGCCCGTGTCGTCGATCCCGACGCCGGTGTCGGCACCCGAGATACCGCGTCCGACGCCCGTCGAACCGAGGACGCCGACGTTCACGACGCCGGTCTTCACGCCACCCCCGGCCGCGTCGGAATTCGCGACGCCGCAGTCTCTGCCCGACGTCGCTCCGCGCCCCACGTCGCCAACACCACCGGCGCCGCGGCCGTCGCTCGCCGAGTCGCTCGACCGCGCGTCGGCGGCGCTGATCGATACGAGCATCGCGGCGCTCGACGCGCTTACGTCGAAGCCTTTTGCCGAGCCCAGAGCCTTACCGGAGGACACGGTGGTGCCAATCGAGACGCTGCTGTACCGCGGACGGGCGGCGCTCGACCGCGCGGTGGAGCTGCGCGACGAGATGCGGCGCCGCGGGCCGACGTCGAATCCGGACGCGCTCGACGAGTTGTTCGATCTGCTCGAGTTGGCTCGCGCGGAGTAATCGAACGTGAAATTCGGCTGGCGCGGCGCGTTGGGCATCGCGATCAGCGCCGTGTGTCTGTATTTCGCGTTTCGCAATCTCGACATCCATCGCTCGCTCGAGACCGCGCGGACGGCCAACTATTGGCTGCTCATCGCCAGCGCGTTGGCGGCAACGGGCATGTTTCCACTGCGCGCGCTTCGCTGGCGCACGATTCTCGACCCGGTCGCCCCGCGCGTGCCGTTTGGGCCGCTCTGGCGGTCGACGGCGATCGGGCAGATGGTGACCAATGTCGTGCCGCTGCGCGCTGGCGAGCTCGCGCGTCCGTTCGCACTGACGCAACAGGTCGGCAACGTCACCTTCCCCACGGCGCTCGCCTCCGTGGCCGTCGACCGGGTGTTCGACGCGATCGTCGTCATGGTGCTGCTCGCGGCCGGCGTCGCGCTGGCCCACTTCCCGACCGACAAGATGATCGCGGGCCACTCGCTGACGTACGCGGTCGGCTTCGTCGTCGCCGGTGCGCTGGTGCTGCTGGTCGCCTTCTACGCGCTCGTCTTCTTCCCAAAGACGCTCATTCGACTGTTCGAATTGGTTGCGCGACGCGTGTCGCCGGTCGTCGAGCGGCGAGGCGCCGATATGTTGGCGCGCTTCTCCGAGGGCTTGAGCGTGCTGCGCAAGCCGCGGCATTTCGCGGCCGTGTTCGCCTGGACGCTCGCCCATTGGCTGCTTCAGCCCGTGGCATTCTGGCTCGCCTTTCTCGCCGTCGGCGTGCACGTCCCCCTCGCCGCGACACTGATCGTGCAGGGGATCATCGTCATCCTCGTCGCCCTCCCGTCGCTCCCGGGGTTCTTCGGCTCGTTCGAGCTCGGCGCGTGGCTCGCGCTCTCGCTCTATGGCGTCAGCCAAACCGAAGCCACGACCTGGGCGCTACTTTTCCACGTTGCGTCGTACATCCCAATCACCGCGCTCGGCCTGTACTACTCCGCCCGGCTCGGCTTCTCGGTCGGTAAGATCGAGCCGCCTGTCCCCGACGCGTGACGCTCGCCGCCGGCGTCTCCGCGCAGGCGAAGATCAACCTGCGCCTCCGTGTCCTCGCGCGCGAATCGAGCGGCTACCACTCGATCGAGACGATTTTCCAACGCATCGACCTCGCCGACGACGTCACCGTTCGCGTCACATCGGGTCGAACCCTCGATTGCGCGGGCCCCGCCATGCCTGCGGCCGGACTCGGGGCAACGGAACGTAACCTCGCCTATCGCGCCGCCGCCGCCTACGTCGACGCCACCGGCTGGCCGACCGGATTCGCGATCGAGATCGTGAAGCGCATCCCAGTGGGAGGAGGGTTGGGCGGCGGAAGTGCCGACGCCGGCGCCGTGCTCCGGGCGCTCGATGCCCTCGCGCCCCGGCCGATCGGCCCTGCGCTCGTCGAGCTCGCCTCCCCGCTCGGTGCCGACGTCCCCTTCATGACGGTCGAGCACGCGACAGCATTGGGTTGGGGTCGAGGCGAGCGGCTGATGCCGCTCCCCACCCCTCCGTCGTGGCCGGCGGTCCTCCTCGTTCCGGATTTTTCGATCCCGACGGCCGACGCCTACTTGTGGGTCGCCGAGGAACGCGGGCTGTACGCGCCGGCCGCGTCGATGCTCCCGGCGAATGCGACCGCCGACTGGCAGGCCGTGGCCCGCGTCGCTGCCAACGATTTTCAGCCCGTCGTCGCCCGGCCGCACCCGGAAATCGCCGAGCTGGTCGACGAGCTGCGGGCCGCCGGAGCTACGGTGGCCATGCTCGCCGGCTCCGGGTCGAGCGTGTTCGGCGTGTTCGAGTCGGCGCCCGACGTCGCGGCGATCGCGCGAAGCGCCGGTGTGTCGGCGATCACCACGCGAACGAGCGACGTTGTGGCGCGAGTTGTACGAGCGGAGCTCGATCGGTAACTTTCGAGGCTCGCTGCCCCCTCGTCCAATGGCAGGACATCGGACTTTGGATCCGAGAATGGTGGTTCGAATCCACCGGGGGCAATGGCGCGCTCAGGGCCGCCGGAATTTGGTGACGGCCCGAACCGTTGCCCAAGCGATCTTGCTCGACGCCGCCGCTCCCCGCTTTCCAGTTTCGCTCCCAGTTCTCCAACTCTCGCGCTCCGCATCATGGACGGACTCGCCGTACCAAGTCACGGCCTCAAGCTCTTGTCCGGAACCGCGAACCGGCCGCTCGCCGAAGAGATCGCCGGCCACCTGGGCGTCGACCTCTGTCGTGTGAACCTCGGCCGCTTCGCCGACGGCGAGATCTCGGTGCGGATCGACGAGAACGTGCGCGGCAACGACGTGTTCATTCTCCAGCCGACGAACCCGCCGGCTGAGAACATCATGGAGCTGCTGCTCCTGATCGACGCGGCGCGGCGCGCCTCGGCGGCGCGCGTCACCTGCGTGATGCCCTATTACGGCTACGCGCGCCAGGATCGCAAAGATCAGCCGCGCGTGCCGATCGGCGCCAAGCTGATGGCGAACATGATCACGGGGGCCGGCGTCGACCGCGTGCTGGGCGTGGACTTTCACCAGCACCAGCTGCAGGGCTTCTTCGACGTTCCGGTCGACCACCTGTATGCGATGCCGGTGTTCACGGCGCATTACCGCAAGATGCAGCTGGCCGATCCGGTGGTCGTGGCGCCCGACGTCGGTTCGGCGAAGATGGCGCGCGGATTCGCGAAGCGGCTCAACGCGACGCTGGCGATCATCGACAAACGCCGGCCGCAGCCGAACGTGTCAGAGGTCGTCAACGTGGTCGGCGAGGTCGAGGGGCACGATTGTATCCTCGTCGACGACATGATCGACACCGCGGGCACCGTGACCGAGGCGGCGCGCGCGCTGAAGAAGCTCGGCGCGCAGGACATTTATATCTGCGCCACGCATGCATTGTTGTCGGGGCCGGCCAAACAGCGGCTCAATGATTCTCCGATCAAAGAAGTGGCGGTGACGGACACGATCTTCTTGCCGGAGGAGCGGCGGCCGCGGCAGCTCTGTCTGCTCTCGGTCGGCGAGCTCCTCTCCAAGGCGATCCGGTTCACGCACGCCGAGCAGTCGGTCAGCTCGTTGTTCGACTAAACGGCAGACGAAGCGTACAGGGCGCCGGGCGCGAGCTCGGCGGTACGATCCCGCGGCGGTTCATGGTAGGGAGGACGCAGCCTCCCGAGAGTAGCCGATCGACGCGGGCGGGCTGCGAAGGATTGATTTTTTTCATACTGGAATTCGAATCATGGCATCAGCCTCACTCAACGCGACCGTTCGGTCCGAACGCGGCACCGGCGTCGCGCGCAAGCTCCGCCAGACCGGGCACGTGCCGGCCGTCGTCTATGGCCACGGCCGTGAGCCGCAGTCCCTGACGATCAACACTCGCGAGGTCGACAAGCTCTTGTCGCAGATCTCGGCGGCGAACACCGTGATCGACCTCAGCATCGACGGCTCGCCGGTCCGCACGCTCATCCGCGAAGTGCAGCGGCATCCGTTCAAGCGGCACGTCGTGCACATCGACTTCCAGGAGCTGGTCGCCGGCGAAAAGGTGACCGTCGACGTGCCCCTCCGCTTCACCGGAACGGCCGAAGGGGTCCGCAACTCGGGTGGCATTCTCGAGGAGACGATGCACCGCATCCACGTGCGCGTCGACCCGTCGTCGATCCCCGACCAGATCACGGTCGACGTCACGCATCTCACCATCGGGCACAGCATCCACATCCGCGATCTTCCCCTGCCCGAAGGCGTGACGGTGCTCGACGACGTCGATGCAACGATCTGCGTCTGCGCGGCGCCCAAAGCGGTGGTCGAGGAGACGCCGGCAGCGGCGGCCGAGGGTGAGGCTGCAGCGACGGCGGCGGCCGAGCCCGAGCTCATTCGCAAGCCCAAGCCCGAGGACGAGGAGCCGGCCAAGTAGGCGGCTCTATCGATCCGTGTTCCGGTTCCTGTTCCGTCGCCGCGCCGCGAGCGCACCACCATCGCCGCGCGGCGACGAACCGGACGCATCGAGCAACACGCTCAACGAGCCCATGAAAGTCATCGTCGGACTCGGGAACCCGGGCGAGGAGTACGCGCGCACGCGGCACAACGTCGGCTGGTGGATGGTCGAGCAGTTGGCCGACGCGTGGCATTTCGATGGATGGCGGAAGGACGG
>DATNAT010000309.1:0-11348 GCA_035572355.1 Gemmatimonadaceae bacterium
GGCGGCGGCGCGCTCGTCTGCACCAACTGCATCAACCCGCAGCTCGCGATCGTGATCGACGTGACCTTCGCCACCGATCATCCGAACATCGAGAAAAAGGAGATCGGCGACCACCGGGTCGGAGGCGGACCGGTACTGAGCCGAGGCGCCGTCATCTCGCCGGTCGTGTTCGAGCTGCTGCGCAGCACGGCCGATCGCCAGGGAATCAAGTTTTCCATCCACGCCGCCGGCCGCGACACGGCGACCAACGCCGATGCCATCCACATCGCGCGCGAAGGGGTCGCCACCGGACTCGTCTCGATTCCCAATCGGTACATGCACTCGCCGAACGAGATGGTGAGTCTCGAGGACGTCGACAAGACATCGACGCTGCTCGCGGAGGCATGCCGACAGGTCACGCCCAAGACCGACTTCACCGCACGCTGACCGCTCTCCACGCCTGGTCGAGCGCGGCGTACGGCTTTCCGCTGCCCGAGGGCCATCGCTTTCCGCTCGCCAAGTACGCGATGCTGCGCGATCGCGTCCTGTCGGAAGGCATCGTGACGCCGGAGCATCTACACGAGCCCAAGCGCGCGTCGCGCGACGACCTGCTGCTCGCGCACACCGCGGATTACGTCGACCGATTCAGCGGCGGAGCGCTCGAAGCGAGCGAAGTGCGGCGCCTCGGGCTTCCCTGGTCGGCCGCTCTCGTCGAGCGGTCCTATCGCTCCGCCGGCGGAACGATCGAGGCTGCGCGGCACGCGCTCGGCCACGGCGTGGCGATGAACCTGGCCGGCGGTACGCACCACGCCTTCGCCGATCACGGCGAAGGGTTCTGCGCCTTCAACGACGTCGCCGTCGCCGTCCGCGTGCTCCAGCGCGACGGGCGCATCGCGCGCGCGGCGATCGTCGATCTCGACGTCCACCAGGGGAACGGCACGCACGCCATCTTCGCCGGCGACGAGCGCGTGTTCACGTTCAGCATGCACGGTGGCCGGAACTACCCGTTTCACAAAGTGCCGGGCCGCCTCGACGTCGAGCTCGACGACGGCACCGGCGATGACGAGTATCTGGCGCGACTCTCGGCGGCGCTGCCCGGAGTGCTCGCGGCCGCGCAGCCCGACATCGTGTTCTATCTCGCCGGCGCCGACCCGCACGAGAGCGACCGACTCGGGCGCCTCACGCTCAGCTTCGAGGGACTGGCGCGGCGCGACGCCCTCGTCCTGGAGCAGTGTCGCGAGATCGGCATTCCGGTGGCCGTCGTGATCGGCGGCGGCTACGGCGATCCGATCGAGCTCAGCGTCGCCGTGCACGTGGCGACGGCGCGCATTGCCGCTCGATTTGCCGTCGATTCACAGATGCCGCTCCCGCGCTGACCTCGCCGAACGCCCGCTATCTTCCCGCGATGCCGCCGGTCCCACTGCCGCGCGAATCCGGCCACACATCGACCACCGCCGCGCCACTCTACTGGGTGCGCTACGGTGAGCCCGCCGCGCCGCCGCTGCTCATGCTTCATGGTGGTCCGGGGGCGGACCATCGGTACCTGCTGCCCCAGATGCTCGAGTTGGCAAAGGACCACGAGCTGGTGCTCTACGACCAGCGGGGCGGCGGCCGCTCGGCCTTCGACGACCGGTCGCCGATCGGTTGGCGCGATCACGTGGCGGACCTCGATGCCGTCATCGCCGAGCTACTCTCTGGCGGCCCGGCGACGATCGTCGGCTATTCGTGGGGTGGACTGCTCGCGATGCTGTTCGCGATCGAAGCGGCCGCCCACCGCACCGGAAGCGCACTGCACCGCCTGGTGTTGATCGATCCCGCTCCGGTGACGCGCGGGTTCCGATCGGCCTTCGAGGCCGAGTTCGCGCGTCGCCAATCGAGCGACGCCATTGCCGGAGCACGCGCGCGACTCGCCGAGTCCGACCTGCGCGCGCGCGATCCCGACGCCTACCAGCATCGCGCCTTCGAGCTGAGCGTGGCCGGCTACTTCGCCGATCCGGCCCGCGCGCGCGATCTCACGCCATTTCGCGTCGTGGGCCGCATCCAGCAGTCTGTGTGGGCGAGCCTCGGCGACTACGATCTGACGATGCCAGGGCAACTGGATACGGTCGGCAGACCAGGCCTCGCGGTTCATGGCCGGCAGGATCCCATTCCGCTGGCGTCGTCGGAGGCCGCGGCGCGCGCGCTCGGCGTCGATCTGGTGGCAATCGACGACTGCGGGCATGTACCATACGTCGAGCAGCCAGCGGCGCTGTTCGGCGCGATTCGTCGTTTTCTCGATGCGAATCGGTGACGACCGAGGCGTCGAGGCGATCTTAATGAATGGCGCGGGTGCCGAGAAACGGCCCTCGCGACCTTGCTCCCGACCCTCTCCGCTGGTTGGTTGTCTGTGGCCATGCCCTTCCCCGATCCCGCCCCGCAGGCGTTCATCGCCACGATCGAGTACCTCGGCCAGCGCTACACGGTGACCTGCCGGGTCACCTTCGACGGCATCGAGTACGTCGGGCGTCTCTGGTTCGCGGAGGAGGACTGGGACGACGCCGGCCTTCCCGACCGGGCGGCGATTCCGGGGCGCAACCGCGACGAGGTCATCGAGCAGGCGCGCCGGCTGACCCGCCAGGAGCTCGGGCTGCGCCACCGCCGGGCGCTCGCCGAGAAGCGCCGGTTCGTTCGCCTCCGCCGAGCGGCCGACGACATCCTCGCCAAGATCCGCTACCTGAACCAAATCGCGATCTCGATGCGCGACGGCTTGCTGGACGAGGACGGCGCGCGCCAGGAGATCGAGCTCACCGAGCGGCAATTGCACGAGTGCATCGACCGGCTCCGCCACAGCGCGGGCATCGAGGAGTAGCGCGACGGCGCGCACGGCGCCGTTTTTAGTTCTCGTATTATCGTTCTACGATTCAGGAGCTCGATGCCTCGACCGGCCGCGAAGAAGAAGCGCCGCGCCCCCGCCCCGACCCCCGAGCGCGCCGCCGAGATCTACGACCGGCTCGCGGCGCACTATCCCGGCGCCCATTGCGCGCTCGATTTCGCGTCCCCATTCCAGCTCCTCGTCGCGACGATTCTCAGCGCGCAATGCACCGACAAGCGCGTCAACATGGTGACACCGGTGTTGTTCAAGCGGTATCGCACGCCCGCCGCGCTCGCCGCCGCCAAACAGGAAGACGTCGAAGAGATCATCAAGTCGACGGGCTTCTTTCGCAACAAGGCCAAGAGTCTCGTCGGCATGGCGGCCGCGATCACCGAGCGGCATGCCGGCCGCGTGCCGGACGACTTGGAGTCGCTCGTCGCCCTCCCCGGCGTGGGGCGAAAGACGGCCAACGTCGTCCTCGGCAACGCCTTTGGAAAAGACGAAGGGGTGGTCGTCGATACGCATGTGAGCCGCGTCACCCAGCGGCTGGCGCTCACCCGGCAGATTGATCCAGTGAAGATCGAGCGAGACCTGATTCGGCTCTTTCCCCGCGACCGGTGGACGATGCTCTCGCACCTCCTCATCGAGCACGGACGCCAGGTCTGCGATGCCCGCCGGCCGAAGTGCGAAATTTGTTTCCTCAGCGACATTTGCCCGTCGTCCAGGGTATGACGTTGGGTCTCCCACCCACCCTGGCATGCTTCGTTACACCATTCCCGCGCTCCTCTTCGCCGGCGCCTGCGCCTCCAACCCCGGTTCGCGCGCTACGGACATCGCGCCGGTAGCCGAGGTCAACGCGCGCATCGCGCCGACTGAAGCGCCCGTCGATTCGGGCGATTGCGTCGAGGCGCTTCGCCGCGCCACGGTCAAGCCCGACCTCGCCGTCGATCGGATTCCATCGCCCGTCATGGCTAAGCCGGCCGCGTTGCAGCGCGTTCCGCGCAGCGCCCTGCGCAAAGACGGCAGCGCCGAGATCAAGGTCGACGTGTTGATCGACACCCTCGGCAAGCCAGTGATGAAGACCTTCACCGTCGTGGCCGCGTCGCATCCGTGGCTGGCAAGCAACGTGAAGAGTGTGATCGCGAAGTGGAAATTCGCGCCGGCCGAGCTCGCGGGGTGTAAGATTCCGCGGGTGTACCACTTCATGGCGTCGGCGCCGGCGCGCAGCACCGCATCGCGGTAGCCCGGCGCGCCGTGACCGCGCCGCTGCCGAGCGCGTCGCCGCGCTACGCCGAGATCGAGCCGAGCCCGGCGCTCGCGCGCTGGGTGTCGTGCTATTGGACCATCACCGCCGACCTCGCCGATACCGCCGTGCGCGTCCTGCCCGACGCGTCGGCCGACATCATCTTCGACCTGGCGAGCGGCGCGCGGCCGACCGCCGTCGGCACGATGCGCGAGGCCGCGGTGCATCGCATGCGCGGTGTCATCGATCTGTTCGGCGTGCGCTTTCGTCCGGGCGCGGCACTGCCCTTCTTCGACGTCGCCATGCGCGAGCTGACCGACGCCGTCGTGCCGCTCGACGATCTCTGGGGAGGACTGGCCGATTCGCTGGCCGATGCGCTCGCGTCGGCCGCACGCGACGAGCGCATCGCCGTGGTCGAGCGGACGCTGCTCGAACGGATCGCCGCCAAAGGGGGGCGCGGCAATCTGCCGGCGGAGCTTCCGGCGCGAGCCGTCGCGCTCTTTCTGCGCTCGCGCGGCGCGGTCAACGTGCGCGACGCCGCCACCGCGCTTGGCGTCAACGAGCGCGCACTCCAGCGCGCCTTCGACGAATCGGTCGGCATCAGCCCAAAAGGGCTGGCGCGGGTGCTGCGCTTCCGGCACGCCGTGCACGCCATCGAACGCACGGTCGCCGCCGACGATCAGCCGTCGTGGACCGCGGTCGCCTACGACGCGGGCTACGCCGATCAATCCCACTTCATTCGAGAGTTCAAATCGCTGGCCGGTATCACGCCGGCCGAGTACGCTCGCGAATTCGGCCGTGTCGGATTCGTTCAATACGGCGACGGCGAGCTGCGGTAGCGTTCCCTCGTCCTCGAAATGGAGAGCGTTGCGATATGCCGAACGAGACCAAGAAGGTGACCCCCGTCCTGTTCGTCGATGCGATCGAGCCCTGCGTGCCGTTCTGGGTGGAGCGCTTCGGCTGGACGAAAACGGCGGAGGTCCCGGGCAAGGCCGGGATCAACTTCGCGATCTTCGCGAAGGACGGCGTGGAGTTGATGTATCAGACGTGGGAGAGCGCGCAGGAAGATGTGGGCTCGGTGCGGTCACCGGGCGGCACCTCGGTCGGGCTGTTCATCGAGGTGAGCGACCTCGACGCCGCTGAGAAGCAGATTCGAGGGCTCGACATCGCACTCCCACGCCGGCGGACGTTTTACGGGATGGACGAGATCGGTGTGCGCGAGCCCGGCGGGCATCTCGTGATCTTCGCACAGCCGGCGCCGGTCGAGCACGCGGGCTGAGGCGCTGGGCGCGGCGCCGTCACCACAGTGCGAGCGCGACGGTCGATCGCACGGCTACCGTCGCGCTCGCGCCAGCCGTAGTTTCCGCCCATGTCCAAGACCGCCACGTTCGAGACCAATCGCGGCACGATCGTCGCCGAGCTATTCGACAAGGAAGCGCCGAACACCGTCGCCAACTTCGAGAAGCTGGCCAACGATCACTTCTACGACGGGGTCAAGTTCCATCGCGTCATCGCCGACTTCGTCGTGCAGGGCGGCGACCCCAACTCGCGGGACATGCCGGCCGGCGATCCGCGAATCGGCACCGGCGGCCCGGGCTACAAGATCAAGTGCGAGACGGCGGGCAATCCGCACAAGCACGAGGTCGGCTCGCTGTCGATGGCCCATGCCGGCAAGGACACCGGAGGAAGCCAGTTCTTCATGGTGCTGAGCGAGGAGAACACGCGCCACCTCAACGGCGTCCATACGGTGTTCGGCAAGATCACGGGCGGCATCGACGTGATGAAGAAGCTCCAGCGCAATGACGTCATCAACTCCGTCCGCGTCGCCTGACCGGCGCGCGCGACCCATCCCCGCCATGGCCAATCCTTCCGACCACGACCATCACGCGCCGGCGCGCGGCAGCGACGCCAAGGCCGCATTCGCCGGCTTGATCATCGGCGCCCTCGTTCTGTTTGCGGTGCTTCGCACGATCGTCTATCTGACGAACGCGCATTACGCGCACGAGCAGCCGGCGGCGACGGCGACGAAGTAGGGCTGCATCCGCGGTGACGCGGTGCTCTCGCGTCGGGCGGCAAAGCCGCCCTCGCTGTTGTGATTCGTAACGGCGTAGATGCGGCGCAACTCGTCACGCGGATACAGGTCACGGTAGCGAGCGCCGCAGGCGCAAAGCGAAAACACATTCGCACCGATTCAAATGTCCGCTCTTCCAACACGCGCCGACGCCCTCGCGCTGGTCCACGAGTACACCCAGAGCGAGTCGCTCCGAAAGCACATGCTCTCGGTGGAGGCCGCGATGCGAGCCTACGCAGCCCACTTCGGCGAAGACGTGGAGCGGTGGGGTCTCGCCGGGCTGATCCACGACTTCGACTACGAGCGCTTTCCCAACGCGGCCCGCTCGGCGACCGACGAGCATCCGTCGTCCGGCGTGGCGATTCTTCGCGAGCGCGGATGGCCGGAGGATGTCCTTCGAGCGATCATGGGACACGCGGCGTACACCAACGTCCCGCGCGAGACGCGTATGGCGCAGGCGCTCTTTGCCGTTGACGAGCTCACCGGCTTGATCACGGCGACGGCGCTCGTCAAACCGACGAAGAGCGTGTTCGACGTCGACGCGCGCTCGGTGCGAAAGAAGATGAAGGACAAGGCGTTCGCGAAGGGCGTGAGCCGCGAAGACGTTCTGGTGGGAACCCAGGAGTTGGGCGTCGAGCTCGAGGCGCACATCCAATTTGTGATCGACGCGATGCAGCGCGTTGCCGACGCGCTCGGGCTGGCGGGCGCACCGCGGGCGCCCGAGGCGTCGCCGGGTGCCGGCGGGGCCGCCCAGTCGGCGTCCGCCGCGGGAGACGGGGCCCGCTGACGATCAACGTTTCCTCACCGCGGCCCGTTATTGAAAGTGGACACCGGCCATGTTTCGATGACGGCTGCGAGCACAATCGACCTGTCGTACGCGATGCCGTCGATTGACGACGGCAAGCCAGACGAGCGCTCGCTCGTCATCGCGGCGCAGCAGGGGCAGAGCGATGCGTTCGCGATGCTCGTGCGCTTGCATCAGCGTCGAGCGTACGCCGTGTGTCGCGCGATCGTGCTCACGCACGAGGACGCGGAGGATGCGGTGCAGGAGGGTTTCCTCCACGCGTACAAGGCGCTGGACCGCTTCCTCCCCGATCAACCGTTCGGCGCGTGGCTGTACCGCATCATGGCCAATGCGTCGCTGGATCTGGTGCGGCGGCGCAAAGTCCGCGACGCGGACGAGCTGCCGGACACGGTTCCCATGCCCTTTCGGGATCCGGGCGAATCGGACGAGCTCCGGCGGCGTCTCAATGAGGCGCTTCAGAAGCTGACGACGCGCCAGCGGGCGGTGATCGTGCTGCACGACGTCGAGGGATTCACGCACGGCGAGATTGGCGAGATGCTGGGCATTCCCGAGGGAACGGCCCGGTCGGATTTGCACCACGCGCGAGCGGCGCTGCGCCGCCTCTTGAAGGACGTACGGAGCGATCTATGAGCGACATTCGGCTGTTCTCCAACAACGACGACGACGACGGTGGTCGGCTGGCGCGCGGACTCCGCTCGCTCTATGCCGCGCCGTCGGGCGACTCGTACTGGAACGAGCTCGAAGCGCGGATCATGTCGCGCGTCGCCGACGTGGAGCTGGGCTGGTGGACCGAGCTCGATCGCTGGGTCCGGCCTGCGCTCGCCGCGGCGGCCGTGTTGCTGATCGCCGCCGGCGTGGCCATGTTCCGCGCGCGGCAGGCCGAAAACGACATCGCCGTCGACAGCATGCTCTCGTCCCC
Organism: Gemmatimonadaceae bacterium; assembly: GCA_035572355.1. GTDB lineage: Bacteria > Gemmatimonadota > Gemmatimonadetes > Gemmatimonadales > Gemmatimonadaceae > JAQBQB01. Next base: position 7,869 of record DATNAT010000309.1, read on the forward strand.
AGCGGTGCCCGTCTCGACCGCCATCCGTCCCGCGCTGTCGGACGATCGGGAGGCGCGCATCCGCTTCCTGTTCGGTTCCGGCCGCTAACGTCGTCAAACTCGGAGTCCTCATGCAGCGCTCCAAACAACACGCGCTGATGTTCCTCCTCGGCGCCTTCCTCGTCGGCGGCGCGCTCGGCATCTCGGGCGACCGCTACGTGGTGCACGACAAGTTCGCATCGCAGTACGGGCCGCGCCAACGGTTCTACGACGAGCTGGGGTTGGCGCAGCAGCAGCGTACGACGCTCGACTCGCTCGCCTTCCAGCAGGATTGCGCGATCAAGGCGGTGCTGGCGCCGCACGACTCGGTGCTCAAGTCACTGCGGTCGAGCTTCCGCGCACAGATGCGGCAGGTCTTCACGAAGGATCAGCTGGCGCGGTTCGATCAGCGCAACAAGGAAAATCAGGCACGGCGCGAAGCCGAGCAGCAAAAGGAGCCGAAGAGAACATGTTCAGGAAATTGATTCTGTTGGTCGCCGCCCCGGCATTGTTGGCGGCGCAGCAGATGCCGTCTGCGTCGTCGCCGGGCGACAGCGCCTTCCACCCGATCTCTCTCGCCGAAGCCGTCAAACTCGCGCAGGAGAACAACGTCTCGGCGGTCATCGCCGAGAATAGCATCCGCACCGCCACCACGAACGTGCGCACGGCGTTCGGCCAGTTCCTGCCCTCGCTCACCGGCTCGCTCGGCCAGTCGCAGAGCGGCGGACAGCGGCTCGGGCCGCAGGGCGATCTCGTGCCGTACACGGCGAATCCATGGTCGTACACCACGGGCCTGCGCACGTCGCTCAATCTGTTCGACGGCGGCTCGCGGCTCGCGACGTACCGGCAAGACAAGGCGATCGTGACGGCGCAGGAAGCCGCGCAGACCAATACCAAGTTCAATCTGGCCTTTCAGGTCAAACAGACCTACAACCTGATCCTCGCCGCCAAGGAATCCGAAGCGGCGGCGCGGGCCCAGCTCGAGCTGGCCAACACGCAACTCGCCACCACCACTGCCAAGGTCAACGCCGGCGCGGCCAACATCTCCGACTCGCTGCGCAGCGTGGTGCAGGTCGGCAACGCGCAGCTGGCGATTCTCACGGCGCAGAACAGCTTCCGCGTCGCGAGCGCGTCGCTCACCCACCTCGTCGGCACCAGATACTTCGTGACCGCCGATCTCGCCGATACCGTCGAGAAGACCTACGCACCGATCGACAGCGTGGCGATCATGACGATGGCGCTCAACGGCCCGCAGATTCGCCAGACCCAAGCGCAGCTCAATGCCGATCAGGCGGGCGTTCGCGCCTCGCGCTCCTCGTACTTTCCGTCGATCGACCTGGGCTACAACTACTCCGGCAACGGCTTCGACAAGTACTACGGCCTGGGCTCGGGCCAGCTCGCCTACAATCACACGCTCAGCCTGAGCGCGAGCTATCCGATCTTCAACGGCTTCACGCGCGAGGCGAACATCGCCCGTAACCAGGTGAACGTCGAGAACGATCAGGCCAATCTCCGCGACCAGCAGCTCGCAGCCCAACAAAACATCGTCACGGACCTCGGCTCGCTCCGCGTCGCCGAAGAGACGATGCGAATTCAGGAGCTCAACGTGCGGGCCGACGAGGAAGACCTCCGTGTCGTGCAGCAGCGCTACGCGCTCGGCGCGAGCACGCTGCTCGAGGTGCAGACCTCGCAGTCGAACCTCATCACGGCGCGCCAGCAGCTCATCCAGGCGCGGCTCAACTACCGCAACGCGCGGGCGCAGATCGAGTCCGTGATCGGACGGGATCTGCCGTAATCGCCGCCGGCCGCCAAGCGGCCGCGAGCACGGCGCAGATCGGGGGCTGGGGCGCGTCGCCCCACCCCCGATTCGCGCGTCCGGGCCCAGCGGTTCCCGGCCGGCGGACGTACAATTACCAGCGGTTCCGACCAGCCAACGGCCCCACCATACCGGCCGATTCCAGGAGACAGATTCACGTGAGACGATATCTCGGAGCGACTCTGCTCATCGCCGCGGCAGCCTGCGCGAAGAAGCAGGCGGCGCCGACCGTGCAGACCGCCCTCGTCAGCTATCGCGACGTCATCGTCGACGCGCAGGCCAACGGCGTCATCGAGCCGATCGTGATCGTCGACGTCAAGTCGAAGGCGTCCGGCGTGATCACGCAGATGCCGGTGGAAACGGGCACGCTCGTCAAGCCGGGCGATCTGATCGTCCAGGTCGACACGCGCGACGTGCAGAATCGCTACAACCAGGCGAAGGCCGCGCTCGACGCCGCGCAGGCCAAGCTCTCGGTCGCCGAGAGCGACAAGAAGCGCAATGAGGAAATGTTCAAGGCGCGCGTCATCACGCCGCAGGAGTTCGAGCAGGTGGCGGTGAGCTACGAGAACGCCAAGTCCGGCGTGGTCAACGCCACGGCCGCGCTCGATCTCGCCCGCCAGTCGCTCGAAGACGCCACGGTCAAAGCGGCCAGCGAAGGTACGATCATCACCAAGAACGTGGCCGTCGGCACGGTCATCGCCTCGGCCACCGGCACCGTCAGCGGCGGCACGACGATCGTGCAGATGGCCGATCTGGGCGTCGTCCGCATTCGCGCTCTGTTCAACGAGAACGACATCGGCAACGTGCATCCCGGCGAAGCGGCCAACGTCACGGTCGACGCCTATCCCGATCGCCGGTTCAGCGGCGTGGTCGAGAAGATCGAGCCGCAGGCCGTGATCCAGCAGAACGTCACGATGTTCCCGGTGCTCGTGAACCTCGAGAACCGTGAAGGCTTGCTCAAGCCGGGCATGAACGGCGAAGTGTCGGTGCTGATCGACGAGCGCGACAACGTGCTGGCCATCCCGAACGACGCGATCAAGAGCCCGCGTGAGGCGGTCGCGACAGGTGCGATGCTCGGCATGAGCTCCGACAGCGTGACCGCGGAGCTGCGTGCCCAAGGCTTTTCGGGTGGCGGCGGCAATCGTGGTGGCTTCGGCGGCGGCAACCGCGGCGGCCGGCGGAACGGCGGCGGCAACGGGAACGGAAATGGCGGCGGAGCTGCACCGGGTACCGGCGCGGCGAGTGCGGCAGCCGGCGGCGCGAAGGGCTCGGCGAATGGCGACGTCGCCTTCGCGCAGCAGGGGCAGCAGGGACAACAGGGCGGCTTTGGTCAGCAGGGCGGTTTCGGCCAGCAGGTGTCGGACGCCGACTGCAAGAAGATCGACGACGTGCTCAAGGCACACCCGAAAGAGAAGAAGCAGATCGACAGTCTCCGCGCCAAGCTCGCCGCGCTTCGACCCGCGGGGTTCAATCGCCAGAATGGCGGAAGCAACCGAAACGGCGGCAGCGGAAATGGCGGCAGCGGCGGGGGCGCCGACCGTCAGCGTGGCGCCAATCGCTCTGATTCAGCCGGCGGCCGCCAGCGCGGCGCTGGCGGCGGAGGCGGTGGCTTCCGCGGAAGCCCGGAGATGCAGGCGGTGAACGAA
>DATNAT010000310.1:0-26926 GCA_035572355.1 Gemmatimonadaceae bacterium
GTCGCCCTTGGTCTGACCCGTGACCGGAAAAAACACCTTCTCCAGCTTCGAGATCTCTAACGTTCCCGTCGGCAGCGCGAGCTCGCCGGCTTCGCCGGCCTGTTCGAGATCCGTGAGCCTGGCGACGATGCGGTCGATGTCGATGCGCGTCGGCCGCGTTCGTGCCGGCACGCTTCGGCGTGCGCGCTTCCCGGGCTTCCCGCGCGCCGCCAGGAGAGCCGCCTCGACGCGCCGCGCGGGACGGGCGCGTACCCGGTCCTGCTTTCGCGCGCTGCCGGCGAGCGACTCCGGCTCGTGGACGACTTCTTTGGGCGACTTGTCGTCGCGCACGCCGAGGAACACTGGCTGGCGCAGCTTTCCGTCGGCGGTCCATTCGCTGAACTTGATCTCGACGACGACCGCCGGGCGGACCCAGTGTGCCGGCTCGTTCGTCTTGGGCGCCGGCGAGAAGGGGGACGTGCGCCGCTCGATCCGGCGGAGACGGCGATACATGTCGGCGAGCGACTGCCGAGTGAATCCGGTGCCGGTGTGGCCGGCGTACATCAACTCGCCATCGCGATAGTAGCCGACGAGAATCGCGCCCAGAAACTGCCGCGCCTTGCGCGGCTCGGTCCAGCCGCCGACGACGAACTCCTGCCGGCGCTCGATCTTGAGCTTGAGCCAGGCGCGCGAGCGATGGCCGACGTCGTACGGCGCGTCGGCCCGCTTGGCGATGATTCCTTCCCATTCGTGTTTGCGGGCGCGCCGCATCATTGCTTCGCCATCATCGCCGACGTCACTGAGCCGCAGCGCGTCCGAACGTCCCGGGGGTTGGAGGAGCGCGACGAGATGCTTCCGCCGCTCGCGCCACGGCTCAGTGACGAGCGATGTCTTTCCGTCGATCAAGATGTCGAACAGGATCAGCGCCGCCGGTGCCGCGCCGCGGTGCGATTCGATCGCGCCGAGGTCGGTGACGTGCATGCGGCTCTGGAGCTTCTGAAAGCGCGCCGGCGCGTTGCCGTGCATGGCGACGATCTCGCCATCGACGACGAATGCGCGCCGAATCCGCTTGTGCAGCGCGCGGATCGCGTCGGCTACCTCCGGAAACTGTTTCGTCTTGGCCAGGCCGTTGCGACTGACGAGGCTGACGGCGCCGCGCTCCGCCAAGGCCAGAATGCGAATTCCATCATACTTGGGCTCGAACACCCAATCCTTGCCCCGCGGGATCTCGGTCCCGACGGTGGCGAGCATGGGCGTCGGCGCTTTCACGCGCTCTTACGACGTCGCGCGCGGGTGCCGCGTGCGGCCGTACCGCCGTGCCGTGTGCCCGACGACCGATGCCGCTTCTTGCCCATCTCCAGGCTTTCCTGCAGCCGCGCCATGAGATCGACGACCTGGGTGCTCTCCCGCTCTTCGGGCTCGGGCACCTCGATCTTCTTTCCCTTCATCTTGGCGCGGATGATCTTCATCAGATTATCGTGATAGTCGTCGCTGTACTTCTTGGGATCGAACGGCTGCGACAGATTCTCGACCAGCTGCTGCGCCATCTGCAGCTCCTGCGGCCGCACGCCCTCGTTCGACGGGAAGGAGAACTCCCCCACGTCGATTACCTCGTCGGCAAAGCGCATGATCTCGAGCACCAGCGCCTCGCCCACCGCTTTGATGCCGGCCAGATGCAGCGAGTTGGTGCGCATCGTGATCTTGCCGATCCCCACCATGCCCGTGCGCTTGATCGCCTCGCGCAGCAGCGCGTACGCCTTCTCGCCGCCCTTGGCCGGCGCGACGTAGTACGGCGTCTCGAAATAGCGCGGATCGATCTCGGTGGCGTTCACGAAATCCATGATCTCGATCGTCTTCGACGATTCGATCGACGCCGCCTTGAAATCGTCATCGGTCAGCACGACGAACTTGCCCTTGCTGTACTCGTAGCCTTTGACGATGTCCTTCCAGTCGACGGCTTCGCCTTCCTTTTGACAGACGCGCTCGTAGCGGATCGGCGCGAGATCGGTCTTGTGCAGCAGTCGGAAGCTGACGCGCTCTTTCCCCTGAACCGCCGAGTGCAATCGCACCGGGATGTTCACGAGGCCAAAGGTCAACGATCCGGTCCAGAGAGGTCGCATGATTTGCTTCCGCGCGCAACGCGCAACGTCGATGATGCACTCGCCGATGCAACTGCGGTGCTATCAACAGCGTATCCACATCGCAATGTGGAAAGCGTTGATTTGTCGACAGTCCATCGACAGCGCGACGCGGTTGTCGCGGGTTACTTCGCAACGCAAATCGGCGTCGATTCGTCGCAGAGTGGCGCGCGCGATCTGATCGCGACGACGTCGTTCAGCGGCGTGTGCGAGTGATGGTTAGAGCGCAAATCGGCGGCGCAAAACCACGAGAAGTTTTTGGCGCGCGAACTTCGCTCCTGCACATCTGTCCACAGTTCTTATCCACAGGAACCGAGGGGTGCTTACGCGTGTGCGCGTGCGCAGTTAGCACGTTATCGACAATTCTCCACATCGCGTATCCACAGCAATGACAACGACTTATGGAAAACTTTGCTATTGCGCTTTGTATCAGGGTTTTCTAGGTTGCCGTCCCGCTCCTACCGCGGTCGCGTTCTCCCCTGCGCCGCACGCGTTTTTCGGATTGTTCGATCAATGCATCTCGTCAGCTGCACAACCCCCCCAGGATCTTTAGAAGCGGCGCCTCGCACGGCGCTGCTCGCTGATCCGTCAGCGAGCGAAAGCGATCGATGGGAGGGGTTCTGGTCGTCACAGACTGACGGCTACTATGCGCGGTGTACGCATCGCGATGGCGAGGTCGAGTGGTTCGCGCTCGCCGACGACGAAGTGGTCGATCAGCCGGCCGATGAACCGGTCGGTACCGGAGCGAGTGACGGCGTCGGCGCGGATACGGCGCACGTCGACGCTCTGCGCGTCGACCCACTGAAGGATGCGCGCGACAACACAGGCAGCGACGCAACACGCCCCAGGGCGCGAGTGACGGTGATCGTGGCGCGCTCGCCCGACGGACGGCGGATGTTGGTGGGAAGCGGTCGGAGAAGCGGAGGGCGCCGCGCGTGACGCGATCGAGCGATCACGCGCCGATGACGTCAGCTCGTCCCTTCGGGGAGCAGCTCGAGTTGCGCGGTGCGCTGCGCGACGACGTGGCGCGACGCTTCGTACAGCCAGTCGAAACTCGCATCGAGCCGCGGGTCGCCACCGGCCGCGTCGCGCGCGAGGCGGAAATGCCCGTACAGGCGAGTCTCGACGCGCTCCGGTTCACCGTGCAATCGGAAGAGCAGCAGCTCGGTGGCCGCTTCGGTGAGATGAAAGAGCGTGAACAAGAAGAAGCGCATCCGCGTGTCGTCGCTCGTGTCGACGGTGGCGAGAAACGCGGGTTCGCGCAGCGGTCGCTCCTCGCGGATCGATGCGACGATCTCCATGGCGTGCTCGAGGCCGGATGGGCCCGCGCTTCGAAGGAGCTGAAGCCACAGCTCGGCGACGCGTCGCAGCAGAACGAGATCCCAGCGCGCCGGATCCTCGGTTGCCGGGAAGAGCAGATCGTTGTGGGCCCGCAGCCAGTGGCGGAATTCAGTCTGCTTCCGACCGAGCAGCGCGAGACCGGCGAGCAGCAGGGCGCGGTACAGCGCGGAAACGCGCTCGCTGGGCTCGACGGGGAGCGCCGCGGTGAGAATGAACGCCCGGTCGGCTCCAGCCTCGATGTGGGCCGACCGCTGCGTCTCCTGCTCGGCGGACAACAGCACGGTCGGCGACGCCGCTCCCTCGAAGTCGAGCCATTCGCTCGCCGCGATGACGTAGGCGCCGGCGAGGGGCACGACAAACTCCGGCGGAGTCTGGTTTTCGGGCAGCGCTTCACCAGCGCACAGGCGACTCAGCACACCCATGCCATACTGGATCGCGGCCGCGCGATCCGCGGGAGTGACGACTTTGACCGCCCAATGTCGGTCCAGCGTCTCGAGCGCGTTGATGGGCGGAGTGGTCATGTGGCTGAAGCGTCGGAAGGCAATGGCCAGTCACCTCTACCATCGCATACACCCCTGACGGGCATCTCTCGATTCAGTAACAAGTTGCGAATAAGTACGCCGGGTACGGCAAGTATGCCGTCTCCCCCGGCGGCGCCAACTCGCTCCATGCCGGAGCCGGGACGATGAGCCTCGAGCCCAACGCGCGCCGCCGCCTCAAGCTGGTTTGCGCCACCTCTCGCGATCCCGAATTAGTGCACGATCTGAGACAAGTACTAGAGGAAGACCAGATGTCTTTTGTTCCGAGTGCGGACTTGCTGCGCGATATCGCACTCTGCGCGGCGTGCACCCAGGATGCTCCGCGCTCCGGCCGGTCCGGCCTTTGTGACGCCCACCGCGCACGGTGGAATCTCGAGGCTTGCGCGGCGGCAGCCACCGACATGGTCGACGAGCCGTCGCTCGACCGATTGGTCAGCGGCGTGCTCGCATCGCCCGAAGGCGGCGCCCAGCTGCTGACGGCGTTCGAACGCCAGCGCCGCGCACTCCGCCTCGTGCTCGAAGCGCACGCGCGCGGCGCAGTTCAACTTCCCGACAGCATCGCCGAGACGGTGGAGCGCGCGTGTACGTCGGGCCCGCGGTTCCTCACCGGCGGATCGCGATCCGCCGTTCAACAGGCGAGCTGACGCGTCGCCGGAGAATGCACCCATGATCCAGGTGAAGTGCGTAGGCGGCGAATGCAACGGCCTGACCGTGAAGGTCGAGCCGCAGCCGACGTATTACGAGGTGATCGATCCGCGCGACCCGGCGCGGCGTGATTACTACATCCTCGAGGTGGGGCAGTGGGGAGCGCGGCTGGTTCCCGAATCCACCGCGGAGTGGCGCGCCCGCGTCTGAGCGAAGCAGTCGCCCTGCGGCGGGGGACGCCGCTCAATGCGTCGCGCTGTACTCCTCCATCGCCCACTCCAGCACCTCGGCCTCGAGCCACCCGCCGTCCTGCTCGATGATGCCGGCCACCTCGAAAAACTCGATCATCCTGCGCAGATGCCGGAGCACCACCGGAAGCGGCTCGCGCGCGTTCTTCAGCTCGACGACCGAGTCGCACACATGGCGACGGAACAGCCCGCGAGCGGCGCATGTCTCCTGGATGCGCTCCCGGGCTTCGACGACCGCAGCGCGCGCATCCTCCGACCATTCCTCGAGCAAATTGTAGCGCGCCATGACGGCGAGCTGCTCGCGTTCGATTTCTCTAAAGCGGCCGTATTCCGCCGCGGCGAGCGCCACGTCGGTGGTCGGCAGATAGAGATCGTTCGCGGCGACGGCCGCTTGGTGCGGAAGGGCCATGGGAGCTCTCCGGTCCGCGATGAGCTCGGACCGGGATAGTGAGTCGACGGGGGAGATGCCAATCGCGCCGCACATAATTGGTGATCCAGCCCACGCCGGCAAGCCCCTTTAACGGCTGAGCTCGTCGTCAGTTAGCCCTGGACCCCCATCTGCGTGCTCGTCTTCGATCGCTTCGACGACCCGCGCGCGCTCGTCGATCTCCGACGGCCACATCGCGATCGGGACGGGTACTTCCTCGCTCAGCTCGCGCGACGCGGCCGCGGCGGCGGCATCCTCGGCGGTCGGCGGGTCGAACTGTGCCGTGTCGGATTCTGCCGGCGATCGCGGCGTAGAACGCGTGCCCAGGTCATCAGCGCTAGCTGGGGTGAGATCGGGGTCGATGGACATGGAATCTCCGGGATTGGTGACAATCTCGGAGATCGCAGTAGTCGAGCCAGATTTGCCCCCGCTCGAGTCAGGCGAATCGAATCCCGGCGTCGCGGAGTCGCGAGATCGCGCGCTCGAGCACCGGTGGATCGGCGATCAGCGACACGCGAAAGAAGCGCTCGCCACCCGGACCGAAGGCGTTGCCAGGACTGACCACCACCCCCGCGCGGTCGATCAGGTGTTGCGTCCAGTCCTGCGCACCGAAGCCCTGGGGAATCGGGAGCCAGACGAACATCGTTCCTTCCGAGGGCTGCGGCTTCCAACCGAGCGAACGGAATCCGCTGAGTAGCGCGTCCCGCCGCTCGCGATAGCGCTGGACCACAGGCCGCTCGAGCTCGCGATAGTGGTCGAGCGCGTAGGCGGCGCCGGCTTGGATCGGCGCTGGGGTGCCGTAGCCGACGTTCGTACGGACGGCATGCAGGGCATCGATCAGCTCGCGTCCGCCCACCGCGAAGCCGATCCGCGAGCCCGCCATGTTGAAGGTCTTCGAGAACGAATGGAACTCGAGCGTTACATCCTTCGCTCCGGCCACTTGGAGCGCGCTCGGCGCGACGCGACCATCGTAGGTGAGCTCGCTGTAGGCGAGATCGGATATGAGCAGGATGCCATTACGCCGACACAACGCCACGGCTTCCTCGAACAGGGAGAGTGGGGCGACGGCTCCGGTCGGATTGTGGGGATAGTTGAGCACGAGAAGCTTGGCCCGGCGCAGCACGGCGGCCGGAATCGAGCTCAGGTCGGGCAGGAATCCACGGTCGGAGTCGAGATGAAGCAGGAAGGTCTCACCGCCCACGAGGCCGGTCGCTCGCCCGTGCACGGGGTAGTAGATGTCGGGAACGAGCGAGACGGTCGAATCATCGGCGAACGCCATCGTCGCGTGGGCGATTCCCTCTTTCGCGCCGCTCAGGCAGAGGACTTCGTGGTCGGGATCGACGGCGACGTCGAACCGATCGCGCATGAAGCCGGAGACCGCCCGCCGGAAACCGGGTGTCCCTCGGAACGGCGGATACCCATGCGTGGTGGGATCGGCGTACGCTCGACTGATCGCTTCGACGACGCCCGGAGGGGTGGGCTGGTCGGGATTGCCCATTCCGAGGTCGATGAGGTCGATTCCACGGGCCCGGGCGTCGGCTTTGAGCTCGTCGAGCCAGGCGAAGACGTAGGTCGGAAAGTCGGTGAGCCGGGAGGACGGAACGAGGCGTGCGTCGTCCTCGCGAGCTACGGCGGAGTTGGGCCGGGTGGCCCCGCGGGGGGCGGTGCTGGTCATCAGAGGCTGGGAGATCGCTGGATGGAGACCGAATTTGGCAGGTATCGGGCCGGTCCGCCGGTCGAGGCAAGCGCGACGGCGAGGGGCAGGCGGTGGTCTCGACTAGTCTGGAACAGATGATGGCTTGCGCCGTACAATTAGACGATTATCTATCTATCGTTCGATTGAGGAGACCGAAAGACCGTGGACGCAGAGCAGTTCCAGCGAATCGCCAAGGCATTAGCCGATCCGCGCCGCTTCGAGATACTCGAACACATCGCGAAACAGGCTGAGGTTGGCTGCAGCCGGCTCTGCGACTGTTTTCCGGTCCGGCAAGCAACCATCTCGCACCATTTGAAGGAGCTCGCGAGCGCAGGGCTCGTCGAGTCGCGGCGCGACGGCCAGTTCGTGTACTACCGCGTGCGGCCGGCGATTCTAGAGGCATACATGGCCGAGCTTCGCGGCCGGATGGCGGTACCGGAGGGAGGATCGGGACGGGCGCGGGCTTCGCGGCGCCGCCCGGCGGTGACAAAGCAAGCGAGGCAACGGTTGGACTGAGAGCGAACCACGGTTGGATTGAGCCCGAACTATGAATCTGGCGCGTGCCGGCGCCGGAGGTGAGCGAATGTATACGACGAACGACGACCGCGATCTTCTGGATCTCTACATCGAGGAGCTGCGGGGCGAGCCGGTTCTGACCGCCCAGCAGCAGAAGGATCTCGCGCGCCAGATGCGCCGCGCGACCTCGGACGACATGCGCGAGCAGGCTCGCTCCGAGCTCATTCGCGCCAACCTGCGCTTTGCATTTTCCGTTGCCAAGCAGTACCAGAACCGCGGCGTGCCGCTCGGTGATCTGGTGAGCGAGGCGAACGCCGGATTGGTGCGCGCGGCGGACAAATACGATCCGGACGTCGGCGTGAATTTCATCAGCTACGCGGTATGGTGGATTCGCCAGGCGCTCCACTCGGCCGTGCAGCGCCAGGGGCGTACGGTGCAGGTGCCGCTGAACCGTGCGGCTGACCTGACGCGTGTGTCGCGCGCCCAGGAAGTGCTGCGCCAGAAGCTGTCCCGCGAGCCGCACGACGAGGAGATCGCCAAGGTGGCCGACCTGTCGATCGACGTGACGCGCGGGCTGGTGGCATTGCTCCAGCCGGTGCGGTCGCTCGACGAGCCGACCATGGCCGGCGACGGCGGGCGCACGCTCGGCGAGACGCTGGTGCTGGATCGCGGCGAGGACGAGGACGTGCTGCCGGGCGGCGTGGAGAGCGACTCGCGCCGCGAGGCGATTGCCCGCGCCCTCGAGGTGCTTGCGCCGCGCGACCGTCGCGTGCTCACGCTCTACTTCGGGCTCGAAGGAAGCCGCCCGATGACGCTGCAGGAGATCGCGCGCGAGCTCGGCGTGACGCGGGAGCGCGTGCGTCAGCTGCGCGACCGTGCGCTCAAGCGCCTGCGCGAGAGCGACACGGCTGACGTGCTGCGCGACGGCATGGCGGCCTGATGCAGGAGCAGGCAATTCTGGCGGGAGGCTGCTTCTGGTGTCTGGACGCAGTCTTCCGCCAGCTGCGCGGCGTCGAGCTGGTGGAGTCGGGCTACGCGGGCGGAACGGTGCCAAACCCCACCTACCGCCACGTGTGCACCGGCGAGACCGGGCACGCCGAAGCTGTGCGAATCACGTTCGATCCCAACGTGATCTCGTACCGCGACCTCCTCGGTGTGTATTTCACGGTGCACGATCCCACGACCTTGAACCGCCAAGGCGGCGACGTCGGCACGCAATACCGTTCGGCGGTCTACTACGTGAACGACGCGCAGCGCCAGGCGGCGCGCGACGTCATGGATGAGCTCACCAGAGAAAAAGTTTGGGACGATCCAATCGTCACGGAGCTCGAACCGGCGCCGACGTTCTATCCGGCCGAGGAGTATCACCAGGACTATTACGAGAACAACACGCAGCAGCCGTACTGTGCGGTCGTCATCGCGCCGAAGGTGGCGAAGGTCCGGAAGAAATACCTCGAGCGATTGGCGCGCTGACGCCGCGAGCAGCAGAGGGGAACGAGCCAGGTTGACCGTAGGCGGTCCGCGGCGCAAGTTGTGCATTCCGAGCGGACTGGAACGTACGGTGACGCGCTTAGTATATTGAGCGTCGAAAGCACGAACGTCCACGCTCCGATCAGCCTTCGTCGAGCGGGTCCTCTGGACTCGTCTGCCTACCCATGTTGCTTTCTCTCCTCAGCACCGCCGCGCTCCTCTCGCTCAATTCGGGCGGTGCCCGCACGCCCGGCGATACGTCGACGTCGGCGCGCGCGGCATCGCCGACCATCACCCACACACCAGTCGTCGGCATCAAGAGCCACATGGTGGCCGACAGCATCGTCGTCGAGAAATCGAAGCACACGCTGACGCTGTACGAGATGGGCATGCCGGTCCACGTGTATCAGGTGGCGCTGGGACCGCAGCCGACGGGCGACAAGGTACGGATGGGCGACGGCCGAACGCCGGAAGGCCTGTACCGGATCGATTATAAGAATGCGCAAAGCAAGTATCACATGGCTCTGCACATCTCGTATCCGGATGCGGCGCACCTGCAGCGAGCGAACGCGCTCGGCGTGGAGGCGGGCGGCGACATCATGATCCACGGCCTGCCGCCGGCCTACAAGAGCATCGGCGCCGAGCAGGCCAAGTACGACTGGACGGAGGGCTGCATCGCGGTGACCGACCAGGAGATCGAACAGATCTGGGCCGCCGTCCCGCAGGGCGTGCCGATTCAGATCAAACCCTGAGCACACCGGGGGTGGGCACCGGCATGCGCGCGTCGATCCTCGCGTGGAGCATGGTGTCCGGGGTCGCGATGGGCGTGCTGGCGGACACGGCACTGATCGGTGCTGCGATGGTGGCTGCGCTCTTCTTGCCCGACCTGCGGCTCCGAGTCAACCAACGATGGTTCGCGATCGGCGCCGCGACGGTTCTCGCCGCGGTGCCGATCGTATTCGCCGTGCTTGGCTACTTCGAGGGCGAGCTCAAAGCTGGCTGAGGCGCGGTGTGGAGATAGCCGCCGCCCTTCTTACAGGCCGCGAACGCGGCGACGACCGCGACGGCCACGAGTGTAACGCGAAGCGCACGCATACGTCCTCTGTGTGGTGAAGGTTGAGACCGGTCGTTTGCCTGAATCCACATCTGCCACGAGGAGTTCCATGCGGGTGTCGCGCGATGCAGCGGGAACGTTGACGATCACGAACGTCGAGCTGTTCTTGCGAGTGGTGCGAGCCGGCATGGTGACCGCGATGCTCGCCGTGTGGTTCGCACCGATCCCGCCGTTGCAGCGCGCTGCCTGGGCGTTCGTCACGGGTCTGTTCGCGCTGGCCCTCACCGCGGCCGACGAGCGTGCAGTGTTCGTCTTCGACTCGCACGACGGAGTACTTCGCTGGCGAAAGGACACACCATTTCGCCACGAGTCGGGTACGGTACCATTCTCCGCCATCACGGGGCTGTCTCTCGAGCGGGATTTTGCTCGGAATGGTTCTCGTGGCAATGCCAGACGGCTCGTCATCCATACGACGAAAGGCCCGCTTCCCGTGACGAACGCATTCACCGGCATCGGGAGCGCCGCCGAAGATGCGGGACGGGCGTTGCAGGAGTACTTGACTGCGGCTCAACCGCAACGTCGCGTCGAGCTGATCTCGGCCTGACCCGTTCGGCGCCGGCCTCTTCCGGCGCGGCCGCGTTCGCTGTAGCGTCAGGGCGCGCGCGCAAGAAGGCCCCGCCCATCGGGCGCGCACCCCTCGCTTGCCCGGACCAGGTCAGGAGCTCGATATGCGATTCCGCCGCCGTTCCGCCGCGCAGCTGGCACTCGTCGTCGTCGCCGTCACCGCCATTCCCACGCGCCGCGCTGTCGCCCAAGGCTCGCTCATCGACCGGGCAAAGAAGTCGATGACCGATGCCGCGAGCGCGGCGAAAAAAGGCCTCGCCGACGAAACCTCGCGGCAGATCAGCAGCGCGGTCGACGCGGCGGCTACCGCCGAGGTGTCGGACGGTTCGTTCAACGCGGCACTCTCGCCATGGACCTCGAGCGACGGGACCAAACGTGTGGAGCTCGCGCACTTCTCCGGTTCGGCGTTCGTCGTGACGAATGGCACGAGTCGGCAGATCGTGCTGTGCGACGATCGCGGTGTGCTTCCGTGGCTGGCATCGGTCACGATCGGCGACGGCAAATCGGAGGTGACGGGCAGCGGCGGCGGCTCGGGAGCGCCGAGTCAGGTCGCGAGCACCGGCGGAAAGTCGGGGCGGGGCGGAGCGTCGGGAACGACGTCGCGGTCGAGCGGCGCGTCGAGCGGCGCGTCGAGCGGCGCGTCGAACGGACGCGGCGGTGCGCAGGGTGCTCCGCCAACGTCGACCGCGGCCAACGGCGAAGTCGTACAAGCCGGTGCCAAGGGCGCGTCGTTGCCGACCGCCGTGGCGCACGAATATCGCCTTCCGTCGGCCGCGATCACACTTGCGCTGCCGACGGCGAATGGAGCGAACGTCGGCGCGGCGAGCGTCGGCTCGCTCAAGATCGTCAGCCTGTCGGAATCGATCTTCTCCGGTGCCGCGAAGGTGCGCTTTGCGCAGGCGACGATCCCCGGGAGCAAGACGAAAGAGGCGGTCGACTTGGGCGTCGTGTTCAAAGCGCGGGTGCTCGCCGATGGGCAAACGCCGGGCGAGTGCCTGACATCGGGCGGAGGCAAAGGCGCCACCGCCGCGAAGGGGGGCGATAGCAAGAGCGGCGATACCAAAGCCGGCGATGCCAAAGGCGGCGACACCAAAGGCGGCGATCCGAGAGGTTCGACGCCGAGCGGCGGTCGTGCCTCGACGCCGACTACGGCAAGTACGGCAAGTACGGCAAGTACGGCAAGTACGGCGAGCACGCCGCCTGCCGGCGCGAGCGGACCGTCGTTCGCCGAGGGAGACGTATTGCTGCCGAAGATCGCCAATGTGAAGCTGATCGCCGACTCCAAGGACGACGCGAAGCTCGTGGCGACGCTCAAGCGGGGCGAGGAGCTCGTCTACCTCGGCCAGGAGGAGAACGGGTACCTGCACGTGCAGGCGGCCGGGGGCGAAGGCTGGGTCCGCAAGGCGCTCTTGTCGAAGCGCTAGTTCAACAACTGAAATACTGGGGCGGGTGGACTCGAACCACCAACTTCCTGATTAACAGTCAGGCGGTCTGCCAATTGACCTACGCCCCAAACGATCATCGAACCACGGTCGTACAAAAAAGCCCGCCGGTGTCGCTGGCGGGCTTCGCGGAAATCGGTCCTTCGCGCGCGCTCAGCCAGCCTCGGCCCCGGAGCCAGGATTGTTGCGGTTGTTCGAGCGATTGAGCCGACCGGCGCGCATCATCGTGTGCATGATCGAAGACTAGTGGTCCGACAGGCGTTCCGTCAACGTTGAGACGCGCCGCGGCGACCGCCGTCACGCGGCGTTGGCGCGATCAGTCGCTCCGCAACGCCACCAGCGGGTCGACCCGGGTCGCGCGCCTGGCGGGCACCAGGCATGCCACGATCCCGACGAGAATCAGCACGCCGGCCACGCCGCCGAAGATCGTGGGATCGCGCGGCTGCACCTGGAAGAGAATGATCTTGAGGAGCTGCGCGATCCCGAACGCGAAGGCGATGCCGATCGTCATGCCGACGCCGAGCTGCAGCGCGCCCTGGCCGACGATGAGACGCACCACGTCGCGCGCCTGCGCGCCGAGCGCCATGCGTATGCCGACCTCCCGCGTGCGCCGGCTGACCGCGAACGCCATCACGGCGTACAGCCCGACCGAGGCGAGGAAGAGCGCGACGAGCCCGAAGATCATGAACATGAAGCCGAACACTCGCACGAACCACAGCGATTGTGCGATCGCCTCGTCGAGGCTCAGCACCCAATAGAGGGGGATGTCGTTGTTGAGCGCGCTGACGGCGTCGCGCACGCCCTGCGTGACGGCGAGCGGCGGCCCGGCGGTGCGCGCGGCGATGTAAACGAATGCCGTGCGCGCCTGCGCGAACGGCTGGAACATCACCGGCGCCATTGGATTGTCCTGGTCGCCGGTGAACGTGTTGTTGACCACCCCAACGATGGTGAGCCAGGGGGCGGTGGTCTTCGACGTGCCCAATCGAATGCGACGGCCGAGCGGATTCTCGCCGTTGTAATACTTGTCGACGAACGCCCGGTTGACGATGACCACGGGCAGCGCGCCGGCGCGATCGGCGGTCGTGAACGCGCGTCCTTGGAGAATTGGCGTGTTGAGGACGGTGAAGAAATCGGGCGTGATCGAAGCCCAAGCCGACGCTGGGTAATCTTTGTCTTTGAGATAGGTCTGGCCTTCGATCCCGAAGCTGTTGCCGCCGAGGCCCGAGCGCGCCGCCGGCAGTCCCGAGCTGATCGCCGCCGCCTTCACTCCTGGGATGCCCGCAACGCGATCGACCACCTGATCGAAGAAGCGCCATTGGGCGAGCGTGTCCGTGTAGCTCGCCGGAAAACCCATGCGCGCCGTGAACACGTCCTTCGTCGTGAACCCCGGGTCCATCGTCTGCATGTTGACGACGCTCTTGATCGTCAGCCCGGCGGCGACGAGCAGGCCGCACGAGAGAGCGATCTCGAACATCACGAGCGCTTTGCTGATCCGGCCGATGCGAAAGCTCGATGCGCCGCGCGACTCGTCTTTGAGGATCTCGTTGAGGTCGGCGCGCGACGATTGGTAGGCGGGAATGGCGCCAGAGATGAGGGTCGTGGCAAAGGCGACGAGAATCGTGAAGCCGAGCACCGCCGGATGGAGCCGAATGTCGATGAAGAACGGAACGTTGGTCACGGTGATCGCGCTGTTGAACGCGACGATGCCGTAGTGCGCGACCACGATGCCGAGCGCCGTCGCGGCGAGCGACAGGATGAGCGATTCGGTGAGGAACTGGCGTACGACGGCGCCGCGCGAGGCGCCGAGCGCGGTGCGGATACCCACTTCCTTGGTGCGGTGCGCGGCGCGGTCGAGCAGCAGGTTCGCCACGTTGGCGCAGGCAATGAGCAGCACGAAGAACACGGCGCCAAGCATCGTGAACAGAAGCTGGCGCGGCTGCGGCCCGATGTACGAGTCGACGAACGGGTTGACCCGCGCGGTGAATCCGCTGTCGGCTTCGGGATAGGCGACGGCAAGCCGCTTGGCGATGGTGGTGAGATCGACCGTCGCCCGGTCGAGTGTCACGCCGGGCGCGAGCTTGCCGACGACCTGGAGATACTGGCCCTGGCCGCGCGGCGTGGCCAGCGGATCGGTCTGCAGCGGAACCCAGATCTTGTCGTTGTTGGGAAACGCGAATCCATCGGGCATGACGCCGATCAGCGTATACGGCTCCCCGTTCACGCGCACCCGTCGTCCGATCACGCCCGGATCGCGGTTGTAGCGGTCGCGCCAATTCGAGTAGGAGATGATCGCCACCTTCGCACCGGTCGGTGTGTCTTCGCCCGCGCGAAAGTTGCGGCCGAGCACCGGCTGCACGCCGACCATGGTGAAGATGTTCGCCGTGACCCACGAGCCGTCGAAGCGTTCCGCTTTGTAGTCGCCGCTGATGACGATGGTGCCGGACGTCATCGCCGCGAGCTCGGTGAAATCGTGCTGCTGCGCCTTGTAGTCGACGTAATCCTGAATCGGGAGCGCCTGGCGCGTGATCCCGCGCGCCGGGTTGGCGCGATTCACCACCATGATCCGATCGCCGTCGGGATAGGGTAGTCCCTTGAGCAGCGCGCCATAGACGATGCTGAACATCGTCGTGGTGAGGCCGATGCCGAGGGTCAGCGCGAACACCGAGACGATGGTGAGCCCGGGGTTCTTGAGGAGCGAGCGAAAGCCGTAGCGAACGTCGCGGAGCAGGGCGTGCATGCAATGTCCCTCGAGCGCCGCACTCGGATGGTGGGATGAATGGGCGTCGGCGGCAGGGGGCCTACGTCGAGGCGCCCAGCCCGGTTTCAGGCGTGGGGACGCGAGTCGAATGGACACATCGAGCGCATGAGCGACGATAGATTTCGCGCGTGACCACGGGCGAGCCGATCTGGCGAAGCGACGACAGCAGCGTGCTGCCCGCGCAGCCGGTGCTGCCGGCATTGCGCGGCGACGAACGAGCCGACGTGTGCGTGATCGGACTCGGCGGCTCGGGGCTGGCGTGCATTCGCGCGCTCCTCGCCGCCGGCCGAACGGTCGTCGGCATCGATGCGGCCTCGATCGCCGGGGGGGCGGCGGGCCGGAACGGCGGCTTTCTGCTCGGCGGGCTCGCGCTCTTTCATCATGACGCGGTCGCTCGCCTTGGACGAAGTGCGGCGACGGCGATCTATAATGAGACGCTCATTCAGATATCGAGAATGTGCGAGGAAACGCCGGCCGCCGTACACCGAACCGGCTCGCTCCGCATCGCCGTCGACGACGCCGAGCGCGACGACTGTGCCCTCCAGATCGAGGCGATGCGGCGCGACAAGCTGCCCGCCGAGGCCTATCACGGTCCGGAAGGCGCCGGCCTGCTCTTTCCGTCGGACGCCGCGTTCGATCCAGCGCGGCGCTGCCGGCAATTGGCGGCCGACGCGCGCGCGCGCGGTGCGCGGCTCTACGAGCGCAGCCCGGCGTTGTCGATCGAAGCGGGTCGCGTGACGACGCCCGACGGAGTGGTCGTCGCCGACAACGTCGTAGTCGCAATCGACGGCCGCATCGAGCTCGTGCTGCCGGAGCTCGCGACGCGCGCGCGCACGGCGCGGCTTCAGATGCTCGCGACGGCCCCCGTGCCCGACGTGCGCTGGCCGCGCCCGGTGTACGAGCGGTGGGGCCTCGACTACTGGCAGCAACGCGGCGACGACCGCTTGGTGCTCGGCGGTTGCCGCGACGTCGGTGGAAACGCGGAGTGGACGGCCGACGCGACGCCGACCGCAGTGGTCCAGTCAGCGCTCGACCGGATACTCCGCGAGCGCCTCAATGTGATTGCGCCAGTCACTCACCGTTGGGCGGCGTCGGTGGCGTACACGCAGAGCGGGCTCCCGATCATCGAGCAGGTGCGGCCGCGCGTCTGGGCGATCGGCGCGTATTCGGGAACCGGCAATGTGGTCGGCGCGCTGTGCGGCCGCGCAGCGGCCGAGCTGGTGCTGCACGGCCGCTCGCGCATCGCCGACCTGCTGCGGTCCTGACCGGAATTAGAAGTCCGTGCTCATGCGATCGATCTTACGGCGCTCGGCGCGCCGCCGGTCGATTGCCGCGTCCTGCGCATCGCGATCGATGCGCGCTCCGGCCGAATAGTCGGCGGGCGGGGCGACGTCGTCGACCAGTCGCGTGCGTTCGACGACGACTTCGCGATCTGGGTAGCGGACGCTTCGCTGTGCGCTCGCGTCGCTTGCCTCCTGAGCGCTCGTGCCGACCGGACCGCGCACCGTCACGTCCGTGAGGTCGGCGGAATCCATGAGAATGACGCGGCGGCCGCGATCGATCTGGGCGACCCGAATCGGCACGAGGCTGTGGCGATCGGACCCGGCCAGATCGACGTCGAGCATCACGACCTCACCCGCCTTGGCGTCGATCAACAGATCCTTCACGGAGCCGAGCTGGCGTCCGGCCACGGTGCGCACTTCCCAGCCGCGCACGTCGGGCTCTCCCTCCGAAACGCTCCACGATGAGAGGCTGCTCAGCGGAACGAGGCCTTCGCGCTCGCGGGCGTAGGGTCCGACCCCGGCAGCATCGCGCGAGGCCCGGTCGATCCGATCGTTGTCATCCATGAAGACAGCTCCCAGTGCGCCCGGCGCCGAACGACGCTCGGGACGAGTAACGTTTCGTCAGGCCTGTCCGTTTCGATAGTAGAGGAAGTACCAGACGAGCCCGGCCACGACGATCAACACCAACAGGATCCAGAGCCACGCGCGGCTGCGCCGCCTCGGCTCAACCCGGATTTCGGCCATTGAAGAATGTCCCCAGTGATGAGCGTGGCTCGCCCCCGAAACGCATCGCCGTTGGCTGGCGAACTCGCGCCATGCGGCAGGGTACGGAGCCAATCTGCAAGCGGGACGCCAGGGCTTGGCGGCGCGGCCTCGGGCGACTGCTGGCCGATGCTGGACACGCCGCGACGCCGATGAGAGGTTACGGGAGGAGGTCCGAGATGCTCCGTCGCGCTGTGCTCGCTATGATCGCTCTGGCCGCGACCGCCGGCGCCCAGACCCTGCCGCCCGCGGATTCGGCGGCGCGCTGGGTCGACTCGATCTTCTCCAGCTTCACGGCGCCAGGCTCGCCAGGCTGTGCGGTCGGTGTGTCGCGGAACGGCGTCCTGACGCTCGCCAAGGGGTACGGCCTTGCCGACCTCGAGCACGACGTCCCGATCACCGGCGACACGCGGTTCTATATCGCGTCGCTCTCCAAGCAGTTCACTGCCATGGCCGTGGTGCTCCTGGCGCAGGACGGCCGACTGTCGCTCGACGACTCGATCCGGAAATGGGTGCCGGAGGTGCCGTCGTTCGGCGCGCCGATCACTCTCCGCGAGCTCCTCCACCACACGAGCGGACTCCGCGACTACTTCACTCTGCTGGCCGTCTCCGGCTGGCCAAGCGACGGCCCACTGACCGAAAAGCAATTCCTGGCGCTCGTCAGCCGCCAGCGGAGCCTCAACTTCTCGCCCGGCGACGAGTTTCTCTACAGCAATACCGGGTACGCGTTGCTCTCGATCGTGGTCAAGCGCGCGTCCGGGCTCTCGTTGCGCGAGTTCGCGGAGAAGCGAATCTTCGCCCCGCTCGGGATGACGCACACCGAATTCCGCGACGATCACACCGAGCTGATACCTCAGCGCGCGGTCGGCTACCGCCCGACGGCGGCCGGCTTCCGCATCAGTCAGCCGGAGCTGGACGTCGTCGGCGATGGCGGGGCGTATTCGACGATCAACGATCTCGCGAAGTGGGATGAGAATTTTCGAACGGGGCGCGTCGGCGGCAAGAAAGGCATCGCGCTGATCGAGGAACCGGGCAAGTTGAACAACGGCCAAGTGGTGCCCTACGGGCTCGCCGTCACCTTTGGCAGCGTGCGCGGCGTGAAGACGCTTGGCCACAGCGGCGAGTATGCCGGGTACCGGAGCGCGCTGCTCCGGTTCGCGGACCGCGGCGTTTCGGTGATCACCCTCTGCAACACATCCGGAGCGTCGCCGACGCTCGCCGAACAGGTGGGGACGGTGGTGCTCGGGCTCGCCAGCCGGCAGACCGCGGCGACGACGTTGGATCTGTCGACGAGCGAGCTGACTCAGGGCGCGTCGACGACGTCGTTCGATTCGACCGGGACCCGGCGACGCAACGACCAGCTCGCGCAGCTCGCCGGCAGCTACTACAGCGACGAGCTCGACCTCCTCGTCGACATCGTGGTGCGAGACGGAACGCTGGTGCTCGAGCGGCCGGGAGCCGACGATCTTCGCTTCGTCGCGTTCGCGAGCGACGTCTATACCAATGCGGACAAGATGCTGCTGCGCGTGGTGCGCGACGACCACGAAGCGGTCACGGGCTTCACGCTGACGATCAGCCGGGTGCGCGACCTCGAGTTCGTGCGGCGCGAGCCGGAGCGGGGCTCGCGCATTCACTGACACGCGCGGTCAGGTCTTGCGCGATTTCGCGCGGCGCGTGGCGACGGCGGCGAGCGGATCCTCCGGCCAATCGTGCTTTGGATATCGACCGCGCAGATCTTTCCGAACGTCGAAATAGCTCGTGCGCCAGAAGCCGGCGAGGTCCTGCGTCACCTGCACCGGGCGACTGGCAGGCGAGAGCAGGTGCATCGTGATCGGCACGCGCCCGCCGAACACGCGCGGTGAATCTCTCATTCCGAACACTTCCTGGATGCGTACGGCGAGTACCGGCGCCTCCGGGTTCGAGTAGTCGACCGGCAATCGCGACCCACTCGGCACCTCGATGTGCGACGGTACGAGCTCGTCCAGATCGCGTCTCTGCCGCCAATCGAGCCGGTGCTCGAGCAAGGCGACGAAGTCGAGGCGGTCGAGATCGTCCAGGCGGCGCACGGACTCGAGCGCCGGACCGAGCCACTCGTCGAGCGAGGCCAGCAACGCGGTGTCCGAGACATCGGGCCAGTCGGGGTCGTGGCGTGCGGCGAAGGCGATGCGCTCGCGCAGGCGGCGTGCGGTATCGCGCCAGGGAAGCGCCGCGACGCCCCGCCGCGCGATGGCGTCGAGCAGCACGCGTCGCACCCGGTCCGGAGGCGGATTGCCGACGCTCGACTCGCGAAGCACGATCTCGCCGAGTCGCTCGCGGCGGCGCGCGACAACGGCTCCAGTCGCCTCGTCGAGCTCGACGACGTCTTCGACGACGATCTGTTTGCCGAAGAGGCGCTGAACGTCGGCGACGTCGATCTCGGCGGCGAGAAAGACGCGGCTTTCCGGGCGGCGGTCGTCGAGCTCCGCGGCGACGATCCACGCGGCGCGAACGAGCGACTGTTCGCCGGTGAGCTCCGCGCCGCGGCCATTGCGAAGAAGATAACGCGCACGCGGACCGGGGCGCCGCTGGCCGACCCGATCGGGGTACGCAAGCGCGAGCAGCGCGCCGGCCGTGTCGTCGTCGTGAACCGATTGTGTCGCGGGGGCGACGATGCGCATCAATCGCTCAGCGTCGCGGCGCGCGCGGAAGAGTGCGTCGCGGTCCACGTCGTACGCCGAGCTGTCGCTGCGCAGCACGTCGATGCGGCGCGCGAGGTCCGCGTCGGCCGTGCCGTCGCTCAGTCGAAGAACATCGCGTTCGGAGAGGAGCGCGGCCAACTGGCAGGCGAGCGTTACGCTGCCTCGCGATGCCGCGGTCGCGAGCATGTGGGCGAGCCGCGGATGCACGGGAAGCGCCGCCATGGCGCGGCCGTGCGCGGTGATGTCACCGCGTTCGTCGAGCGCCTCGAGCTCTCCCAGCAACTCGCGCGCTTGAGCGTAGGCGGCGGGGGCCGGCGCGTCGAGCCAGGCGAGCTCGCCCGGGTCGGCGACACCGGCCGCCGCGAGATCGAGCGCGAGCGGCGCGAGATCGGCGCTCGCGATCTCGGGTGGCGAGTGTTCGAGGAGCTGCGCGTCGTCCGCCGCGTCCCACAACCGATAGCAGACGCCGGGGCCGAGACGCCCGGCGCGGCCGCGCCGCTGCTCGGCCGACGCGCGCGACACGCGGACGGTCTCGAGACGGGTCATGCCCGTGCGCGGCGAGAATCGCGGCGCCCGAGACAGTCCGCAGTCGACGACGACACCAATGCCTTCGATCGTGAGGCTCGTTTCAGCAATCGACGTGGCGAGCACGATCTTGCGACGGCCGCCAGGGTCGGGACGAATCGCGCGCTCCTGGGCGTCGTGCGGCAGCGCGCCAAACAGCGGCGCGACGACCGCTCCGGCCAGATCGCGTTCCGCGAGGAGCGTCTCGACGCGGCGGATCTCTGATGCGCCGGGTAAGAACACCAGCAGATCCCCGATGGTGGAACGCCAGGCATCGGCGACCGCAGAGACGGCGGCGGCCTCGATGCGGACGCCGCCGCGCGTCGGCCGGTAGCGCGTCTCGACGGGAAAGGCGCGACCCGCGCTCGTGATGATCGGTGCATCGCCGAGCAGGCGGGCGACCGGCTCGCCGTCGAGCGTGGCCGACATTACGAGAAGTCTCAAGTCGCCGCGCACGAGGGCGCGGGTGCGCAGGCAGAGCGCGAGCGCGAGATCGGCGTCGAGACTGCGCTCGTGAAACTCGTCGAACAGCACGGCGCCGACGCCGTCGAGGGTCGGGTCGCTCTGAAGCCGCCGCGTGAGCACTCCCTCGGTCACGACTTCGACCCGGGTCCGCCGGCCGACGCGGCTCTCTCCGCGCATGCGATAGCCGACGGTTTCGCCGACCGATTCGCCGCGCAGCTCAGCAAGCCTGGCCGCCGCGGCCCGGGTCGCGAGGCGGCGCGGCTCGAGCATGACGACGGACTGGGTGCCGAGCCACGGCGCATCGAGCAGTGCGGGTGGAACGCCCGTCGTCTTGCCGGCGCCGGGAGGCGCTTGGAGGACGAGCGCGCCGCGCGTCGCCAGCGCGTCGCGAATCGCCGGCAGCAGCGCGTCGATGGGCAGCGGAGCCTTCGTCACGCGAGACCGCCGCTCGGCGGGCAATGAGCCGCGCGGCCCGCCCCGGCCGGAGCTAGAGCGAGTAGTACGCCTGGATGCAGCGACTGATCAGTTGCTGCAGCAGGGTGCTCTCGACATCGCGCGACGCGGCGCCGGTGACTTCGGGAAGCGAATGCCAGATGTCTTTGAGAATGAGCAGCAGCTGCTCGGCGGCAATGTCTTTAGTGCGCGCTTCTTCGGCGGCGCGGCACAGGAGGTCGTGGAGATCGGGCGGGAGGTCGCCGCGCGGAACGGACGCGGAGAGCGCCGTGCTCAGGGCGGCGACGGTGTCGGGTTCGAGACGCGGCTGTGAAGGCGTGCGGTCGAAAGCCATCATGCAGGAGCGCTCCACGGTGGTAAACGCGAACGGAATTCGATCGTGCCAACCGAGTGAGAATCTCCCAACGCATGGAATGCGCGTCAAGCGGCGGCGCGGCTCGCCCCGGGCGGGACGACGGGACCGAGACGACGAAGCGGCGCCGGTCGAAGACCGGCGCCGCTTCGGTACGTCGTGGAGGATTGCTCAGGAACGAACGACGATGAGGAACCTGGAGTTCGCCCAGAACTGCTCCGGCTGCTCGATGCGGAGTCCGCCCGAGATCTTGCCATCCTTGGCGGTGAGCGGAGCGGCGAACGCGGGATTCTGGCGCGAGAGGATCGTATAATCGCCGGCCGGGAAGTTGATCACGCGGTCCTGGAGGCGGTCGATCTTGGTGAACTTGGACGGGTCGAGATCACGCGCCGGCGAGACGGTGCGCGAGCCGACGAGGAGGAAGCGCTTGTGGCCTTCCTCGACGAGAATGCCACGCTTCACCAGTTCGTCCTTGGTGCCGATGACGTAGTACG
This sequence comes from Gemmatimonadaceae bacterium, assembly GCA_035572355.1. Taxonomy (GTDB): domain Bacteria; phylum Gemmatimonadota; class Gemmatimonadetes; order Gemmatimonadales; family Gemmatimonadaceae; genus JAQBQB01. Next base: position 21,929 of record DATNAT010000310.1, read on the forward strand.
CGGTGTTCTTCTCGGTCGTCAGCTCGGAGACCGTATCGGTGAGTGCGGTCTTCTCGCCGGCCAGCCGAACGTTCTCCTGGGTCACCGTGTCGACTCTGGAGGTGAGCGACGCGATCTGCTGGTTCTGCTTGGCGATCGTCGCTTCATACTCCGACTTCTGGTGCTCGACCGTCTGACGCAGATCGCCGATCGTCGCCTCGTACTGCGCGACCTGCGCGACGAGCGTCGAATCGTGACGGGCGAGACGATTGGCCCGCGAGCGGAGCGACGCGACGCGCGTTTCGCTCGAGTCGAGCCGCGCGACGAGCGCGTGGATGCGCTGCACGACGGCGGCGCGCTCTTCCTTCATCGAGGCGACATCGGACTCGGTCAGCATCTTGGGATTGAGCTGATCGGCGCGCTGGCGCGCCTTGAGCTTCGCAATCTCGGTGTTGATGTCGTTCACGAACTTCGTCGACGTCATCACCTCGGTCAGCAGATCATTCTTGATCGCGACGAGGGAATCGGTGCGGAGCGAATCGGCGTGGGCGAGCGTGCGAAGCTGATCCTTGCTCTTGTCGCACGCGGTGAGAACGACGAGGCACGGAATCAAGACGCGGAGCAGGCGCATAGTGAGCTCGGGTGAGGGAAGCGGATCGCCAGTTAGCGAATGTGTCCCGCAGGCAACGTATATAATAACTTGATCGTGCTGCGATCTGGCAAGCTCAATCCGTCAACTCGTACCAGCGGCGCCATCACGTCCTGTGGATCTCCGCTATGGCTCAAGCCGAGTGCATGCCCAACTTCGTGCAGCGCGATTGCCCTCATACCCCGTGCATCGAGAACGTGCCCGTCGCTCACATGCGTCGCAAGTGTGATGTCCGTCACCATGAGCCATCCGTTCCTGTCCGTTCGCCAGGTCGTCGACCCGGTTTTGTGATCCAAGTGGTCGGTCCAGTGCACGCGAACGTCCGCATGCTGCTCAGAAGCTACATATACAAATCGTAATGGGATTCCAGTGGTCCCCCATTCGGTGAACGCGCCGCGCACGGCACTCGGAAATTCGGCCTGCGCACCGGTCAGGATCGCGGACGAATCGATCCAGATGTGAAGTGGATCACCAATTCGCGCCGGCCATCGCTCGATCGTCGAGTCGCGGTCGACGAGCAGGCGATCGATGTAGGTGCCTGGCGCGCCGGACAAGATCTCGCCGAGCGTCGCTCTCGCCGCGCTGCGCGAACCGAGGGACGGGCTGAGCGTTCCGTCGCGTGCGCCCGACGAATAGGGGGCGCAGTCGGCGATCCCGGCACAGAGGATCACGGCCGCGAGTAATGAGAAGACGCGCCCCATCGCGGAGGAAGAGCTGCGATACAGCATGGGACTGCGGGGAGGAGGGGGGTCTTGCGGGGAAGAGCGGAGGGAAGTGCTGACGTGCGGAGGGAAGTGCGGTCGTGCAATCGTGCGCGGCGCGCGAGTCCTACTAGGCGGGACGATCCAACTCGGCCGAGGCTAACTACGGTCGAGGCCGGCAGTCGTCGAGCTGCCGTAACCTCAGTCGATTGGACGAGCGCCCAAAGACGGGTGCAACGCCATCGGGTTTGTAACGCGGATCACTACTCATTTCAGAATGCGTGTTTGACCACGGATGCGCAAGCGCCGTCGAGCCGCGGCGGCGCGGGCCGCCGCTCGTTCGTCCCGTTCATATAGAAGCAGGCCCGCGCCGAGCGAAGTTCCCTACTCGCTGATCGCGCTCCAAATCAATGGATAGGTCGTTACCGACTGGCCCCGATACTGAGGCCGGAAGCCGTAAAGGATGACGTGCCCCTGGCCGCGGCGAACGTCGACCAGCGCTGCCTTACCGTTGAGCTTGCTGCCGCCGAGCAGCCAACCGGACAGCAACGGGTTGCCGCTCGCAGGATAGGTGGCGACCGCGGTGGCCGCGGCCGGATCAGTGATCTCGAACGCTGGGCCGTTCTCGAACCAGACGGCGGGCACCGTCGCGGTGAAGCCGCGCACGATCGGACTCGTGCGGTTCAGCTCGACCGACAGGATCGAGCCCGGCGCGTAGAAATCGTTGTTGCTCACGCCAGCGAGCACGTTCTTGACCGGCAGCTGGAGGCCGTCGATCATCGCGGTCGACGACGTATTGAAGGCGAGCGCCGTTCCGCCCGACTGCACGAAGGCATCGATGGCCTTGAACACCGCCGCCGCGTCGCTGCCGCGCCCGCCCCCGCCGCCAGCACCGCCGCCCCGGCCGCCGCGACCAGCGCCGCCGCGACCAGCGCCGCCGCGTCCGCCGATCACGCCCTCGGGAAAGACGATGACGTCGAACCGATCCTTGAGCGGGCCCGCCTCGGCGTCCTTCTCAGTGATCGACGTATATGGAACTTTATATGAGTCAAATAGAAAGCGCGTCCACCCTTCGTCGATCGGCTCGGTGGCGCTCGGGCGGTAAATCGCGATGCGCTTGGTCGAGTGGCCGCTGAGCGGCGCCGAGTAATGCGGCTCGGGAATTTCCTTGAGCACGCTGCCGGTGGGCGGAGGCGCGTCCATCACCGTTCCGACGTCGACGCCGAACAGAAGCGGTAGCGTCTGCGCCGTGACGTCGTAGGGGCGTTTCGGCGGACCGCCGGGATACTCGAACAGATCGGGATAGTGCTGCCGCTCGAGCATCGTCTTGGCGTATCCGCCGAACGGCTGCTTGGTGAGCACCACGTAGCTGCCGGCGGGATAGGTGGTTCCGTTTGCGGTCACCGGTGCCGCCGCCGTACGCACCTCGACCTGGCCATGCTGCAATGTCCAGACGAGGCGGTCACGCGCCTGCGAATCAGGCTGGGTCTTCGGGATCACGAACGCGGTCGGCCAGGCATCGCGGCCCCACGCGGGCTCCGGACCCATGGCGCGGTCGGCGAGCGCGGCGTAGCCCTCGAGCCAGGCGCGCCGATTCTCCGCCGCGTTTAGAAAGAGCGCCCAGCTCGCCGCGGTCTGATAACGTACGATGTCGCCGTACGTCCAGTGGCCGCCCGTCCAGAGCGACGGAAAATTCCACGTCACCGTCTTTGCCTCGTAGCCGCGGCCCGAGCCGAGCTGATCGAACGGAATGTCGATCGGCGTGGCGAGCCGCGCGCTCGCGGTCTCGGTAAGGAGCCGCGCGCCGCGGTGATAGAGGGAGTACTGCCGCGCCGGCGACCATTGGTCGTACGACGCGTTGCTCGCGATGCCGGTGAATCCTTCGTTCGTCATCCGCCAGACCATCGACATGCCGAGGCCGTTCGTTGCGGCGGTGAGAATCGGATCGATGTTCGGATCGATCGGGTCCATGTACGGCGGAATGAACAACCGCCCGGCGTTCGAGCCCTGCTGATGGATGTCGTTGACGATCTCCGGATCCCAGGGCGTGTAGAGCGAGTCCACGGTGTACCGCGTCTCGGGCTGCGTGAACGCGTACCAGTCGCGATTGTCGTCGTGACCGACGTACTTGGCGTAGAGGTTGGGCGGGTCGCGGCCTTCCATCGGCGTACCAAGCGTCGACCGATAGTAGTCGCCAACGATGTCGACGCCATCAGGATTCTGTGATGGCACGAGCATGATGATGGTGTTGTCGAGAATCATCTTAGTGTCGCGATCGTTGCCGCGGGCAAGGCGATCGGCGAGGACGATCGGCGTGGTGAAGCCGCCGGATTCGTTGGAGTGGATCGCCGACGTGACGAGGATGACGTTCTTTCCTTCGTCGATCAGCTTCTGGCGCTCGTTGGCGGCGCGGAGCCGCGGGTCCATGAGCCGGCGCTGGATCTGCCGATAATGATCGAGATTGGCGAGGGTGCTCGAGTCGGAGATGAAGGCGACGATGAACGGGCGGCCGAGCGTCGTTTGGCCGAGCGTTCGGACGCTGACGCGAGGACTCGCCTTATCGAGGGCGGTGAAGTAGTCGACGATCTGCTTCCAGCTTGGCAGATGGCGATCGGCGCCGGGCTCGAAGCCGAGGATGGAGGAGGGAGTCGGAATCGCGCGCTGGGCGACGGCCGGCGACGCGGCGGCGAGGAGGAGCGAGGCGGTGATGAGGAGCGATTTGCGCATGATCGATCGGTAGCGGAGGAGATAGGGGACGTTACTGGTCGGGTGCGAGGGTCGGAAGGTGCGAGGTGTGAGTTGTGAGTTGTCGGCCAGGCTGGGTTCGAGTGGCTTGGATGGTCCGGCTGCCAAGGGAAATCGGACGGCCGCCAACCGATCCCTGACTTCCGACCCCGCGTGACCGGTGAAGCCGAATGGGTGCTGTCGCGACGGAACGATGACACGTGCGAGTCGGCCGACGCTACCATGCGATGACCTTCACCGGAGAGGCAAGCGCATGGGGGATTTCAAGCGGCTTGTGGCCTGGCAGAAGGGCCACGCGTTCGCGCTCGCCGTTCACGGCGCGTTCGCCGGATGCCGCGCCAATGCCTCGACCGGCACTCGGGCGCAAATTCTGCGCGCCGTCAACTCCATTCCCGACGCGTTGGCTGAGGGCTGCGCCAAGCGGTCGCGCCGCGAGCTCGCACGCTATGCCGACATCGCGTACGGGTCGGCGAAAGAGGTCGAGAACCAACTGATCAAAGCGCGCGACCTCAAAATTCTGCCCGCACGAGTGGCGATCGAATTGCTTCGCCAAGGCGATGAGGTCACCGCGCTCTGCTACGCCCTCTCACGCGTCCCACCCAACCCTTCCTAGTCACGCCGGTCAGCTCCCCGTGACGCCGGGTCGGATGTCGGCGATCAGTTGGCGGCCGTCCGATTTCCCTTGGCAGCCGCCCCCTCCACGGTCCCCGACTCCAGCCTGGCCGACAACTCACAACTCAAGGTGTGACGGTCACCACCGGTTTCCCCGATCGCTGCGCATCGAGTCGGTCGAGGTCGGCCTTGTGCGCTTGGAGGAACTCGGCGTTTCGCGTGAGCGTCGGCGTCGGAGGCGCGGCCTTGGGGTCGGCGACAAAGTGCGATGCCGCGGCGATCGCGATCGACTGTACGAAATAGTCTTTCACC
>DATNAT010000311.1:0-5415 GCA_035572355.1 Gemmatimonadaceae bacterium
CCGGGCGCCGGCAAGAGCACGCTCACCACGCAGCTCGCGCGCACCTATCGCGACGCCGGCCTCTCGGTCGGCATCGTCGCCGTGGATCCGACGTCGCCGTTCACCGGCGGTGCGCTGCTCGGCGATCGCATTCGCATGGAGTCGGTCGCGCTCGATCCGGGCGTGTTCATTCGATCGATGGCAACGCGCGGCTCACTTGGCGGACTCGCCGCAACCACCCGTGAGGTCGCCGACGTGCTCGACGCCTTCGGGCTCGACCGCGTGCTCGTCGAGACGGTGGGCGTCGGACAGACGGAGCTCGACATCGCACGCACGGCCGACACGAGTGTGGTCGTTCTCGTTCCCGAGTCCGGCGATTCCATCCAGACGCTCAAGGCGGGGCTGATGGAGATCGCCGACCTGTTCGTGGTGAACAAAGCGGACCGACCCGGGGCCGATCGCCTGCGCAACGAGCTCGAGCTGATGCTCGGTCTGCGCGACGGCGCGACCCTCAAGCATGTGCCGGCGCATCACGGCGTCGATCTCGGTCGCGCGATGACGGAGGCCGAGCGGATGGCGATGAATCCCGGTCGGGCGGCGCGCGCCGCCGCCAAGAGCGCCGTCTCGGACCGCTGGACGCCGCCGGTGTTACGAAGTGTCGCAACGCAAGGGGAGGGCGTCACGGAGCTCGCGGGCGCGCTCGACCGTCACTTTCATTATCTTGAACAGAGCGGGACGTTGCGTGAACGCCGCCGCGCGCGGTTGCGCGAGCGGGTCGTGGACGTCGTTCAGGAGCGGGTGAGCGCCCGCCTCTGGCGCGACGCGGAGACGAACCGTTGGCTGGACGATCAACTACCGGGGCTCGAATCGGGGGCGACCAATCCATTCGCCGTCGCCGATGCGCTCCTTGCTCGCAGCGGTGACCTCCTGACACGGACTGAGTGATGACTTCTACGCGATCGTTCAGCGAGACCGAATCGACGCAGCGCGCGGAGCTCGAGCGCCTCCGGGCCGAGGTTGCCGAGTGGCGGCGGCGGTACGACGCCGGCGAGGTGCGCGACATCGGCTTTACGAATTCGGCGCGCGAGGTCGAGCCGCTGTACACGGCGCTGGACGTCGAGCCGCACTCGTCCGAGAACGTCTCGGTGCCGGGCGCCTACCCGTACACGCGCGGGATCCACCCGACCGGCTATCGCGGCAAGCTCTGGACGATGCGGCAGTTCGCCGGATTCGGCAGCGCCAAGGACACCAACGCCCGCTTCAAATTCCTGCTCGAGCACGGGCAGACCGGGCTCTCCACGGCGTTCGACTTTCCGACGCTGATGGGCTACGACTCCGATCATCCGCGCTCGCTTGGTGAAGTGGGCAAGACCGGTGTCGCGATCTCGAGCCTGGCCGACATGGAGGTGCTGTTCGACGGCATCCCGCTCGACCAGGTGTCGACGTCGATGACGATCAACGGGCCGGCGATCATCCTGTGGGCGTTCTACATCGCCGCGGCGGAGAAGCAGGGTGTCAAGGCGGACCAGCTGCGCGGCACGATTCAGAACGACATCTTGAAAGAGTACATGGCGCAGCACGCCTGGTGCTTCCCGATCGAGCCCGCGCTGCGGCTGATCGTCGACTGCTTCGAGTGGGGCGCCAAGCACGCGCCGCTCTGGAATACCATTTCGATTTCCGGATATCACATCCGCGAAGCCGGCGCCACCGCGGCGCAGGAGCTGGCGTTCACGCTCGCCGACGGCTTCACCTACGTCGAGCGGGGCATCGCGCGCGGGCTGAACGTCGACGACTTCGCGCCGCGCCTCTCGTTCTTCTGGGACATCCACAACGACTTCTTCGAGGAGATCGCAAAGCTGCGCGCGGCGCGCCGCATCTGGGCGCGGCACATGCGCGAGCGGTACGGCGCGAAGAGCCCGCGCTCGTGGGTCATGCGCTTCCACTCGCAGACGGCCGGCGTGACGCTGACCGCACAGCAGCCGATGAACAACGTCGTGCGCGTCGCCTATCAAGCATTGGCGGCGGTGCTCGGCGGCACGCAGTCGCTGCACACCAACTCGATGGACGAGACGCTCGCCCTGCCGACCGAAGAGGCAGTGCAGGTCGCGCTGCGCACGCAGCAGGTGCTGGCGTACGAGACCGGCGTGCCGAACGTGATCGATCCGCTGGGCGGCTCTTACTACGTCGAAGCGCTCACTGACCAGCTCGAAGACGAAGCCGAGGCGCTGTTCGAAGCGATCGACGCCGAAGGCGGCGTGGTGCAGGGCCTCGAGACGGGATGGTTCCAGCGCAAGATCGCCCAGTCGGCGGCCCGCCAGCAGTGGGAGATCGAGCAGCACCGGCGCGCAATCGTGGGCGTGAACGAGTTCGTCACCGACGAGCCCGAGCTCTCGATTCCGATTCTCAAAGTCGGAGCCGACACCGAGCAGTCGCAGCGCGAGCGCATGGCCCGCATGCGCACGACGCGCGACAGTGCGGCCTGCGACGCGGCGCTTGAGCGCCTGCGCGCCGCGTCCGCCGGGACGGAGAACGTCTTCCCCTACATCCTCGACTGCGCGCGCCGGTATTGCACGCTGTACGAGATTCGCGCCGCGATGGAGAGTGTGTTCGGGGCCTACCGGGAGCCGGTGTTCTTCTAGCGCGGTGAGCGCGGGGCGGGAGGGCGTGCGATGCGCGGTTGCTCGTTCGTCGTTGGCCTGTTCGTCGCCGGAGCGGTCGCGCGGCCGATCGCGGCCCAGCGCGTGGTTGGCGTCGTGCGCGACAGCGCCTCGGGCGACGCGATCGCCGGAGCGGTCGTCACGCTCCGAGATTCTGCCGGCCGAACGCTCAGCCAGACGATTACGGGTGGCACCGGCAGATTCGCGGCGCCGATCGTCGGCCGGGTCCGGCGCCTGACGCTCGTGCGCATCGGGTTCCACCCGGCATCGATCCCGTTCGTGATCTCGTACCCGCACGCCGACTCCGTGGTCACGCTCGCGATGGGTGCCCTGCCGACCTTGCTCGCGGCGGTGGACGTCGTCGACACGCCGGGATGCAAGCGACGGGACGATCGCGCTGCCGCGTTGGCGCTCTGGGAACAGGCGCGCGCGGCGTTGCTCGCCACCATCGTGGCTCGGAAATCGAGCCCGCCCGCGCTCACGTTCATCCACTACGACCAGCGCCGCGACGGCGACGGCAAGCGCATCCTCTCGCAGTTGATCCAGCACGAGAATGGAGCGTCGAACCGGCCGTTTCAGGCCGCGCACCCAGCCGAGGAGTTCAGCAAGGTCGGCTATGTCGCGCTGCACGGCGACGATCTCCTGTACTATGCCCCCGACGCCGACGGGCTGCTCGACCCGGCGTTCGCCGCCGCGCACTGTTTCTCGCTCGATCGCGATACGCGTCGGCCGGCCGGTGAGCTCGGGCTCGCCTTCGAGCCGGCGCGCGGCCGCGACGGCATCGTCGACATCAGGGGCACGATCTGGATCGACACGACCGCACGGCAGCTCCGGTCCATCGCATTCCAGTACGACGGCCTGCCAAGCTCCGCGAGGTCGACGGCGAATCCGGGCGGCGCCGTCGACTTCCGCACGGCTAACGGCGTCGCGGTGATCAATCGCTGGAACCTGCACCTCCCCGAAGTCGAGCACATCGTGGCCCGCAGCAGCTACGACCTCGGCGGCACTCGGTCGCATGTTGTCGCCATTCACGACATCGGCGACGTGATCACGACCGCCGCCTGGCCCGACGGGACGCAATGGAGTTTGCCGCTCGCCACGGTGCGCGGCATCGTCCGCGACGCAGCCGATGGAAAGCCGGTGGCGAACGCCCGCGTGTGGCTCGGCGGAGCCGACGACACCGCCCGCACGGCGACCGACGGATCCTTTCGCCTCTCTCGAGTCTTCCCCGGTCCGTACAACCTCTTCGCCGGCGACAGCATCGTCGCGTCGACCGGCCGCGCCGAAAACCCACCGCGCCGCATCGAGGTCGATTCTGCCGACGTCGGCAATCTGGTCCTATCGATCCCGCCGATCGAAGCCTTCATGCGACAGACCTGCGACTCGCTCGGCATTCCGAATCGGCGCGGTACGGACCGGCTGAGCGTATTCGTGCTTGGGCGCATCGCGCTGAGCGACGGCACGCCGGCGAGCGACGCCGCCTTCGATGCCCGCCTCGTCGGCAATCCGATGTACGACGACATTCGCCAGACCGGACGCAGCAGCGGCGACGGGGCGTTCCAGCTCTGCTATCTCCGCGCGGGCGCGACGCTGACGATCGCGACGACGGTCGAAAAGCGAACGCTCGTGCAGCGCGACACCGTCAAGCTTCCGCAGCTCGGCGTCGTTTCGCTCCGCATTGTACTCGATCACGGGCAGGATCGAGCTCCGTAGCCGCGGCTACAGCGCGTCGATGTACGCTTCCATGCGCTTGCGGGTCGGCGCGTCGGGTAGTCGGCCGTGCGCGGCAGCGAGATCGTCGGTCGCATACGCGACGCTTCCGATCCCTGGTATGGCCGCGGTCACCTGCGGGTTCGACACGATGTACTTGAGCGCGAACTGCGCCCAGCTGGTGGCGTCGAACTCCTTGGCCCACTCGGGGAGCGGTCTGTCTTTCGTCTTCTGAAATACGCGGTTCCTTCCAAACGGGCCGTTGACGAGCACGGCCATGCCCAAGTCGGCGGCAAGCGGAATGATGCGGTCCTGCGCGCTCCGATTGTCGATCGCGAGGTCGATCTGCACGAAGTCGTACTTGTGCGCGCGCATTGCCGCCTCGAGCGCGTCGTACTGACGTTTGAAGCTGCTCGTGATGCCGGTGTACCGGGCGCGCTTCGCGGCCTTCCACTCGTCGAGCAGCGGCGCCACCAGCGTCGGGTTGGACACGTTCCAGATCTGCATCAGGTCGACATGATCGGTCTTCAACCGGTCGAGCGACTGCTGCATCCGCGCCGCACAGGCCGCACGATCTTCCGACCCGCGCACGTACGCTTTGGTGGCCAGAAAAAACCGATCGCGCGTCTTGAGCTCGGCCAGCAGATCGCCTACCACGCTCTCGGCGCGTCCGTACGAAGGGGACGAATCAAGGACGCGGCCGCCGAGACCGGGAAAGGCGCGCAGCGTGTCGCGCAGCGGGGGAATCTGTTCCGGCGTCGGATTCTCGTAGATCACCGCCGTGCCCATGCCGACCACCGGCAACCGTTCTCCCGTCGACGGAATGGCCCGCGTGACCAGTTCGGCCGCCTGTCGGCCCGCGTCGTCTCGCTCGGTCTCGGCGAGCAGTCTGCCGCGGCCGAAGGCGAGCGCGGCACCGACGCCGAGGCTCAGCTTCATGGCGTCGCGGCGCGACATCCAGCGGTCGTCGGTCATGTTGTTCCCGAGTGAAAGGGCTGTCTGACGGGGTGTATCTTCGTCACATGCCGAACGGATCGCAATCACGACGCAAGCCGGCGCCGCGCCGCGC
>DATNAT010000312.1:0-13603 GCA_035572355.1 Gemmatimonadaceae bacterium
CGCCCTTGAAAGCGCAGCGCGGGCGACTGTCGACCGTCGAGGCGGCCGAGGTGATCGAGATGACGGACAAGCCGGCGGCGGCCGTCCGCGGCAAGCCGAACAGCTCGATGCTCGTCGGGCTTCGCCTCCAATCGGAGGGGGCGTCCGATGCCTTCGTGTCGGCCGGCAACACCGGCGCACAGATGGCGGCGTCGATGCTCGCCCTCCGGCTCCACGCCGGCCTCAAGCGGCCGGCCATCGCGACGCATTTCCCAACGGCGCGCAAGCCGGTCGTCGTTCTCGACTCGGGCGCCAACGTCGATTGCTCGGCCGACGAGCTGCTCCAGTTCGCGCGCCTCGGCACCGTGTACGCCGAAGACCTGCTCGGCCGCCAGAACCCGGCGGTCGGACTCCTCAGCATCGGCGAGGAGCCGGAGAAAGGAAACGCGGTTTCGAAGGAAGCGCACGCCCTGCTCGAGAAGGCGGGCCTCAACTTCGTCGGCAACGTCGAAGGGCGCGACCTGCCCAATGGCGCCTGCGACCGCGGACCGATCGACGTCGTCGTCTGCGACGGGTTCGTCGGCAACGTGCTGCTCAAGTTCTACGAGGGGATCGCGCCGTTCATCATCGGCCTCCTCGCCAAGTCGGGACTCGACCAGAAGACCATGCTGGGCGCGCTCAAGCAGCTCGACTACTCGGAGCACGGCGGCGCACCGCTGCTCGGCGTGAAAGGCGTGAGCATCATCTCACATGGCAAATCGTCGCCGCGCGCGATCAAGAACGCGATCAACGTGGCGGTTCAGGCAGTCGAATCGCGCATGGACGAGCACATCGGCCGGCGCCTGCAGGAAGGAAACGGAACGGTATGAAGCGCCCCATCGCGTACATCGCAGGCACCGGGCGCGGCACGCCGGCCACCGTCATGACCAACTACGATTTCGCGGCGATCGGCATCGAGACGACGGACGAGTGGATCGTCGAACGGACCGGCATCAAGCAGCGGCACATCGCCAAGACGGAGAGCGCGACCGATCTCGCCGCCGCCGCGGGGCGGGCCGCCATGGAGCGCGCGGGCACGCACGCCGGAGAGCTTGACATCATCATCGTCGCGACGGCGTCGCCGGATCGATTGCTGCCGTCGGCCGCGGTCGACCTGCAGGCGGCCCTCGGCGCCGGACGCGCTGCGGCATTCGACGTCGGCGCGGCCTGTTCGGGTTTCATCTACGGCGCGACGGTCGCCGAAGGCATGATCGCGACGGGGAACGCCGACACGGCGCTCGTCGTGGGCGTGGAGAAGCTGAGTGCGATCACTGACTGGACGGACCGATCGACCTGCGTTCTGTTCGGCGACGGCGCGGGTGCCGCGGTCCTCAAGCGCTCCAAGCAGCACCGCGGAATTCTCTCGACGTTCGTGCGGAGCGACGGTACGCTGGGTGATCTGCTCTGCCGCCCGTCGGGCGGCGCGGCACGGCCGTTCTCGAACGAGGTGCTGGCCGAGCGGTCGCAATTCATCAAGATGAACGGGCGCGAAACGTTCAAGAACGCGGTGCGCTCGATGTCCGAGGCGGCGACCCGGGCGCTCGACGCGGCCAAGCTGACCGGCACCGACATCGACCTGATGATTCCGCACCAGGCGAACGTACGGATCATCGAGGCGACCGCGAAGCACGCGAATATCCCAATGAGCAAAGTCTATGTGAACGTCGACCGCTACGGCAACACGTCGGCGGCGTCGGTACCGATCGCCCTCGACGAGGCGATCGCGCGCGGAGTTGTCGGCGAAGGCGCCACGGTGCTGCTCGTCGCCTTCGGCGCCGGGTTCACGTGGGGCTCGATGGTCGTCCGGCTCTAACCAGGCCTCCGGTGACCGCCATGGACGTCGTGCTGCTCTTTCCGGGTCAGGGATCCCAGAAGCCGGGGATGGCGAAGGACCTCGTCGAGGCCTTTCCTGCCGCCGCGGACGTCTTCGAGCGAGCCGACAGGGCGCTCGGCGTGCCGCTCACCCGGCTGTGCTTCGACGGCCCGGCGGACGAGCTGACGCTCACCCAGAATGCCCAGCCGGCGTTGCTGGCGCACGGTGCGGCCGCCTGGGCGGCAACGCGCGATGTGATCGGTGCCAACGTCGTCGCTGCAGCGGGGCATTCGCTCGGAGAATTCACGGCATACCATGCTGCGGAGTCGTTGTCGCTCGAGGACGCGCTGCGCGTCGTTCGCCGCCGCGGCGAGCTCATGTACGAGGCAGGCGTCGCGCGCCCGGGAGCGATGGCGGCAATCCTCGGCGATACCGATCGTCCGCTGGATGCGATCTGCGCCGATGCGAGTCGCGCCGCGGGGCTCGTCGTGCCGGCCAATTACAATTCGCCGGGCCAGACGGTGGTGAGCGGTGAAGAGGCTGGCGTGGAGCGGGCGATCGTGCTTGCCAAGGATGCTGGCGCCAAGCGCGGGGTTCGACTCAATGTGAGCGGCGCCTTCCATTCGCCGCTCATGGAAGGCGCTTCGGCTGGACTGTCGCAAGCGCTTGCGGTAGCAAAGTTTGACGCCCCGCATTTCGCGGTCTACGCGAACGCCACTGCCGAGCCGGTGCTCGAGGTCGATCGGGCCAAGCGGTTGCTGCTCGACCAGCTCACCCAGCCTGTACGGTGGACGGACGTCATTCGTGCGATGGCGGGGCGCTTTCCAGACGCGCTCTTTCTCGAGATGGGGCCGGGCTCGGTGTTGTCCGGTCTCGTTCGCAAGATCGCGCCGGAGCTGAAGACCGCGACCTGTGGTACGGCGGCGGAAGTCGGCCAGATCCGCGGACTCGTCGCCGTATGAGCCGCGACGGCCGCGCCGGCCCCCCGATCCGCGCATGAAGATCGATCTGAGTGGACGCACGGCGCTCGTCACCGGAAGCACCCGCGGAATCGGGCGCGCGATCGCGTCACGGCTGGCCGGTGCCGGCGCGCGCATCGCGATCGTCGGGCGCGACCAGAGTCCAGCCGGCGAGGCGGCGGCCGCGCTCGGCGGCGACTCGAAAGGGTATGCCTGCGACGTCGGCGATGCCGCCGCAGTGGCGTCGCTCGTCGAGCGGGTCGAAGGCGACTTCGGAGCGGTCGACATCCTGGTCAACAACGCGGGGCTCACGCGCGACAACATCCTGTTCCGCATCAAAGACGAGGACTGGGACGCAGTGCTCGACGCCAATCTGCGCGGCGCCTTCGTCGCCATTCGCGCCGCGGCGCGTGGAATGATGAAGCGCCGGTGGGGACGGATCATCAACATCGCGAGCGTGGTCGGACTCGTCGGCAACAAGGGACAGGCGAACTACGCGGCGAGCAAGGCCGGATTGATCGGGCTCACGAAATCGGTCGCCAAGGAGCTGGCGTCGCGAAACGTGCTGGCGAACGTCGTCGCGCCCGGGTTCGTGGAAACGGACATGACCTCGGCGATGACCGACGAGGCGAAGCAGACGTTGTTCACGCAAATCCCGCTTGCTCGACTGGGCACGCCCGACGACATCGCGTCGATCGTGACGTTTCTCGCGTCCGAGCACGCATCGTACGTCACGGGGCAGGTGTTCGTCGTCGACGGCGGGATGGTGATGTGACGGCCGCCGCGACGCATCACCTCACCCCGAGCCCCTGTAGCTCGCTAGATTACGCGCACCATACTACCCTCATTCGAGAGAGGCACGAGTCCCATGGCTGACAACGCTCAAAAGGTCCGCGACATCATCGAGAAGGAGCTCGGTGTGGAGCGCGAGAAGCTCACCAACGAGGCCAGCTTCATCGAGGATCTTGGCGCGGACAGTCTCGACATCGTCGAGCTGGTCATGGAGTTCGAGAAGGAGTTCAACATTGACATTCCGGACGAGGATGCGGAGAAGCTCCGCACCGTCGGCGACGCGATCGGCTATCTGAACCAGAAGATGGGCACGAACGCATAATGAGCCGGACTGTCGAATTCCGAGCGAAGGCGCGAAGCGCCGGAGTGAGGACCCACGTGGCCAGAAACGCGGAATTCCGAGCGAAGGCGCGAAGCGCCGGAGTGAGGAACCACGGATGAAGCGTCGGGTCGTCGTCACCGGTATGGGGGCGATTACGCCAGTCGGCAACGACGTGGCGGCGACTTGGCGCGCGATCACGGCGGGGGTGTCCGGCGGCGGCCCGATCACGAAATTCGACGCGTCGAGCTTTCCCGTCCGCTTCGCCTGTGAGGTGAAAGGGTTCGACCCGCTCACCTATCTCGATCGCAAGGAAGCGAAGCGCGCGGACCCGTTCGCGCAGTACGCCATCGCGGCCTCGGTGCAGGCGATGGCCGACGCCGGCCTCGAAGACTCGACACGCTACGATCCCAACCGGCTGGGCGTGATCATCGGCAGCGGGATCGGCGGCCTCAAGACCTTCGAGGAGCAGCACGACGTCTACCGCGAGCGCGGCGAGAGCAAGATCAGCGCGTTCTTCATTCCGATGTTCATCTCCGACATCGCGGCGGGTCTCGTGTCGATGCGCTTTAATGCGCGCGGCCCGAACTACGCCACGATCTCGGCCTGCGCGACGAGCGCGCACGCAATCGGCGACGCGTATCGCACGATCCAGTATGGCGACGCGGATCTCATCATCACCGGCGGTTCCGAGGCGACCGTGACGCCGATGGCGATCGGCGGCTTCGCGAACATGAAGGCCCTCTCCGAGCGGAATGAATCGCCGGAAACGGCGTCGCGCCCGTTCGACGCGACGCGCGACGGCTTCGTGATGGGCGAAGGGGGCGGCATCGTGATCCTCGAGGCGCTGGAGCACGCGATCAATCGCGGCGCGCGAATATACGCCGAGATTGTGGGATATGGTGCGACGGGGGACGCGTACCATTTGACGGCCCCCGCGCCTGAGGGTGAAGGCGCGCAGCGCGCCATGCGCCGGGCAATGGAGGACGCCAGGCTCGCTCCCGTCGACATCGACTACATCAACGCGCACGGAACGTCGACGCCCGCCAACGATCTGAACGAAACCAAGGCGATCAAGGCGGTGTTCGGCGAGTATGCCAAGAAAGTGCACGTCAGCTCGACCAAGTCGATGACCGGGCACATGCTCGGCGCCGCAGGCGCCGTGGAGTTCATCATCGGCTCGCTCGCCGTACAAGACTGCGTCGTACCGCCGACGATCAACTACGAGACGCCCGACCCGGAGCTCGACCTCGACTTCACGCCGAATACGGCGAAGCACCGCCCGATTCGCGCGGTGATCAGCAACAGCTTTGGTTTCGGCGGGCACAACGTCACGCTCGCCATCAAGCGCTTCGAGGAGTAGACAGCCCATGCCGGTCGCCGCACCGCTCGACCGCTCGCTGATTAGCGACGCCGCGCTCGGGCCGATCGCCGACAAAGTCGAACGGGGTCAGCGTCTGTCCGACGCCGACGGCGTCGCACTGTTCGAGAGCGGCGATCTCCTCGGCATTGGCCACATGGCCGACGCGGTCAACCGCGTCAAGCACGGCGACCGCGTCACCTTCGCGGCAAACCACCACATCAATCCGACCAACATCTGCATCCTGCGGAAGACGTGCGTCTTCTGCTCGTACGCGCGATTGCCGAAAGAGGAGGGCGCGTACCGCTACACGATGGAACAGGTGTACGCCGAGGCGGCGACGTCGAACAGCACGCTGACCCGGGAGTTCCACATCGTCGGCGGTTTGGACATGAAGGCGGGGCTCGCCTATTACCAGGAGATGTTCCGCGGCCTCAAAGAGCGCTTTCCGCACGTCCACATCAAGGCGTTGACCGCGGTCGAAGTCGCGCACGTGGCGCGGATCGAGAAGCTGTCGGTGCGCGACACGCTGGTCGCGCTCAGAGAAGCGGGCCTCGATACGATGCCCGGCGGTGGCGCCGAAGTGTTCAGCCCCGGCGTGCGGGCGACGATCGCCGACAAGAAGCTGTCGGGCGAAGAGTACATCAACGTGCACCGCGAGGCGCACGCGCTGGGCATTCGCTCCAACTGCACCATGCTCTACGGCCACGTCGAGACGTACGCCGACCGCATCGCCCATCTCTCGATGCTGCGCGCGCTGCAAGACGAGACGGACGGCTATCTCGCCTACATCCCGCTCGCCTATCATCCCGACCACAACGAGCTCGGCGAGACGCTCCACCGTACGGGCACGGCGACCACGGGCTTCGACGACCTGAAGAACCTTGCCGTGGGGCGGCTCTTTCTCGACAACATCGACCACATCAAGTCGCACTGGATCATGGTCACGCCGTTCATCTCGCAGACGTCGCTGCACTTCGGCGTCAACGACCTCGAGGGAACAGTGGTGCGCGAGAAGATCTACCACGAGGCGGGGGCACACACGTCACAGCGCCTCACGCTCGATCAGATATTGCGCCTGATTCGCGGCGCCCGAAAAGTGCCGGCCGAGCGCGATTCGTTCTACAACATTCTGCGCACCTTCGAGGCGGGCGACGAATTCGCCACTCCCTCCGGCGCGCGCGACGTCGCCGCCGACTGAGCCACGAGGCCGCAGCCAATGCGCGTCGGACGCATCCCGTACATCAACTGCTATCCGGTCTACGGGGCGATCGACCGCGGTGTGATCGCGTTGGATGCGGAGCTGGTCGACGGAGTGCCGACGGTGCTCAACCGCGAGATGGCCGCCGGCACGCTCGACGTGAGCGTGATCTCAGCGGTGGAATATGCGCGCGACGCACGGCGGTATCTGCTCCTGCCCGATCTGTCGATCTGCAGCGATGGGCCCGTGCGCAGCGTGGTGCTGTTCGCGAAGCGGCCAGCGTCGGAGCTGCAGGGCCGCCGCGTGCTGGTCAGCAAGAGCTCCATGACGAGCGTTGCCCTCCTCGAGCTGCTGTTCGAGAATGTGTGGGACGCCAGGCCGACGTTCGTTCCGGCCAACGCCGAACTGTCTGATGTGGCGCAGTTCGGTGAGGAGGAGCACGACGCTCGGCTGGTGATCGGCGACGCCGCGCTGCATCTCTGGTCACGGCTCCGGTCGCCCGACCACTCGGCGAGCGGCAGTGTCGCCGGGTATCGCTACGCCTACGATCTCGGCGCTGAATGGAAGTCGTGGACGGGGCTGCCGTTCGTGTTCGCGGTGTGGGTGGCGCAGCGAATCACGCCGGTGGCCGATTCACTCGCCGTACACGCGAAACTCATGGCGTCGCGCGACTGGGGCCTCGCGCATCTGGACACGCTCGCCGCTCAAGCGGCCATCGCGACGGGGGTCGAGCGTGCGGTGTGCCTGGAGTATTTGTCGGGGCTCGACTACGGATTGTCCTATCAACATCTCGCCGGGTTGACGGAGTTCTTCCGGCGGCTCGTCGCGGCGGGCAAGGTGCCGAACGGGTCGTTGGCTTTCCTCCCGGCGGCGTGAGTGCTTCTTGTGCCGAGGTGAGCTCCAACAATTTGGACGCGAATCACGCGACTCAGGACCGATCGAACCAATTGGCGTACTCGGTTCGGGCCTCAACGAGCAACCCTTCGAATGTGATGACGTACGTTCACGACGGTGCCTCGACAACGCAGTTGCGGCTAGGAGGCTTCGGCGCCGAGAAGCGATTGGTGTTCATCCGTGTCATTCGCGCCTAATGTGTTCCAACCCGACAGGGCGCAGTTGACCCGCGCGCACAGATCAGAGGTCTTCCATGCGTGATATTCTGGATTTCTATACGAACGCGTCGCTGATCGAGCTGGGCGCCGAGGCCGATCGCGTGCGGCGTGAGAAACACCCGCACAACACGGTCACCTACATCGTCGACCGTAACATCAACTACACCAACGTCTGCGTCGCCGACTGCGGCTTCTGCGCCTTCTATCGGCGCCCGAAGCATGCCGAGGGATGGACGCTGTCGTATGAGCAGATCGGCGCCAAGATCGACGAGGCCAAGGAGCTCGGCGCAATCCAGATTCTCATGCAGGGCGGACACAATCCGTACATCCCGTTCGAGTGGTATCTCGACCTGCTCAGGTACATCAAGACGCACCATCCGATTCACATCCACGGCTTCAGCCCGAGCGAGGTCGACTTTTTCGCCAAGACCTTCCGCATGGAAGCGATCGACGTCATCCGCGAGCTGATCAAAGCGGGGCTCGACTCGATTCCGGGCGGCGGAGGCGAGATTCTCGTCCAGCGCGTGCGCGATCAGGTCGCAAGAAAAAAGGCGGGAGCCGACCGCTGGCTCGAGATCATGGAGCTCGCCCACGGCGAGGGGATGAAGACTTCGGTCACCATGATGTACGGCATCGGCGAGACGCTCGCCGAACGGATCGAGCACCTCGAGCGTGTGCGCCAAGTCCAGTCGCGCACGCACGGGTTCACCGCGTTCATCTGCTGGCCGCTCCAGCCGGAGAACACGCCGACGATGTCGCACATGCCGAAGACCGATGCCATCGAGTACCTGCGCACCGTCGCGATCGCACGCGTCGTGCTCGACAACGTCCCCAACCTCCAAGCGAGCTGGGTGACGATGGGTCTGAAAATTGGTCAGACCGCGCTCCGCTTCGGCTGCAACGATTTCGGCTCGCTGATGATCGAGGAAAACGTCGTCTCTGCCGCCAACACGACGCACCGCACGACGACGCACGAGATCGAGCGGTTGATCGTCGACGCGGGGTTCAAGGTCGCGCGACGGAGGCAGGATTATACGTTGTTGAATGCGGTGTCCGGCGACGAGCCCGCGGCGGATCGGCCGGAGCGGCTCGCGGCCAGCCCGGCGGCATGATCTCGAAGCCGGACGGGCCGCGCCCGACCTCCTACGCCCACCGCCCAACACGCGTCGGCATCGGCTACGACTCGCACCGCTTCGCGCCGCCGGGACCTCTGATCCTCGGCGGCGTTCCCATTCCGAGCGACGTGCATCTCGAGGGGCATTCCGACGGCGACGCGGTGGCGCATGCCGTCACGGATGCGATACTCGGCGCGGCCGCCGCCGGCGACATCGGCGAGATGTTTTCCGATCGCGATCCCGCCAACGCGGGCCGCGATTCGATCGAGATGTTGACGCTCGCCGTGGCCCGCGTCGCAAAGCTGGGATGGATCGTTCAGCACGTCGACGTCGCGATCGTCGCCGAGAAGCCGCGCGTATCCTATCACCGTGAGCTGATGCGCGCCCGAGTGGCCGGCGCGATCGGCGTGGACGTGAGCGCCGTGAGCGTCAAGGGAAAAACGAACGAGGGGATGGGGTGGATCGGCCGCGGCGAAGGTATCGCCTGCATCGCCGTTGCGACGATCGTCGCCGCTGACGCGTGAGCGGACGATGGTCGACGAAGGTGCCGCGCTGCGCTACCAGCTCGAGCGGTTCGGCGACTACCTGACGCTCGAGCAAGGCACCTCGCCGCGTACCCTCGAGGCGTACCAGCGCGACGTCGAACGGCTCGTCGACTTCGCGCGCCTCCACGGCGCCCCGACGCCGCTCGACGTGACGAGCAAGTTGCTCCGCGACTTCGTGTATCACTTGAAGGACGTCGGGCTGTCGCCCGCATCGATCCGCCGCAACATCTCGGCGGTGCGCACGTACTTTCGCTTTCTCCTCGCTGACGGCGTCGTGGCCCGCGATCCGAGCGAGCGGCTCGAGACGCCAAAACGGTGGCGCACGCTGCCCGAGGTGCTGACGGTCGACGAAGTGGCGAAGCTTCTCGCGTCGCCGACGCTCGATGACACGCTGGCCTTTCGCGACCGGGCCATGCTCGAGCTGGCCTACGGCGCGGGTTTGAGAGTATCCGAATGGATCACGATCGGCGTGCGCGACGTGCTGTTCGAGGAGCACCTGGTACGCGTGTTCGGTAAGGGCAGCAAAGAGCGGCTCGTGCCGATCGGGCGCTCGGCGATCGGCGCCGTGGCGACCTACATTCGCGAGCTGCGGCCTCGATTGGAGCGTGGAAACGGGAAGGGCGTACTCTTTCTGAATGCGCGCGGCGAGCCGCTCACCCGAATGGGCGCCTGGAAGATTCTGCGCCGGCACGTGGAACGCGCCGGAATCACCAAGGCCGTGTCGCCGCACACGCTCCGCCATTCGTTCGCGACGCATCTCCTCGAGGGCGGCGCCGATCTCCGCGCCGTGCAGGAGATGCTCGGCCATGCCGACATCTCGACCACACAGATCTACACGCACGTCGACCGCGAGTACCTGCGGCAGGTACACCGCCAGTTTCACCCGCGTGCCTGAGCCAGTCCGCGCGCCGGGCGGTATATTGCACAGCTCAACTCTCGCCCGCACAATTCAGTGCGAACGTCATGCTCCTCGTCATCGACAACTACGACTCGTTCACCTACAACCTCGTGCAGTATCTCGGCGAGCTAGGGGCCGAGGCGACCGTGCGCCGGAACGACGCGATCACCGTCGATGAGATCGGGCGCCTGGCACCGTCGGCGATCGTGGTCTCGCCCGGTCCCTGCACGCCGTCCGAGGCGGGCGTGACGGTCGACGCGATCCGGCGCTGGGGACCGAGCATTCCGACGCTCGGCGTGTGCCTCGGTCACCAGGCGATCGGACAGGCCTACGGCGGCGCCGTCGTCCGGGCCGACCGGGTGATGCACGGAAAGACATCCGAGATCTGTCATGACGGTACTGGCATCTTTGCCGGGTTGCCCTCGCCGATGACGGTCATGCGCTATCATTCGCTGATCGTCGACCGCGGCTCGATGCCGGAGTCGCTCGAGATCGTCGCCGTGGCCAAGGACGATCCGACGGAGGTACACGCCGTGCGCCATCGCGAGCATCCGGTATACGGTGTGCAGTTCCATCCGGAATCGATCATGACGCCGCAGGGCAAGGCCCTCCTACAGAATTTCCTGGAGCTCGCGCGGTGATTCGCGGCGCGGCGCTCCTCGCCCTGCTCGCGTGGGGCGGGGCGGCGCGCGCCCAGACGCCGCACGTGCGGCTCCGTGACGCCGGTCCGGGCCCGGGCGGCGACATTCTGCGCACCGTGCTCGCCCAACCGTACCGCGCCGTCGTGCCCGCGAACATGCCGTACGTCGTGCCGCGGGACAGCACCGCGCGCGGGCCGCTGATTGTTCTTGGACGCGATGCCGTCATCGACGGAACGGTCGACGGCGACATCATCGTCGTGGCGGGCGATCTCTACACCCACCCGGGCGCTCGGGTCACCGGCGGTGCGGTCACCCTCGGCGGCGGGATATACGAGTCGGCGCTCGCCACGATCGCTGGCACGCGGAGCGCGTTTCGAGATTTTACCTACGACATCGTCGCCGTCGACGGCGGCTACGATCTGTCGTATCGATCGCTCGTCGTCCGTTCGCGGTCCATTTTCGAGTGGGCCGGCCCACTCGGGTTCGTCGTGCCGACGTACGACCGAACGGATGGGCTCACGTTGCCGATCGCGGCGCACTTCGCCAGCCCGCACGCCGGCCTGGACGTGGAGCCGGGGATCGCCTACCGGTCGCAGCTCGGCGCGTTCGATCCGTCGGCCGACGCCGAGCTGCGTCTTGGCGGGCGTTCGACGCTTCGGCTGTCAGCCGCTCGGAACACGCTCACCAACGACGCCTGGATTCGGCCCGACCTCGTCAACAGCGCGTCTACCTTCGTGCTCGGCGACGACATGCGAAATTACTTTCGGGCGACGCGCGTCGAAGGGGCGGCGAGTCGGCGTTGGGAGGGCGATGGCCGGTCGCTCGAGCCGTATCTTGGTGGGCGCTGGGAGCGAGCGTCCAGCACTCGCCCGGACTCGAACGCGCTCGGTGGGCCTTGGAGCTTGAGTGGCCACCACAGCCGCAATGACATGCTCCGCGCCAATCCACCGATCGACGACGGCGACATCTCGTCGCTCGTCGCCGGTGCGACGCTCGCTTGGACGAGCGGCGGGGTATCGACCAACAGCGAACTCGATCTCGAAGCGGGGCGCGGCTCGCGTATGAGCGCGCTCACGAACGCCGCGACCTTCGGACAGGCCACGCTCGATGCGCGCTTCACGATCGCTTCCTTTCGAGGACAGCGGCTGCGCGTCCTCGCCCACGCGGTGCTTACGACGCCGGGCAGCACGCCGCGCCAGCGGTGGGCATTTCTGGGTGGCCCCGGCAGTCTGGCGACCCTCGACCCATTGACGCTCGGTGGCGATGAGCTCGTGTACCTCGATGGTGACTACGACATCCCACTCGGAAAGGTCGCGCTTCCGTTCGTCGGATCGCCGGTGCTGACGCTGCGCGACGCGATCGGCGGAGCGGGGGTGCGAGCGCTGCCCGCCCTGGATCAGGCGGTGGGCGCACGCCTCTCCGTGAGCTACCTCTACGCCGAGGCGCTCGTCGATCCGGCAAGACACCACGTGAGGATGAGCTTCGGGTTCGCTGCCTCGCGGTAGCCACGCAGGCGGCGCCATCGGTTTGCGCGCCTTTCCGGCACAGCCTACATTTCAGGACGTGATTGTCGCGGCCGTGTGCGCCACTCCCGCCGAGCGCCACGCATGAGGACGCTCGCCGTCATCCCAGCGCGACTGGGCGCCACGCGTCTCCCCCGAAAACCCCTCCGCCAGCTCGCCGGGCTCCCGCTTGTCGTCCGCGTGTGGAAGCGCGTGAGCGAGATCGGGGTAGCCGAATGCGTCGTCGTGGCGACGGACAGCGAGGAGGTGGCCGCTGCCGCGGCCGCTCACGGCGCGACGGCAGTGATGACCTCGCACATTCACCCCTCGGGCACCCATCGCGTGGCCGAGGTGGCGCGGCGCGCCGAGTTTGCTGGGTTCGACGTCGTCGTGAACGTGCAGGGCGATGAGCCCTTCGTGTCGCGCGGCGCCGTGCTCGGCGCGGCCGGGATGGTGACGGAGCGCCGATTCCCGCTCGGCACGGCCGCGGTCATCGCCGACGAGCGTGCCCTCGGCGATCCTTCTGTGGTCAAAGTCGTCGCGGCCGATGACGGTCGGGCGATGTATTTTTCGCGAGCCGCGATTCCGTATCTGCGCGAGGCGGACGACGCCCGACTACAGCGCTCGCGCATCTGGCAGCACCTTGGAGTCTACGCCTATACGCGCGATGCCCTGATGCAGTGGGTCGAGCTTCCTGCCAATCCGCTCGATCAGATCGAGCGACTCGAGCAGCTTCGGCCGCTCGCGGCGGGCATCGGCATCGGCGTCGCACTGGTCGACGAGCCGGCGCGCCCGGGCATCGACACCGAAGAAGATCTGGAACGAGCGAACCGCGACTGGGTGGCACTCACTACAGGATGATCGGGATGCAAATCGTGCAGCGACCGAACACGACCAAGTACATCTTCGTCACCGGCGGCGTGGTCTCGTCGCTCGGCAAGGGCATCGCCGCCGCGTCGCTCGGACGGCTGCTCGTCGAGCGCGGCCTGCGCGTGTCGATGCTCAAGTTCGACCCGTACATCAATGTCGACCCGGGCACAATGTCGCCGTTCCAGCACGGCGAGGTGTTCGTGACGGATGACGGCGCCGAGACGGATCTGGATCTCGGCCATTATGAGAGATTCATCGATCGGGCGCTGTCGCAGTCGAACAACGTCACGACGGGGCGGGTGTATCTGAACGTCATCACCAAGGAGCGCCGCGGCGAGTTCCTCGGTTCGACGGTCCAGGTGATCCCGCACATCACCGACGAGATCAAGTCGGCGGTCCGCCGCCTGTCGCCGGAGAACGACGTCGTCATCGTCGAAGTCGGCGGCACGGTGGGCGAC
>DATNAT010000313.1:0-3513 GCA_035572355.1 Gemmatimonadaceae bacterium
GGCGAGCAGCAGCAGCGCCGACCAGATGGGCGGAAAGCCGATCACGTAGCGGAAGCCGTCGCGCATCTCGTCAATCGCGCGCGTGTTGGGACGCTCGCGGTTCATGCGTTCCATGTGCATGGCGAACAGCGACCAGAGCACCGCGATATACGAGATGGCGTCGATCATGAAGCACCAGCCCTCGCCGAACGCGGCGATCAGCATCCCGCCGATCGATGGCCCGATGATCCGGCTGCCGTTGACCATCGTCGAGTTGAGCGCGATCGCGTTGGGCAGGTGAGCGCGGTCTTCCACCATCTGCACGACGAACGACTGGCGCGCCGGCGTGTCGAAGGCGTTGATCACGCCCTGAGCGACCTGCAATACGAGAATTTCGGCGACCGTGATGACGCCGGCGAGGGCGAGGATGGCGAGCGCCAGCGACTGGAGCATCGACAGCACCTGCGTCACGACGAGGATGCGTTGCCGGTCGTGCCGGTCGACGAGGACGCCGGCGAACGGGGCGAGCACGAGCGTCGGAATCTGCCCGCAGAATCCGACGACGCCGAGCAGCAGCTCCGATCCGGTCAGTCGATAGACCAGCCAACTCGTCGCGATGCGGGTGATCCACGTGCCAACGAGCGAAACGCTCTGGCCGCCGAAGAACAAGCGATAGTTGCGCGAGCCGAGCGCGCGGAGAACCTCTGGCACTTAGTTTTCGTCGGAAGAGGACGCCAACATGTTCATTTCGGACTTCGCAATTCGCCGGCCGATCATCACGGTCGTCACCATGATCGCGCTCGTCGTGTTCGGGCTCACGTCGCTGGCGAAGCTCGACACCGACGAGTTCCCGGCGATCGACGCGCCGATCGTCTTCGTCGCCATCGCCTATCCCGGCGCCGCTCCCGACGTCGTCGAGCGCGAAGTCGTGAGCCGCATCGAAGATAAGATCTCCGGCATCAGCGGCGTCGATAAGATCAACTCGACGTCGACCGACGGCTTCGCGCAGATCATCGTGCAGTTCGTCTTCTCCAAGCCGGTCGATCAGGCGACGCAGGACATCCGCGACGCCATCTCCGCGGTGCGCGCGCAGCTCCCCGCCGAGATATTGGAGCCGCTGATTCAACGCTTCGATCCGAACCAGCTGCCGATCGTTTCGCTGGCCATCACGTCGACGGTACTCTCGACGCCGCAGATCACCGCGCTCGCCGATCCGACGATCGCCGGCGATCTGCGCGCCATTCCGGGCGTGGCGCAGGTCAACGTCGTCGGCGGGGACAGCGCGCAGCTCAACATCAACGTCCGTCCGAACGACCTGGCGTCGATCGGCGTCGGCATCGATCAGGTGGTGAACGCCCTCCGCGCGCAGAATCTGGCGGCGCCGGTCGGCGCGGTGAGCAGCCCGCTCGAGCAGCGCTCGATCCGTCTCGAAGGGCGGCTCGAGCGCCCGGAAGATTTCAACTCGCTCGTCATCTCGCAGCGGAACGGCCAGCTGATCACACTCAGCCAGGTGGCGACCGTCGAGGCTGGCGCCGCCGAGCCGAAATCGGCGGCGCTTTACAACGGCGTGGCCGCGATCGGTCTCGACATCGTCAAGTCGCGCGAGTACAGCACGACCGCCGTCGCCGACGGCATTCGCGCGCGCGTCGCCGAGATCCAGAAGACGCTGCCCAAGGGCACGGAAATAAAGATCGTGCGCGACGCCGGCGTCCGCGTGCGCGATTCGGTTCGGAACGTCGAAGAGGCACTCGTCGAAGGCGCGATTCTCACCGTCCTCGTCGTGTTCCTCTTCTTGAACTCCTGGCGGTCGACGGTGATCACCGGCCTCGCGCTGCCGGTGTCGGTGCTCGCGTCGTTCGTGCCGCTCCTCGCGCTCGGCTTCACGCTCAACACGATGTCGCTCTTAGGCCTATCGCTCGCGATAGGCATTCTCATAGACGACGCCATTGTCGTCCGCGAGAACATCGTGCGGCACGTCGAGATGGGCGCCGACCACATGCACGCGGCGCACGAAGGGACGGACGAGATCGGGCTCGCCGTGGCGGCGACGACCTTCTCGATCGTCTCGGTGTTCGTGCCGGTCGGCTTCATGCCCGGGGTGGCAGGCCAGTGGTTCAAACCGTTCGCGCTGACGATCGCCGCGGCGGTGCTCGTGTCGCTGTTCGTGTCGTTCTCGCTCGACCCGATGCTCTCGGCCTACTGGCCGGACCCGCAGCTCGAAGCGCACGACCGGCGCAACCCGATCGCCCGCGCCCTCGAGCGTTTCAACAAATGGTTCGATCGCCAGGCGACGCGCTACCAGTCGCTGATCGGCTGGGCACTCGACCATCGGTGGACGATGGTGATGCTCGCCGCCGGCTCGCTGGTGTTCGCGATCTTTCTCCAGGTGGCGATCGGCGGGTTCGCGTTCGTGCCGGTGAGCGATCAGAGTGAGCTCAACATCGCCGTCGAGACGCCGCCCGGCTCGAGCCTCGACTACACGACGCTCAAGTCCGAGGAGATCGCGCGCCTGATCCGCCAGCGGCCGGAGGTCGCGTACACATATACGACGGTCGGCAGCAGCACCGGGGCCGGCACGGTCGACAATGGCAGCGTATACGTGCGGCTCGTGCCGAAGGCGCAGCGGTCGCTGAGCCAGGATGCGCTTGGCCAGATCCTGCGCACCGAGATGCGGTCGATCGGCGGCGTGACGGCGTACACCTACGCCTCGGGCTTCGGCGGAGCGCAGAAGGAAGTACAACTCCAATTGCAGGGTCCCGATCAGAATATCCTGAACACCTACGCCGCGCGAATCGACAGCATCATGGACAAGACGCCGGGCGCCGTCGATGTCGGCCTGTCGACGCGCGGCCAGTCCCCGGAGTTCGACGTCCGCGTCAACCGCGGCTTGGCCGGCACGCTCGGTGTGAGCCTGAGTCAGCTCGCGGCGTCGCTGCGGTTCGCGTTCGCCGGCGTCGATGCCGGCACCTGGGTCGATCCGGCCGGCATCTCGCGCTACGTACACGTACGCCTCGTGCCGGCGGCGCGTGAGAACGCGGCGGACCTGGGCCGGCTGCCGGTGATGGTGTCGCCGGCGCAGGCGGGAGGACCCAGTGCGCCGCCGGCGGCGGCGGTCGGCGGTCCCGGGCAGACCGGCGAGGCGTTCGTGCCGCTCAGCCAGGTCGCGACGATCACGCCCAGCTACGGCCCGTCGCAGATCGACCACTACCAGCGCGAGCGCGTCGTCACGATCGGCGCCAACACCGAGGGCGCGTCGCTCGGCCGCGTGTCACAAGCGGTGATGGCGAACGTGAATCAGATCCAGCTTCCCGCCGGCTATCACATCTCGCAGGGCGGCGAGACGGAAAGTCAGAACGAGGTGTTCAGCAACATCTTCATCGCGCTCGGCGTCGCGGTGCTGCTCATGTATCTGATCCTCGTCGTGCAGTTCGGTTCGTTCCTCGACCCGTTGGCGATTCTCATCTCGCTGCCGCTCTCGCTGATCGGTGTCGTGCTGGCGCTGCTCGTCACGCGCGACACGCTCAACCTGATGAG
>DATNAT010000314.1:0-14843 GCA_035572355.1 Gemmatimonadaceae bacterium
ACGGCGCGGATGCGCTGCCTGAGTGCGGCGAGTGCCGCGACGTCGATCCCTTCCTCATCGACCGGCACCGGCACGAGCTCGGCGGCCGCGGCGTTGAATGCGGCGCGCGCGCCAGGGTAGCCGGGCTCCTCCACGGCGATACGGTCGCCGGGCTCGAGGAGCATGGCCGCGCACAGCCGTAGACCGGGTTGCGAGCCCGCCGTCACGAGAACCTGTTCGGCTTCGCAGCGCACCGCGCGGGCAGTGCGAAGATGTTCCGCGATGGCGTCACGGAGTGCCCCGACTCCAGCGGGGTCGCCGTAGGCCATGTGCGACGGCGACATCCGATGGCTCTGCCGTGAGATGATGCGATTCCAGAGCGGCAATGGAAATTCATCCAGTGCCGGAAGGCTCATGCGGAAGGGACGAACGCCGCCTTCGCTGCGGCCGGGTGCGACGCGCGCGCGACGCGTCGGCCCCGCACTTGGCGGTCGGCTCGACGGCGGGCGTGCAATCGCCGTGAGTCGCGTGTCGGGCGGCGCGGCGCAGACGTAGGTCCCCGATCCGACGCGCCCCTCGAGATAGCCCTCGTGCAACAGCTGGTCGTACGCCGTGAGCACAGACAGGCGTGACATTCCGAGCTCGGCGGCGAGCGCTCGCGTAGAGGGCACGCGCTGCCCCGCGCGCATCATGCCGCCGAGAATGGCGTTGCGCAGTCCGTCATAGACCTGCCGGTGGAGCGGCACACTCGACCGGCGATCGATCGGCAGGTGCGCGACGAGCGGGGCGCTGCCAGCGGTTTTCACGGGGCCGAACTGGAAGTGGATATGGGCGGGAAACCAGAAATGGCGCTAGTGACCGAGCCGCTTCGCTGACAATCTGCAGCCATGTCCACGCCGCGACAACTGACTTCACTGGAGCGACTCGCCGTCGCCGTCGCCATGCTGGCATCGCTCGCGGCCATGCGTGCAGACGCGCAGGCGTCGCCCGGGCGCACCCCGTGGGGACTGTTCAGTGCGCGGTACGACACGCACACCTCTGATTTCATCTACGCGCTCTACGGCTACGGCCGCTCGTTCGCGATGGTCGGCACGCTACAGAACCCGCGCTCCGGGTGGACGGAGCTGGTCGGCGCGGTCGGGCGAACGTTTGCATTGGCTGGCGGGCCGTCGCAGTCCATCGCGACGGGCGTGGCCCACGCGTCGGATGGGTGGTATGCCCAATTGTACTTCGTCCCCACCGTGCCGATCGGTCCGGGATGGGTTCGTGCCACGGCGGAATGGGACGTTCCTCTCGAACACAAGGGCACAACGCAGTTCGCCTTCAGCCCCCTGTCGTTCACCGTGCCCACGGTGCGGTTTGTCGAGACCGGGATCTCGATGGATCTCGCCGCGGCGGCCAACTCCCGTACCAGCATCGCCGTTGGCCCCGAGCTTCGTGCGACGATCCCCGGCGCCGTTATTGGCACCGACCTCCAGCGCATGACTCGCGGCGGCACGAGTCGACTTCGACTGTTTTTCCTCACGCAGTTCTGAGCGCAGATCGGAGCGTCGCGACTCTCAAAGCCGGAATCATCATGACATCGTTCGTTGTTGCACCTTTTCGTTCGTCCGACCGCGATGCCTGGGAGAGGCTCGCTCGGGGATACCATGCGTTCTATGGAGAAAATGTTTCGCGAGACGTGTATGAGCGCGTCTGGATGCGCCTCCATGAGGACCGCGAAATTCACGGCCTGGGGGCGTACGACGGCGACCGCCTCGTCGGCATCGTCCATTATCTCTTTCACGGGCACGTGTGGCAGGCGGGCGTTTGCTACCTGCAGGATCTCTTCGTCGATGGAAGCGCGCGCGGCCGCGGCGCCGGCCGGGCATTGATCGCGCAGGTCGAGCGCGCGGCGCGCGGCCGCGGCGCCTTCCGCGTCTATTGGATGACGAGAGATGACAACGAGGCCGCGCGGCGGCTGTACGACAAGGTCGCCGCACACTCCGGATTCATTCGCTACGAGGACCCGCTCTAAAACGCCGCACGGCGCGGCGGGTCCCGAGCTCAGCGCAGCGCGAACTCCAACCCGGCACTTTCCAACGCGGCGAAGATCGTAGCGTGTGTCAGCTCGGGATGCGGTTCGAACTTCCAGTCGAGTCGGGGCGGTGCGCTGCGCCGCAGCACGCCGGCGAAGCGCGTGGTCTCGGAGTCGATGTCATCGCGAGAGCTCGCGACGAAGAGTCTCTCGGGACCGGTGGACTTGGGCACTGCCGCAAGCAGCGATGCCGTGGAGTCGACGAGCGCGCCGCGATTCCACCACAAACTCGGATCGAATGCCACGTACCGATCGAACAACGCCGCGTCGTGCAGGAATGTGTCGACGACGAATAGGCCGGCCAGCGACTCGCCGACGATCGCGCGCTGCGACGTCGTGCGATAGCGCCGGTCGATCACCGGAATCAGCTCGTCTCGAATGAACGAGCGAAATGACGCCGAGCCGCCGACTTGCGGCGCGATTGCGCTGTCCGAGGCGACGCGGGTTGGTCCAGTGAGGTCGCGGCGGCGTTGCGTGTTCGGGATGCCGACGACGATCGTCGGCGGAATGGCCTTGCGCGCGACGAGTGCGTCGACCGCACGAACGACGTGAGGGAAGTCCTCGTCCATTCCGCCGTCCGGCATGTACAGCACCGCCAGGCGGCGTGTTGCATCGCGATACGCGTTCGGCAGATAGACGTTGATCAGTCGTGGCTCGTGCAAGATCTGGGAGTCGACGACCAGCGTATCGCGCGGGAGCGAGGCCGTCGGTTGCGCGGCCCGCTTTTTCGGAATACAGAGCACGCTGCGGTACGCGCACAGGTCGGCGATCAGGGAACGCGACTGCGCGAGAATCTCCTGCGTGCGCGACGCGCCGGCGCCGAGGAAGATGAGCCCGTGCGGTCCCGTCGAGAGCATGAACGGACCTTCGCTCTGCTGACGCCCGCCGATATCCGCGTCCGTGACATTGGGCGCGTAGAACATGAAGTGTGGACCGATCATCGTCGTCGGCTCGGGCGAAGTGTCGGCGATGAACGTGCGCATCACCGGTCCGAGCATGTAGGCGAGTCCGGCGCGCGCCGGCGCGTGGTATCTGCCGTCGGCGTACCGCCGCATGATCTCGTCGTAGACAGCGCGCGGACTGTCGCCGCGCGCCCGCATGGCGGCAACGTCCAGGTCGACCGGGAGCAGCGCTGCCGCGCCCGCGGCGTCCCAGCACATGGGAACGAAGATGTCGTCGCGGAACGGCAACTCCGGCCTGGTCCACTCCGTTCGCAACACGAGACAGCGAAAGCCGTTCGTTCCCGCGCGGGCCTCGACATATCCGCGAGCCGGATCGAGCACGTACACGCCTGCGGAGTCCCGCAGGTACGGCGGTACCGCGCTGAGCGCGAAGCTCGTCTCGAGCGCGCGCGGCATCGCCGTGGGGCCAGGCGCCGTAGCCTGTTGAGCGAGTGCGAACGGCGCGTGCAACGCTGCGGCGACGATACAACGCATCGCTAGCGCGCCCGCGGACGACAGGACCTGAGCTCTCATGGATGCCTCGAAGGGGTGAGCCGACTCGCAGGCGCGCGGCGTAGGTCGATGCTCAAGCGCCAAATTGCCGCAGGTGGTGGTCGAGGTGTTTGTACTCGAACACCGCCCACTCCTGCGGCGTGAGCGGCCCGAAGAAGGGATGCGGGTGGACCGTGCAGCGCGCCGGCCCGCCGGCCGCAAATCGCTCGATCAACGTCAACAGACGATCGCGCTCCGTGTGGAGCTCGCGCCGATCGAGCACGGTGAGATACGGGAGCGTTGGCGTGTTGCGGCGCAGGGGCGCATCGCTTCCAATCATGAGCCGCTTGAACACGCGCCCCAAGATGCGCCCCAAGAGCGCACGCGGCGGACGCCGGTCGCCAAGCGCCAGCTCGAGCACTCCCGCGCAGTGCGCCAGTGCCTGTGCCAGGTTCATGCGGCCCCACTGACGCGTGTGCTGATCGCTCACCTGCGCGACTCGCGCCTCGATCTCCGCTGCCGTTCCTGCGTCGAACAGACTCCTCACGCTCCAACTCCTCGTCGCGAACCAATACCGATGCGCCGCCCAGTTGCGGCGTTCGACGCCAACAGAATACTCAGCGAACGCCGCCGCGGCCGCTATCAGGTTCCTGCGGTGAGGCGAATGCCGGCGCGTCGAATGGCGTCATCGGAACGGTTCGTGCACTCGGGCTCGCTGCGTGAAGAAATTCTTGCAGGTCGGGCTCGGAATCGTCACGAGCGTCGGCGGGTTCCTCGAGATCGGCTCGATTACCACTGCCGCGCAGGCTGGAGCCGGCTTCGGCTACCAGCTCGTCTGGTCGATCGCGCTCGGCACCGTCTGCATCGCATTTCTCGTCGAGATGTCGGGCCGATTCGCGGCGTGCAGCAAGCGCACGATCCCCGACGCGATGCGCGAACGGTTCGGCGCGAACTTCTTCGCCATCCTGCTGCTCGTCATGCTCGGGGTCTCGCTGCTCGTGCTCGGCGCCGAGATCGGCGGTGCGGCCGCGGCCGTCGAGTTGGCGACGGGAATCGCGCTGCCCGTTTGGGTGATTCCAGTCGCCGTCGTCTCGTGGCTGCTGCTCTGGCGCGCGACCTTCGGCGTGATCGAGAATGGCGTCTCCATGCTCGGCCTCGTGACGATCGTGTTCGCCGTCGCCGCGGTGAAGGCGCATCCGAGCTATGCCGAAATCGGCGCCGGCATGCTGCCGACACTGCCGCACGGCGATACGGCGAAGTACTGGTTCACGGCCGTGAGCGTGCTCGGCGCGTCGATCTCGCCCTACCTCTATTACTTCTATTCGTCGGGCGCGATCGAGGACAAGTGGGATGCGAGCTATCTCGGCGCGAACCGCGGCATCGCGGCGCTGGGCATGGGATTCGGCGGCTTCCTGTCGCTTGCCGTGCTGGTGCTCGCGGCGGTGCTGTTTCATCCGATCGGCAAAGACGTGCAGGACTATCACGATCTCACCCAGCTCGTCACGCCGCTGTTGGGGCGCACGGGCTTCTGGCTGTTCGTGGCGGCGCTCGGGATCGCCTGCCTCGGGGCGACGCTCGAGATCGCACTCTCTCTGGCCTATCTCGTGGCGCAGGGGTTCGGATGGAAATGGGGGGAGGATCTCGAGCCGCGCGACGACGCGCGCTTCAGCGTGACCTACACGCTGCTGCTCGTCGTCGGCGCGATCCTCCCCCTGATCGGCGTCGACCCGCTCAAGCTCACGGAAATATCGATGGCGCTCACCGCGGCGTCGCTCCCGGTCGGCGTGCTGCCGTTTCTCATTCTCATGAACGATAAAGAGTATCTTGGCAAGAAGACGAATGGGCGCATCGGCAACGCGGTGGTGTTGTGCATCAGCGTCATGGCGCTGGTGCTGGCCGTGGTGTCGATTCCATTGGAGGTGTTGGGGTCGTGAGCCTTCATCTGGTGGCGGACGTGCTCGACGAGCAGCTGAGGGACCGCAACGGCGCGAACGCCGGGCGCGTGGATGGGATCATCCTGCTGCTCCGCGATGGGGAGCCGCCGGTCGTGACGCACGTCGAGGTCAGCCCGATCACTCTGCTTGCGCGCTTCAACCGCCGTCTTGGTCGTTGGTACGCGCGCCGAGATGCGCGACTCGGGCCGGGCCGTGGCGTGCCCTACCGAATTCCCTGGCCCAACCTGCGGCGGGAAGGCACCACGCTCCGGTTCGACGAGGACGTCGAGTCGACGCCGATCAACGCGTTCGAAGATTGGCTGCGGCGCACGATCGTGGAGCGTCTGCCATGGTCGTGAGCGAGCCGTCCGCAGAGGGCCGAGAGGTGCACGTCGAACGTCTCCTTGGTCGCCGCGTCCGGGACTTCGATGGCGCGGTGGTTGGCCGCTTGGAGGAGCTGCGTTGCGAAACGATCGACGGTGAGACCGTCGTCGTCGAGGTGCACGTGGGACCGGCGGCGTTGGGCGAGCGATTGGGCGGATTTCTGTTTCAGCTCCCGTTCTTGCGGCACCTGCCGTTCGAGCGGTGGGAGTACCGTGTGCCCTGGCACCAGATCGACCTGAGCGATCTGGACCATCCGCGGCTTCGCTGCAAGCGGGACGAGCTTCGGCGCGTGGGGCCCGAGTCCACGGCGTAGCATCGACGGGGCGCCCCTGGACACAGTTCATACATTGCTTCATGGGCGCGAGCACGAACGACATCTTTGGCAACACGTCGGGCGCCGAGCCGGCCACGCCGGGCAGCTACGCGCAGGCGCCGAGCGGTTTTCGACTGCCCGATGCGACGCGGCTTGGCCGCGTGCAGCTCCAGGTCGCGGACCTCGCGCGGTCGCTCGACTTCTACGAGCAGGTGCTCGGGCTGCGCGTCGTCGACCGCGATGCGTCGCGCATCGCGCTCGCGCCGCAGGGAAGCGCAAAGGCGCTCGTCGAGCTTCACGAACGTAGAGGTGCGCCTCCAGCCCCGCGGCGCGGCGCGCTCGGTCTCTATCATTTCGCGATTTTGCTGCCCGATCGTCCGACGCTCGGGAGATTCGTGCGCCATCTCGGCGAGATTGGCGCGCGCGCCGGAGCGGGCGATCATCTCGTCAGCGAAGCGTTCTATTTGCAGGATCCTGACAATCTCGGGATCGAGGTCTACGCCGATCGACCGCGCGAAACGTGGCGGCGCATCGGTCGCGAGCTGATGATGGCAACGGACCCGGTCGATGTAGCCGATCTCGTGGCCGCCGGCGGTGACGGGGCGTGGAATGGCATGCCCGACGGAACGACGATGGGGCACGTCCATCTGCACGTCGGTGAGATCGATCCGGCGGCGGCGTTCTACTCGGAGGGGCTCGGCCTCGATCGCACGGTCTGGCACTATCCGGGCGCTCTGTTCCTCGGTGCGGGCGGCTACCACCATCACCTCGGCACGAACACCTGGGCCGGCGCCGGTGCCCGGCCGGCGAACCGCGACGGCGCGCGGCTCCTCGAGTGGACGGTGGAGCTTCCCGACGAAGCGAGCGTCGACGCGGCGGCGGATAGCCTGCGTCGCGGCGGGTTCGCCGCCGATCGCGACGACGGCCCCGGCGTCGTGGCGCGCGACCCGTGGGAGACACAGGTGCGGGTGCGCGCCGCGGCAACCGGCTGATCGAATTCAAGAAATCACATCACGGAAAACTCACTACCGTGGTGTGATCGTGCCGAGGAGCCCGTCGTGCTCGTCGTTCGTGCCGGCGGCAAAGTAGAGCGTCGTCGAACCGGCGGCCGGTCCGAACACCAAGCCCCACAAACCTTCGATCTCGAGCTCGCCGCCGTTGGCGTCGTGGAGGAACGTGCGGAAAGCGCCGGTCGACGGATCGTACGCGCCAATCTTTCCGTCGCCGAAGTTGCCGACCAGAATGTCGCCCCCGAACGCGCCAAAGCCGGCCGGCGCGCGCACGACGGCCCACGGTGAATTGAGCTTGCCGTTCGACGCGAAGCGATGCGCTAGCGAGCCGTCGGCATTGAATACGTCGATGAAGCCGTTGCCGACGCCAGGTTCGTCTTGCGTACCGCCGGCGCCGCCCTCCTGCTTGGCGAACGTCACCCACAGCTGCCCGCCGATGTTCGCGATGCCGAACGGTGCGAAGTCCGCGGCCATGCTCGAATCGGTGAATGACCGCACAA
Organism: Gemmatimonadaceae bacterium; assembly: GCA_035572355.1. Lineage (GTDB taxonomy): Bacteria > Gemmatimonadota > Gemmatimonadetes > Gemmatimonadales > Gemmatimonadaceae > JAQBQB01. The sequence goes on from DATNAT010000314.1 coordinate 7,631, forward strand.
ACTGGAAATTCGCGTCGAACATGTCGATCTGATTGTGGCGAAAGTTCGTCGCGTAGACGAAGGTCGCGCCGGCGCTCGATGCCATGGCGATGCCGGTGTACTCCGCGGTCTGCGCCGAGCGATTGGCCACGATCAGCGCCCGGGCCGATGATGGATTGGACGCGGCGATCGTGCCGTCGATGCCGGCGAAGATGAAGGAGGCCGGCCCGAATCCAGGAATGACGAAGTTCGTGGAGCTGTTGAAGATGACGCCGGTCGGCGTGCCGACGCCGCCGTTCCCGAGGCCGACTACTGGGAAGACCGTGGGCAGGGCGGTGCCGTCGGCATTGTAGAGCGTCGACACGCCGCTGCCGTTGTCGCTCGCCCAGAGAATGCCGTTCGAGCTGAATGCCAAGCCCCACGGATTGACGAGCTTCGCGTCGATCGTCGCCGCGCCACCCGCGGCCTTGTCCGCGACGAGCCTAGTCTCGTTGAAAGAGTTGACGGTGGGAACGTTGTTCGTGATGTCGCTGCTGCATGCGGCCAGCAACGATGCGATCGCGAACAGCGCGATCGTGGATCTCTCCGCCCGGGCTGCGCGGTGCTGCATGACTCCTCCTATCTCGGATTGAACGGCGGCCGCGACGGCCGTCGCAGCGCGGCGGAAACCTCGACAAGAAGTGCACCTTCGCCGGCGACACCGCTCGAATGCGCTCCTGGGTTCGCAGCGAATCGGCGCACCGTCGCGTGAACGCGAGTTCGAAGGCGACTTCGAAGGCGACTTCGAACGCGAGTTGCCGCGCGCGCGGCGCGCTCGTCTGTTGAGGCGAGCCGGGCACAGCACGATCCAAGCGGCCATGGCCCGTCCGTTCCCTCCCCGCCGAGCATTTCCTCTCGCCGAATCAGTGGTGATGTTGCGCTGGACGACCGCCGTCGCGGCCGGCTGCAATTTGATGTTCGGCGCCGTGACGGCGCGCGCGCAGATGCGGGCGTCCGGACAGTCGCTGCGGATGGATGTCGGCGTCGCGGCGAGCACGCGCACCGACGCCGCCGTCTCGCCCGATCGCTTCGACGGGTTCGGGAGCGATCTCGGCATGACGTATCTCGTGCGCGCCAAACACGCCGATCTGCGCCTCGCGGCGCGAGGCGGCGTCCGCGCACTCCGCTCGCTCACGGCAAGTGGTGTCGCGCAGTCGACCGAGCGAACGACGCAGGCCGATCTCACCCTCGACGCGTTTCGTGCGCCGCCGTCGGCCACATCGCGGCTCGAGCTCGGGTTCGAGGCGCGCGCCGGCGGCCTGCTCATCGCGCATCGGCCGCCTGACGCCGGTTCGACCTGGTTCGGGTTCGCAACGGCGACACTAGGCCCGGCGTTCGCCTGGTCCCGCGTGAGCCGGTTGGGCGCGCTGGAGCTCACCGGCGGCGCAGCGGCGATCGGACTCGTCGTCCAGCCATATGAGAGTCTTCGCAGCGTGAGTCCACCGTCCGGTGCGCGCGGAGCGACCGTCGCGTCACTCCAGTCTTTTCAAACCGCGCTCCACTACGTTCCGCGACGGATCGGAATCGGCTCGCGAGTCAGCTACGAGTACCGCGCCGCACTGCTGCGTTACGCCGGCGATTCCCCGGTGCGCGAGCTGACGCAGGCGCTGTCGATAGCGCTGGCCCTCGGCGGCGGGCCGCCGGAATGACGCGAGGGGCGGCCTTTCGCCGTTGTGTGGCGCTGACGTGCCTTGCGCTCCCGCCGATCGCGACTGGCTGCGCGGACATGTTCATCGGACCGCCGGCGCCCGCGACGAACGCGGCGCTGTTCGATCAGCTGTGGCGCGATATCGATCGCCACTATCCGTTTCTGGAATACAAAGGCCTGAATTGGGATTCGCTGGGCGCCCTCTATCGACCGCGCGCCATCGAGGCGGCCGATGCCGGTCAGCTTGCCGCCGTGCTCGGCGGCCTCCTCAATGAGCTTCGCGACAGCCACGTGTCGCTCGACGCGGGCGGAGCTGCTCCGATTCGATACACGGGGCGCGCCACGGACCGTTGGTTCGATGCGGCGGCGACCATTCAGCGCTATGTGGTGGGCGCGACGACGAGTGGAGGCGGCCATGTCGTCTACGGCGCGCTGGCGGCGGGCGTCGGCTATCTGCGACTGCCGAGCTTTCGCGACGCCGGGTGGACTGCGGAGATCGACGCGGCGCTGCGCGCGCTCGCCGCGCGCGGTGCGAGCGACGCCCTCGTGATTGATCTGCGCGGAAACATGGGCGGAAGCCGAGCGACGGCGGTCACCGCGGCCGAGCGCTTCGCCGATCGACCGCGAACGTTCGGCTACCTCCGCTTTCGCTCGGGCGCGGACCACGGAGACTTCTCGGCGTACGCGGCGGAGCGAATCGCTCCGGCCGGATCGGCGAGCTTTCACGGGTCCGTGTATCTCCTGACCGATCGCGATGTGCTGAGCGCGGCCGAGGAATTCGTGCTCGCGATGCGCGTGCTGCCGTCGACGACGATCGTCGGCGACACGACCGGGGGCGCGTCCGGCGGACCGGTGACACGCGAATTGAGCAACGGGTGGACGTACCAGCTGTCTCAGTGGATCGAGTACACGCCGGCCGGGGCCATCTACGAAGACGTCGGTCTCGTGCCCGACGTCGAAGTCCCGATGCTGCAAGCCGAGGCCAGCGCCGGACGCGATCGCCCGCTCGAGCGCGCGATCGCGCTGGCGCGTGGTGGGCTCGGCGCTAGCGCTGAGTGAGGAGCGGCTTTGGCGCCATGCGGTGGCAGGTGATGCATCCGATCATCGGCTGCGGATCGGGCAGGTTCGTCATCGAGCGGAGGTCGGCGTTGACGTTGTCGACCATGCGAAGCATGTCGCGCGCCGTGTTCTTGTTCGGCTTTTGATCGCTCGCCCACTGGCCCGGAACGTGGCAGAAGCCGCAGCTCACGCCGAGGCCGTGGCCGAACCCGTCGTTCATGATCTCGAGAAAGCGGCCGGCGGGAACGCCCTTGAGCACTTTGACATTCTGGAACACGGACTCGGCGGGCGCCGACTCGCGGCCGGCAATGCGTTGGAGCATGGCGGTGACGGCGCGCTGGCGCAGCGGGCCGAGAGTGTCGACGCTCCCCACCGCGGGAGCGGGGGCGGGGGCAACCGCGGCGGGCGTTGCCGGCGACGCGGTGACGGCGGGAGACGAGCTGCAGCTCGCCGCGATGGCGAACAAAGCGAGCGGAACGACTGCCGCGAACGTGATTCGGTAGCGCACGAGTCCCCCGTGATCGAGAACACAAACCGTGTTCGGTGCCTGCTGCATGTTTCGGGCGCGCGCGCGTTGGCCGTGATGTGGACGTCGCCGATTTGTGACGCCTAGCGCGATGCGGACGCGGCGCGCATATATCATAATGCAGGGCAAAGACAGCGAGCGTGCCGTTGATGCCGAGTCACCGCGGCGACGGTCGCAATGTTTAATCAATAAACTCTGAACGACCGAGAACGACGTGCCGCACGAACGCGGAGAACCAGCCGGAAGCGACGGACCGATCGAGGCGGGCGATCTCGGTGGAGCGGCAGCGCGCCGTGAGGGAGCGTCGCCGATCGAGCAGGGCCTGCGACGCTTCCATGTGGCCGCCAGCGCCTACGTCGGCGGCGGATCGAACGTCGACGCGGTGCGCTCGGCGATCGAGCTGCTCGCCGAGGCGGGCCGGCGCGCCGGCGCTCGCCCCGAGGAGCTGGTCGTGATGCTCAAGCATCGGTGCAGCGTGTTGTTCACTCCAGACCGCCACGCGCCGGTCGACAGCGAACAACTCAAAGAGCAGTTCGTGACCTGGTTGATCGAAGCCTATTTCGGCGGACGCGCCGACTGAATCGGGACGCGCGCGTCACGGCGTCAGCCTGTCAGTGCGTCGCGCTGACGATCGTCGTCCGCCGCGGCGGCGGCAGAGCGTCGGCCCGACTGGAGAAGTAGCGGGCCGCGGCATCGCTCGGCGTCAGAAACTCGACCCGTGAAAAGCCGAACGATCTGAGCTTCCGCTCGAGCGCTTGCGGCTCGAAGTACGAGACCCAGGGTTCGCCGGCCCGCGCCGCGAGCTCGGCCAACGTCGGCCGGCCGTCCGCGGTCTCCCGCCGGTCGGGAGGCTGCGCAAAGGTGAAGACGATCTCCGTGCCCGGCGCACAGGTCGCCACGGTTCGGAGCACGTCGTCGACGGCGGACTCGCGCAGGTACATCGTGACGCCGAGCCAGGAAAAAAAGACTCGCTCATCGCCGTCCATGCCCTGTCGCTCGAGCGCGTCGTGGAGAGACTCGCGCTCGAAGTCGACCGGTGCCAGCGTGACGTTGTCCGGTATCGCGACGCCGGCCGCGGCAAGCAGGTCGCGCTTCTCGGCCTGCGTTGCTGATTGGTCCACTTCGATGATGTGGAGCGGACGGGCCCAATCCGGCTGGCGGTAGGCGAAGGTGTCGAGCCCGGCGCCGAGCACGACGTACTGCGACACGCCGCGGGTTACCGCTGCGCTCAGTCGGTCCTCGGCGAACCGAGAGCGAAGGACCACATGGGCGCGAAGCGCCCGGGCGCCGGGATCCTGATAGCGGGTTGTGGCGGCTTCGATCTCGCGCACGCCGGAGTCGCCGATCAGGCGAAGGATCACCGGGTCGTCGAGAATTCGAGGACTGGCGTCGAGCAGCTGGTGGGCCGCGCGCAGCAGGGCCACGCCGCGAGCGGTTCGGCTCGCGGTCCGGCCCCCGACTCGTTCGCCGGCGTCGCGCTCCATCGGTTCCGTCATCAGCGCAAGCTCGCCGGTGACGGGGTGCGAAGGCAACGCGGTGGTCGTTACCCGTTCTGCCGCTCGTCGCTCACTGGGCGATCGCGCTGGCGTTCGCTCGCCCGCTCGCCGCTCAGCGCGGCCCAGAACCCGTGGCGCACCTTGAGCTGATTGCTCACGTCGTCGACGCCCATGACATCTTCGGCGACGTATTCGGCGATGCGCTTTTGATACCGGTTCTCGACCGTGCCGCACAGCGTCGCGATTCCGCCGTCGACTTTCACCTCGATGTCCGAGGCGTCGACGTCCGGGTGCGCCATGAGGCGGTCACTGATCTCTTCGAGCAGCCGCGCGTCCGAGCGGCGATAGCCTTTGGGCCCGCGCCCCACGTAGCGCCCGCGCTCGATTCCGCGATCCAACGAGCGCTCGACGTCGCTCGAAGGCGCCGACCGATACGGGCCGCCGTCATGGACTGGGCGGTGGCGGTCGTTCAGACCGCTGAATCCTTGGCGCAGGTTTTCCTCCGGTATCCAGGATGGTGGATACATCGGGTGCGAAGCGTCGCGGGGAACGCCTCCGATGGCGTGTGTGTCGTCGCGCTCGACTCCGCGCGCGGGATCTGGATCGTGTGGACGATCGGTCATCAACGGCTCCCTGTGATGGCGAGTGGGCGCACGGCTGGGGCGGTAAAGCTGGTCCGTGCGCAGTGGTCGGACACTTGCACCGCTTCAACTCTCGTTCCCACTTCGTTTCCGTCGCCGCCTGTTCCCGCCCGTTGGGGCGATCGGCTGCACACGCCGTCTCGCTCGCCAGAGCACGGCACCGACTCACGATTACTCGTTGTGCCGAGCGCGGCTCGGAGGACGTGGATAGTGTCGCTCATCAACGGATGTGCTCCCGCGTCGCGCCGGTCATTCGGCGTTCCAGCGCTCGATCCGGAGAACAGCGTCATCGCAGTCGTATCATTCGAGGGGCCAGACCGATATTCGCAGGCGGGCGGACTCGGCGTACGCGTGACCGGACTCGTCCATTCGCTCGCCGGCCTAGGCTTCGAAACGCATCTCTTTTTCATCGGCGACCCGGCCCTGCCGCCCGTCGAACGGGTTGGCGATGGGCGGCTCGTGCTGCATCGGTGGTCGCAGTGGATCAGCGCCAACTGCCGCCGCGGCGTCTATGACGGCGAGCTCGCCAAAGTGGCGGACCTGACTGCGTCGCTGCCGCCGGTACTCATCGACCAGGTGGTGCAGCCGGCGTTGGCAGCTGGCAAGATTCCAATCCTGCTATTCGAAGAGTGGCAGACGGCGGCGTGCGTATCGCGTGTCTCGGGGATGCTCTCGGCGGCGGCGATCCGCGACCGCACGCTCGTCGCGTGGAATGCCAACCACTGCTACGGATTCGAGCGGATCGACTGGTCGGGCCTGGCTACGGCCGCCATGATCACAACGGTCAGCCGGCACATGCGGAGCATCGTGCGCGCCTGCGGCGCCGACGCGCGAGTCATTCCCAACGGCATTCCCGAATCCGCGCTGGAGCCGGTGGCCCGGCGCGAGGTGTCGGCGGTGCGCGCCGCGACGTCGGCCCATCGAGATGCCGGACTCTGTTTCAAGATGGCGCGCTGGGAGCGGGAGAAGGGCTGGGCACAGGCGCTCGACGCCGTGACCCATTTGCGCGATCGGGCGCGGCCGATGATGCTGGTCGCGAGAAGCGGGGGCCCGAGCGGCTCCGGCGGCGAGCTCGCGCATGATGCGGAAGCACGCGGGCTCAGATTGGTCTCGTTCGACTCCGAGGCGGCGTTCGTCGCCGGCCTCGGCGATGGCGCGCGCGACGGCGCGGACGTGGTGAACTTGCGGTTCGGTGTATCGGCGTCGCTCGCGCGTACCTTGTACGCGGCCTCCGACGGCGTGCTCGCCAACTCGGTGTCGGAGCCGTTCGGGCTCGTCGGACTCGAGGCCATGGCGGCGGGAGGCGTCGCCTACACCGGCGGCACCGGCGAGGACTACGCGATCGCCGGACGCAATGCGATCGTGCTCGAGACGCTCGACCCGGGCGAGATCATCAGACACTGGGAGGAGCTCGCGTCGTCACCGGAGACGGTCTCGCGTCTGCGGCGAGAGGCGCGCAAGACGGCGCGCGAATACGAATGGCGCTCGGTGATCGCGATTCTGATCGACGCGCTCGAGCGACAGGCGCATCGGCGTGGACTGATCGCCGGCGCAGTTCGCGACATCACGTCGATCCGTCGGCCGGGCGCCGCACGGGCCGACGATCGTCGGCGGCCGCCCGAGCACGGACGCGGCGGAGCGCGCGGCGCTAGCCGCGACAAAGGCGTCAAGGCGCCGGCGACTGGCCCGGTGGACCTGCCGCATCGCGCGACGTGGCCGGCTGCGCTCTCTGGTCGCGAGCGCGCGGCTCCAGCCAGAGGGTGAAGATCGATCCGTGCGGCTCGGCGTCGCGATAGGTCACGTCGCCGCCGAGCAGCCGCGCGAT
>DATNAT010000315.1:0-4132 GCA_035572355.1 Gemmatimonadaceae bacterium
GCGTTGCGCCCGTTCCAGGCGGTGAGCTCGTGCGCCGGCGCGCCGTTGAAGGTGTACTTCACGCCGTCGATGTTCATGCAGCAGGTGCCGAAGCCGGCGGCGGGGCGGCTCGTGGCGGCCGATGAATGGCTGCGGATGACGATGTCCATGCCGTCGAACATGTGGGCGTTGTACATGATCGTCTTCGCCTCGGGCGGCATCATCTCCTCGCCCGGCGTGCCGAACACGGTCACGCTCCCCGGCGTGTGCGTCTTCGTGAGATACTCGGCGATCGCGATCGCGGCCGCCATGCCGATCGGACCTTGAGTGCTGTGCTGGTCGCCGTGGAACGCGCCCTTGGTGCCGCGCAGCGCATCGTACTCGAGAATGACGCCGAGGTTGGGTCCGCCGTTGTTCTTGTTGTAGGTGGCGACGAACGCGGTCGGGAGGCCGGGCGCGCCCATCTTCACCGTGAAGTCGTGCTTGGTGAGATAGTCGGCGAGGATCTTGACCGACCGCGTCTCTTGGAACCCGATCTCCGGATGGCGCGTGATGTCGTCGCCCATCGCGAGAAGCTCGGTGTCCATCAGCTCTTTGGCGCGCGCGACGACCTGATCGCGCGCCGCGTTGGGCCCCGTGAGCTGGGCGACGAGCTGCGGCAGGTTGAGAGATTTCTCAACCGAATCCATCTGGTGAACGACACCGGCGGCCGACTCGCGTTCGGTCGGAGTTTCCTGCGCGGCCAGCGCGGCGGGGAGGGCGAGGACGAGCGCGAGCGAGATGAATCGAAGCCTGAGCATGGCGGGTTGGGGTGTGGACGCAGAGACGATACTCGCGCCGCGCCGCCATGGCCAGTCAGTCCGATCGAAGCGCGGTGAGTGGATCGACTCGCGCGGCCCGGCGCGCGGGGAGATAACTGGCCAGCGCCGCAACTCCAATCAACAGCCCGCACACGCCGCCGAGCGTCGCCGGGTCGCGCGGGGCGACGCCGTAGAGAAGCCCCGCCATGAGTCGGGTGAGCAGCAGCGAGCCGCCGAGACCGACGGCCGCCCCCGACAGCGCGATGAGCGTTCCTTGACCGACGATCATGCGCACCAACTCGCCGGGCTCGGCGCCCAGTGCCACGCGAATGCCGATCTCGTGGGTACGCCGCGCCACGGCGTAGCTCATCACGCCAAAGATGCCGACCGACGCGAGGACGATCGCAATTCCGGCGAACGCCGTGAGCAGCACGAGATAGAATCGCGACTCGGCCGTCGCGTCGCCGACCACAGCGTCCATCGTCTGTACCGCCGAGATGGGCAGGTTCCGGTCGACCGCGCGAATCGTGGCGACGACCGGGGGTGCGAGCGCAACGGCCGCCGCGTTGCACGCCGCGCCGTCGGCACACTTCGCGCGGACGACGAGGGTGAGGTAGGACTTGGCGCCGCCATTCGTCGTTCGATAGCTGCTTTCCTGTTCGTACGGCACGAACATCTCGGCGGCGGGCGGACCGGCCCAATCGTCGCGCACGTCGTTCTTCACCACGCCCACGATCGTGTAGCCCACGAAGCCGCTGATCGAGAGGCGCTGGCCGATCGGATCGGCGCCCGGCCAATAGGTCGACGCCATGTACTGGTTGATCACGACGGCGCGAGGGGCTTGGGCCCGATCCGATTCCGCGACGTCGCGGCCGCGCAGGATCGGAATGCGCATCGTGCGGAAGTAGCCCGGAAAGACGACGCGATAGGTCGCTGTTGGCGAGTCGCCCGGCTTCGGCTTCGGACGACCTTCGATGTTGAACGAGAGTCCCCACTCGTCGCCGGCGATCGGCAGATGATTGATCCAGCTCGCCGATTCGACACCGGGCAGCGCGCGAATCCTCGGCAGCAGCTGCTCGTACACCGATTGCGTCGATGTAGAGTCGTCTTCACTCGTGCCGGTGACCGACACCGTCATCGTCATCACGCCGCTCGGATCGAACCCGGGGTCGACGCGCCCGAGCGCGATCACCGTACGGATCATGAGACCGGCGCCGACGAGCAGCAGGAGCGCCAGCGCGAACTCGGACGCGACGAGCATGCTCCGCATCCGCCCGCGCTTGCGGCCTTCGGACGAGGCGCGGTCGCCGTCCTTGAACGCTTCGACGAGGTCTATGTGAGTCGCGCGAATGGCCGGCAGGAGGCCGAACAGCACCGCGGTCGCAAAGGTGAGCGCGACCGCCGCCAGCAGCGCGCCGCCGTCGACGCTCACGGTGGCAGCGCGCGGGATGCTCGACGGCGCGGCGGAGGCGAGCGCTCGAATGCCCCACAGCGCGAGCGCGAGACCGGCGACACCGCCGCCCACCGCGAGCAACGCGCTCTCGGTCAGCAGCTGCGCGAGCAACCGCGCCCGCGTCGCACCCAGCGCAGCACGAATGCCGATCTCCCGCTTCCGAGATGCGCCGCGCGCGAGCAGCATGTGCGCCACGTTCGCGCACGCGATGAGCAGAACCAGCCCGACGGCAAAGAGCAGCACGAGCAGCGGCGTCGCGACGCGCCCGACGACTTTGTCCTTGAGCGGGTCGATGGTGATGTCGCGGTTCGTGCCGGGAAACTGCTGCTCGAGATGCGCCGTGACTGCGGCGAGCTCCGACCGGGCCTGAGCCAGTGTCACGCCGGGCCGGAGCCGCGCGAACACGCGCAGGCTCTGCGCGCCACGTTCGGTACGCGTCTCGAAATGGCCGGGCGCCCAGAGCTCGGAATGCGTCGCCCAGAAGGGTGCAAAGCCGAAGCTCCGCGGCATCACGCCGACGATCGTCGTCCGCTCGCCGTCGAGCAACACCGCTCTGCCCACGACGTCGCGCTGACCGCCGAACCGCCGCTGCCACAGCCCATAACTGATCACGGCGACGTGTGCGGCACCGGGTTGGTCGTCGCCCTCCGAAAGCACGCGCCCGAGCAGCGGCCGTACGCCGAGCATCGGGAAGATGCTCGCTGAGACGTGGAGGCCGGTGATGTGCTCGGGCTCGTCGACGCCGATCAGGTTCGGCGACCAGTACTCGGCGGCGCCGACGGCGCTGAAGCTGTGCGTTTCGGCGCGCCAGTCGACGAAGTTGGCCGGCGAAACTGGATCTGTGCCGCGCTGCAGGATGACGACGAGTCGCTCCGGGTCCGCGTAGGCCAGCGGCCGCAGCAGCACGCCGTTGACGACGCTGAGCATCGCCGTCGTTGCGCCGATCCCGAGCGCGAGCGCCACGATTGCGGCGAGGGTGAAGCCGGGCGCTTTGGCGAGAGTCCGGGCGGCGAAGCGGAAATCACGCACCAACGTGTCGAGTGACGGCATGGTCAACTAGACACGTGGTTCGCGGAAAGGGTTGGAGCTAGATGCGCTCCATGAGCACGATGCCGGACATGCGCCGGAAGTCTTCCTGCACTGCCTTCGAGCGAAGTTTGCCGAGGAACCGCCAGAGCCACATCATGCGCATCTCGCGGTGAAGACGCTGCGCCTCCTCCATCGACGAGCGAAACTCGATCTCGCTCCAGCCGAACGGCTCGAAGAATTTGGTGCTCTCGGCGGGTGCGAACTGGAACGGTGCGTTGGCCGCCTGCGCGTTCTTGCCCCAGAACTTTTGCATGATCTCGAGCAGCCGCGGATTGGCGAGGTCGATCAACCACCAGCGAAAGCTGGGCGACGCGTGGAGGTCGCGCGCCAGGCCGCCGACCTGCTCGGGAGTGAGGTAGATGAGCAGACCTTCGGTCACGACGAGCACGCGCGACGAGCTGCTGCCGACCTGCGAGAAGAGAGCCTGCCGCCGCGCCGCGTCGCGCAGATCGACGCGAACGGCTTCGTACTGCATGAGCGGCTTCTGGTCGCGGAGCGTCTCGAGCTTGTAGTCGAGAATGTCCGGCAGGTCGACGTCGATCCAACGAACGGTCGAGGGAAGGGCGAGCCGCCAGGCGCGGGCGTCGAGACCGGCGGCGAGGTTGAGCACCGTGTCGGCGCCGCCGCTCTTCACCCGTTCGACGATGATCTGGTCGAACACTGCGGTGCGAACGATCATCGCCCAGGCCATGCTGCGGCCGCGCTTCATGTTGTCGACGATCGACTCGCCCTTTTCGCCGGCGAGGCGGGCGGCGAACGGGTCGCGGAAGATCGCGTCCTTGCGCGCCGTTTCCATGGCGCGGTAGACGGC
>DATNAT010000316.1:0-7432 GCA_035572355.1 Gemmatimonadaceae bacterium
ACGTGCGTGATCTCGGAGCGTCCACTCATCGGGAGAGTCCTTGGCCAATGGCCGGGTCGGGCATCGCCGAAATAAAAGCGGCCACGGGCTGATCGGGTAGCGCGCCTGCTCTGTTCGGCATGCTCCCTGCTCTTTGCGCCCCAAGATGATACTCGCCCCGCGCTACCTCCCGCGCCTCACCGCCATGATCGGCCTGTTCACGCGGTACGGGCTTGCCGACTTCGCCAGTCAGCAGGGTCTGCACGCTCTCGCGGCCGAAGACATGGAGGTGGACGGCAAACAGGGTGACGATACGGCGGACAAAGCCCGCGCCTTCCGCAAACGCCTCGTCGAGCTCGGGCCGGCGTACGTCAAGCTCGGCCAGGTCCTCTCGACTCGCCCTGACCTCCTGCCCCCGTCGTACATCGCGGAGCTCGAGCATCTCCAGGACGACGTCGGGCCAATTTCGCTCGCCGAAGTCGAGCAGACGATCGAGAGCGAGTTGCACGCCCGGCTGAGCAAGCTTTTCGCCTCGTTCGACGAAACGCCGCTCGGCACGGCGAGCCTCGGCCAGGTCCACGCCGCCGAGCTGCGCGACGGACGGCCTGTGGTGGTCAAAGTGCAGCGCCCGAACATCCGCGAGCAGCTCGCCGACGATGTCGATTTCTTTCGCCAATTGGCGAGCTTCATGTCCGAGCACACGGCCGCCGGAGCGCGCGTCGACATGCTCGGCATCGTGCAACAGCTCGAGCAGGCGCTCGGGGACGAGCTGGACTATCGCATCGAAGCCCGCAACGCGGCGACATTCCGGCGGGCCCTCGCCGAGTTTCCGCGCATCCTCGTGCCGCGCGTCGTCGAGGGCTACACCACCGAGCGTGTGCTGACCACCGAGCGGGTGCGCGGCCAGAAGATTTCCGACGTGTCGCCGCTCGTCCGCATCGAGCACGATTTCCATCCGATCGCCGACGAGTTGACGCGCGCCTATCTCAAACAGATCACGATCGACGGACACTTCCACGCCGATCCGCACCCGGGGAACATGTTCGTCGTCCTCCCGGCAGACGTGAACCCGCCGACGCCATCCGAAGCGCGGGCCAGCGACCGGCGCGCCGTGCAGCGACCGGCGGTCACTCCGCTCACGCGCCTCGAGAACGACGCGCAACGCAACGCCGCCATTCAGCCGTTGGATGTCGACGTAAAGCTGGCGCTGATCGACTTCGGCATGACGGCGCGCCTGGCGACGAGTGCACGCGAGCACGTCGTGCGGCTGCTCCTCGACCTCGCCGACAATCGCGGAGAAGACGCCGCCGCGACACTGATCGAGCTCGGCACCGAGCTGCCCGGCTTCGAGCGCGAAGTCTACGTGCGCGAAATCGCCGCCCTCATGGCGCGGAACTACAATCTCACGATCGGCGAGCTGCACACCGGCAGCGTGCTGTACGAGCTGATCAACATCTCTTTTCAGCGCGGTCTTCGCCTACCGGCCGAGCTGATTCTGCTCGCCAAGGCGCTGTTCAACCTCGACGCCGTGACCCGGGCGCTCGATCCGACGTTCAGTCCGATCCCGACGATCCGCGAGTTCGGCAACCAGATCGCCGCCGACCGTGCCAAGCGCGAGCTCAATCCGCGCCGCCTCTTTCAGCTGGCCAGCGAGAGCAGCGACCTCGTGATGGCGCTGCCGCATCGCCTCGACCTGATCACGTCGCGCCTGGCGAGCAACGATTTCGAAACTCGCGTCGAGGTCCCGCAGATCACGCTGATGATGGAGGCGCTGCAGAAAGTCGCCAACCGAGTCTTCTCGGGGCTGGTGCTCGCGGGTTTGATCGTGGCGAGCGCGATGCTGCTCCCCTACCGCCGCTCCCTCGGCACCGCCGGCTTCGTCCTCTGCGGCGCGCTGGGACTGTGGATGGTTCTATCCATCCTGTGGGCGGATCGGGACAAGGGAAAGCGGTGATCGTGGATCGGGGATCGTGGATCGAACGGCCCAGTGATGAGCCATGAGTGGCGAGTTGGCGGCGATCCCGCAGCCAGCAAGGTTTCGTCCGTTGTTGCCCGTTGGTGCCCGTTTCTTGTCCGTACCCGAGTCGTTTCAAGCATCCGCGGCGGATTGAGCTCACCATGCTCGCCGGACCGGTTCTCGCAAGAGACGCCGCCCCGTGCACCCTCGACTCCAGCGCACCGCGCCAATCCGCGCTCGCTCGCGGCATCCGCGTTCAATCGTGTTCCAAGCCCGGCCGCCGCCACTTCGCTCGACCGCGAAAAGAGCCGCTCGGGACGCCGTAACGACTGGGGAAACGGATTCAACGCACAAAAACGGACACAAACGGACAATCGGCCCGGCGCTACAACGCTCAGGGCAGAGCCAAGAACTTTGGGGTCGCGGGGCTAGCTCGAGCTTCGCCACTCACAGCTCCTCGCCGCGCCGCTCGTTCCACGATCCACGATCCACGATCCACGATCCACGCTCACCACAAATCCCCGACCGTGAACACCCAGCGCGGCGTGAACGAGGCGTTGTCGCCGAGGCCGCGCCAACCGGCCAGCGACGTGTGGTTCACGAACAGCGGCGCGTCGAATCGAAGGGACAGCTCTCGGTCGTACAGTCGCCCCTTCACGACGAGCCCCGCGCCCGCGTCCTCGAGCAAGGAGCTGGACAGCGCCACGTAGCGCGACGATGCGCTGGCGACGTCGCCGAACGCGCTGAACGAGACCGTCGCGCGTCCCCACTCGCCGTGCGTCGACGCCAGACGTTGCAGCCACTCGCCGTTCAACGCGACCACGCGATCGAGTGCCGTCGTGATCGCGAACCCGCGCATCCCCGCGCCGCCCAGCGGCAGGTAGTTGACGCCCGGCTGCTTGAGCAGCGCGCCACGCGATCGGAAGAGATCGTTCGTGAACGTCTCGAACGGATCGGCGCTCGACGCGAAGATGGCGCGCTGCTCGGGCGCGTTGCGCGCGACGCCGCCATAGACGCGGAGCCGCAGCTGCGACGCGGTGCCGACGAGCGACTGCACCGCGCCTACCGACGCCTCGGCGCGTAGATAGCCGCGCGACGGCTCGCCCGGCGGCGACACCGTGTTCGTCGCCACGCCGAGGCCGGCCGACGCGCGCGCGATCACGTATTCGCTGTCGGCGGTGAGGGTCGTGCGGTAGGAGCCGGATCCGCCGACTTCGGCGACGTTCACGTTCGTCCACTGCTCGGGGAGCGTCAACGAGTCGCTCGGCAGCGCCGCCGTCGCGTAGGCGCGCACCGAGATCGCCGGCCCGGGGGTGTAGATGAACGGACTCAAATCCCAATTTTTATATAAGTCGAGCTTCACCAGCCCGTCCAGATAGTTGAATCCGCCGCCATAGCCCATCAGCGGCCGGTCCGAGCCCGGCACGTAGAGGTTCGAGCCGCGAATCCAGAGCTGCGCGCGGGTCGCCACGCTGCTCCGATCGCCATTCGGCCCGCGCGGCGACCGCGAGGCGAAGCCGAGGCCCGCGTCGAACAGGTCGACGTTCTGCAGATAGTTGGTCTTGGCACGCGCACCGATGACGGTGCCCTGCGGATCGTCGTACCAGGCCGCCGGCGAGAAGGCGACGATCGTGTGCGACCGATCGGCCTGGTTCAGCCAGGGCCAGTTGAACGTGGCGCGCGGATCCGGGATGGTGAGCAGCTGCGCGCTCGGCGCGTCGTCGCGCCGGTCCCAGTCCCAGGTCGTGTGGTAGGGGTCGAGCTGCACGCGTATCGGCCGTTCGGCGGTAACGACGTGGACCGTCTGCTCATCCTTGAGCGGGTCGGCGCGCTCGATCGCCCAGCCCGACGCGGTCTCGACGCCGACCGGCATCGGATGCACGAGCTCTCCACGGCGCGTCACCGGCACTGCCGTGTCCCACCGTCCGGCGAGCGACGTCACGCGCGCACGCCCCGCCGCGTAGTCGAGCAGCCCGGTGTCATGAATCCACTCGTGGAAGAACCAGCCGTAGTCCTTCCCGGCGACGCGCTCGACCGATGCGCGCATCGCGCGCTCGTCGACGTGCTTGAGCGCCCAGCGGTCGTAGTAGTCGTGGAAGAAGGCGCGGAAGGCGCTGTCGCCCATCGCGTCGCGCAGCTGACCGTACATCAGCTCGGCGCGACTATAGATCATTTGATTGTAGATCCCAAATTCATGAAAGTCGGCGGAGTTGGTCCCGATCGGCTGCGCCCGCCCGTCGAGGTCGAGCTTCCATTGCACGAGATTCGCGCTGTCCGCCGGCGGAATCGTCACGGCGTTGACGCGATAGCCCGTCGGAAGCAGCGGAGGAATCGGCGGGCGCCCGATCTGCTCCTGCGGCGTGAGGTTCTGCGCCCACGATGTCTGGTACGACGTCAGTCCTTCGTCCATCCACCCTGACCGCCATTCGTTGTTGCCGAGTATGCCGTAGGTGAAGATGTGCCCGACCTCGTGCAGGATGAGCCCCTGCGACGCGCCGCCGTTCATCACCATCATCGGAAACTCGGTCCCGCCCGGATCGAGTCGGTGGACGTTCGTCACCTGCGGATAGGCGTACGGTCCCCAGATCGACTCGAGCCACTTGAGCGCGAAGATCGTGCGCTCGAGCGCACGGCCGCCGGCCCAGGTCGTATCGTCGCCTGGCTTGTACAGCACGTTCACCGACACCGTGTCCCAGGTCGGGAAGTGCGTGCTTGGAACGTCTCGCACGTACGTGCCGCCCTCGTAGATGTAGTCCGGCGACGCACTCCACGCGAAATGGTGCACGTCGTGGGCGAGAAAGCGCACCGCGCGGTAGCCGGCCGGCGGATTGACTTCCGGTCCCGGCTCGGGCGGATATGCGTCGGCGCCCAGGCGCGGCGGCCCCGTGCGCGACACGCGCGCCCATCCCGGGTCTCCACTCACCGGCACGCCGGTCGCTGCGAGGATCTGATCGTCGCGCACGACGAGCGTTACATCGTACGTGCCGTATTCGCCGTAGAGCTCGCCCGCCGGCACGAGCGCGTTCGGTTCCCAACCGCCACGGTCGTACACTGCGACTTTGGGGTACCACTGCGCGAAGTCCCAGGTCCGCCCCTTTCGCCCCTGGCGCCGCGTCACCGTCGACGGGCGCGCGTCCCAGACGAACCGCACGCGGATCGAATCGCCCGGCGCGAGCGGCCGTGGCAGCTTGAAATGCGCGACCGTACTGTCCGGCGAACCCGGGTAGTCGAGAATCACCGGCGTGCCGTCGACGACCGGCGCTTGCGTGAATCGCTCGTATCCGTAGTCCGGCTCTCGCAGATTCTGAAATCGGTCGCGATGCTCGTGCGCGTCGACCGCGCTCCACTTCGAGGCGGGGCGGAACGCATTCAAGTATTGATGGACGAACATCTCGCGGAGCGTGTCGGGCGAGTTGTTCGTGTAGACGAGCGTACCCTGAGCGCGGAGCTTGCTTTGCGATTCGTCGAGCGTGGCGACGATCTGGTAGTGCACGCGCTGCTGCCAGTAGCCGGTCGTGTCGCCGGACGGCGGCGTGGTGGCGCCCTGAAATCCGCCCTGCAATAGCAGTGCGGCTAAGCCGAGTGTCGAAAGGGAGAGGAGCATGAATCAATTGTAATTCGGTCGGTTTCGGCGACCCACTGGCCTCGCGCGGGGTTTGCATGAATGTTTCGGCCATGTACGCGACCTGCCTGTTCTGCAACGAGGCGCTCGGCGCGAACCAGCGGGTCGAACATTTTCCCGTCGGCAAGCGGTTGGCGTTCGATGCGGCGAAGGGCCGGCTGTGGGTGGTGTGTCAGCACTGCGCGCGCTGGAATCTCTCGCCGCTCGAGGAGCGGTGGGAGGCAATCGAGGAGTGCGAGCGGTTGTTCCGCGGCACGTACGTGCGCGTCTCGACCGACAACGTCGGTCTGGCGCGGCTGCGAGACGGCCTCGAGTTGATTCGAATCGGCGCGCCGCTTCGCCCGGAGTTCGCTGCCTGGCGCTACGGGCGACACTTCAGCCGCCGCCGCCGCCGCACGCACGCGGTGGCGGGCGCGACGATCGCCGCCGCGGCCGTCGCCGGGATTGCGATCGGTCCTACGCTTGCGCCGGCGCTGACGCTCGGCGCGCTGTCGATCATCGTCGTGCCCGGGCTGACCACCGTGATGGGCGTCGTTCCGATGATCGGCGCGCTCGCGGCACGCGACTACATCCAGCACGACCGCGTGGTCGCTCGACTCGCGCAGGGGCGGCGCGCCGTCACCGTCCGCGCCAAGCATCTCGAGGACATCGAGCTCGAGATGCGCGGCTCACAGACGGAGGACGCACGGCTCGCGGTGCCGCACGATGGAGGGTGGGCGCAGTTCGCCGGCACCGAAGCGATCCACGCAACGAGCGTGATCGTCTCGGGGCCAACCGGTTCGGCGCCGGGAGCGCGCGCGTCGAAGACGCGGTCCGGCAGATCGAGCGCGCGGGCGACGCGAGCGGCTACCTCGTCGAAGCGTCGACGCGGAACCGGTGGCGCGGCGGCCGCGTCGTGTCGCTGCTCAACGACTACCGGCAGCTAGGCGCGATGCGCCTGTCGACGACCGAGCGTTTGGCGCTCGAGATGGCAGTACACGAGGAAAACGAACGCCGCGCCATGGACGGCGAGCTGGCCGTCCTGGCCGCGGCGTGGCGCGACGCGGAGGAGATCGCCGCCATCTGCGACGACGATCTCACTCCGCCCAAGCTCTACGAGTGACGGTCTTCCGTCCAAGCCCTTAGGGCACCACCGTCTCCTTCTTCGCCGGATTCTTCACGTACGTGTCGAACCAGGCGATCCATCGCGCCCACTGATCGAGGTCGGATTCGCGCGTCGCGGGCCCGTGATCCTCGTACGGGTACATGTAGAGCGCGGCCGTCTTTCCGAGCCCTTGCAGCGCCTGCATCATGCGCACCGAGCTCGTGAGATCCGTTCCGTTGTTCTGGTCTTCCAATGAGTGGTACATCAAGAGCGCGCCACTCAGACGGTCAGCATACAAGAAGGGCGACATGGCGAGATAGGTGTCCTGCCCCTCCCACAGCGTGCGCCGCTCGTTCTGGAACCCGTTCGGCGTGAGCGTGCGGTTGTACATGCCGTCGCCCGCGATGCCGGCCTTGAAGTACGGCGTGTGGACCATCGCGTTCACCGTGCTGAACGCGCCGTAGCTGTGGCCCCACAGGCCCACGCGGTCGCGGTCGAGGTATCCGGCGTTCTCCACCGCTTCCAACGTGAGATCGAGATCCTCGCGCAGCTCGTCCACGTAGTGATCGTTCATCCGCCCCTGCGGGCCGACGATGGGAATGTCCTGCGGCTGGATGACGACGTAGCCCTGCGTGACCCAGATCTCCGGCCCGCGCGCGGTGATGTTCGGGAAGGCGTTGATGTTCGTGGTGCGCACGCGCTGATCGTACTCCGCCTGGGTCGTGAACTCCGTCGGGTAGAACCAGATGATCCCGGGCAGGCGCGTGCCGGCCTTGTAGTCCTTCGGCAG
>DATNAT010000317.1:0-7066 GCA_035572355.1 Gemmatimonadaceae bacterium
TCGTCCTCGTCGACGACACCGTTGCGGCGAGCGACTGGGAACAGGAGCTGTATCGCATGGCGGTGCCGCCCGAGATGGAGGTCTACTTCCATTCCACCGCCGACGCGCTCGCCGCGCTTCCCAAGTACCGCGCCGATGCGCGCGCCGGCATCCTGCTCACCGGCGACATCGCGACGATGCAGCGTCTCGTCGAAGGCGGCGCGACCGACGCGGTGAACATCGGCGGCATTCACTCGCGCGCGGGCCGGACGCAGAAAGCGCGCTACGTGTTTCTTGCCCCCGACGAGGAGAGCGCGCTTCGTGCCCTGGCAGCGCGCGGCGCGACGGTCACGGCGCAGGACGTACCCGGCGCTCGTCCGGTGCCGCTCGCCGATCTGTTGGCAGGGACGGAGCTGTGACCGTGCTTCAGCTGCTGCCCGTGGCGATCCTCGGGGCCGTGCTCGGCCTGGACGTCGTGAGCTTTCCGCAGGCGATGATCTCGCGGCCCGTCGTCGCGGCGACCCTTGGCGGCACGTTGATCGGCGAATCGTCGAGCGGACTGCTCGTCGGCGCGATTCTCGAGCTCATCGCGCTCGAGACGCTGCCCTTCGGCGCGTCGCGCTATCCCGAGTGGGGCTCGGCGGCCGTCGTCGGCGGCGTGATCTTCGGCTCGCACGCGGCGCATCCCGCCGGCGCAATGACGCTGGCCGTGCTTTCGGCGCTCGCCACGACCTGGGTCGGCGGGTGGACGATGGTGCAGCTGCGAAAGCTCAACGCGCGGTGGGCCGGCAAACGGCGCGACGCGCTCGAGGCGGGAGCGCGCGGTTCGGTCGTGTCGCTCCAGCTCATCGGCATGACCGCCGATCTCGCGCGCGGATTCGTGTTGACCGCCATTGCGTACGCGCTGCTCGCGCCGCTCGCGGCCTTCTGCATCGGCCGATGGTCGATTGACGCGCGCCTCTCGCGCAGCATGGTGGTCGGCGTCGCGGCGAGCGTCGCCGGCGGTGCGGCGTGGAAGCTGTTTCACTCCACGAACGGCGCCCGCTGGCTGTTCCTCGGCGGCCTCGCGGTCGGACTCTTCATGCTGTTCGCGCAATGAGCGGCCCATCGGGTTCCAGCGCGCGGCGCCTGCCGCTCGGGACGCGTGCCGCGATCTTCCTCCGCCTGCTCGCGATCCAGGGCTCGTGGAACTATGAGAGTTTGCTCGGCAACGGCGTCGGCTTTTGCATCGAGCCGGCCCTCAGACTGTTGCCGGGCGGCGTCCACGGTCCGGCGTTCAAGTCCGCGCTCGCGCGGGAGAGCCGCTATTTCAACGCGCATCCCTATCTCGCCGCGATCGCCGTCGGAGCATTGGCCCGTGCCGAGCTCGATGGCGAAGCCCCGGAGCGGATCGAGCGTTTTCGCACGGCGCTCTGTGGCCCGCTGGGCAGCGTCGGAGACCGGCTCGTGTGGGCGGGCTGGCTGCCGCTCTGCTCGCTGGCATCGCTCGCCATCTTCGGCTTGGGGGCGAGCACGGTGACCGTCGTTGCGTTCTTTCTCGTCGCCTACAATGCGGGCCATTTCGCCCTCCGCGTCTGGGGCCTCGAGACGGGTTGGCGCCACGGGCTGCGTGTGGCGGCATCGCTCGGCAATCCGGTATTGCGCCGCGGCCCGCAGGAGATCGGCCGTCTCGCCGCGGTCGCGACCGGCGTCGCGATTCCGCTCGCCCTCGGGCGCGTCATCGGGCCAGGGCGAAGCCTGATGGGTATCGTGCTCGTCGCGGTCACGTTGGGCTCGATCGCCATCGTGCGGCTGCAACGCCGGATCGAGGGTTGGAGGCTGTCGCTGTTCGTGCTCGCGCTGTTCGTCCTCATCTCCGTCATTCACTAATGCCTGAACGCACCGTCCAGATCGTGAACAGGAACGGGCTCCATGCCCGTCCGGCGGCCGAGATCGTCAAGCTCGCGGCCAAGTTCGAGAGCGAGATCACGGTGGTGAAGGACGACCTCGACGTAAATGGCAAGAGCATCATGGGCGTGATGATGCTGGCGGCCGAGCACGGGTCGAGCATTACCTTTCGCGCCGAAGGGCCGGACGCCGAGCAGGCACTCGATGCCCTCGCGGCGCTCGTCGGCAACAAGTTCGGAGAGAGCTGAGTGGATCAGAAGCTCGTCGGCGTTCCCGCTTCACCGGGCATCGCGGTCGGACCCGTCCACCTCCTGCGTTGGGAGGTGCCGGAGGTCCGACACCGCATCATTCCCGACGACGCCGTGGGCGGCGAGCTGCAGCGATTCCGCGCCGCGCTCGAGAAGGCGAAAGAGCGATTGAGCCAAGTCCGCGATCGCGTCGAGCGAACGGCGGGGGCGCAGGAAGCGGCCATCTTCGACGTCCAGCGTTCGATGCTCGACGACGTCGAGCTCACTGGCGCCGTCGAAGAGCTCATCCGACAGAATCTCGGCGCTGAAAAGGCGTTCGAGATCGTGATGTTCGAATGGAGTCAGCGGTTCGCTCGCGCGCCGCATCCGATGCTGCGCGAGCGGGTCGGCGACCTGAAGGACGTCGAGATCCGCGTGTTGACGCTGCTGCTCGATCTACCCGATCACGACCCGGTCGATCTGCCGAAGGGCGCGAACGCGATCCTCGTCACGCACGATCTCACGCCGAGTCTCACGGTGCAGCTCGACCGTCAGGCCATCGCGGGGATCGCGACCGATGCCGGCACGCGCACGTCGCACGTCGCCATTCTCGCCCGATCGCTCGGGCTGCCGGCAATCGTCGGCCTGAGAACGGCGACGCAGCAGCTCACCGGGCGCGAGACGGCGATCCTCGACGGGTCGACGGGCCTGCTGGCGATCAACCCGACGCACAAGGACATCGAGTCGTACCGCGAGCGCGCGCGTCAAGAGATGGTTGCCGACGCGGAGCTGCGGCGCCTCTCGGCG
Source organism: Gemmatimonadaceae bacterium (assembly GCA_035572355.1). Classification (GTDB taxonomy): domain Bacteria; phylum Gemmatimonadota; class Gemmatimonadetes; order Gemmatimonadales; family Gemmatimonadaceae; genus JAQBQB01. Next base: position 2,901 of record DATNAT010000317.1, read on the forward strand.
CTCGAATCGGTGACGACCGACGGCGTGCGCATCACGCTGCGCGCCAACGTCGACCTGCCAGAGGAAGCGGAGTTGGGGGCGACGAGCGGCGCGGAGGGCGTCGGGCTGATGCGCACGGAGTTCCTCGTCGTCGGCCGCGCCACGATGCCCGACGAGGAGGAGCAGTACCGCTCGTATCGGCGCGTCGTGCAGTCGTTCGGCGCCCACCCCGTCGTGATTCGAACGTTCGACGTGGGCGGCGACAAGCTGCCGGTGGGCGGCTACCCGACCGAGCCGAACCCGTTCCTCGGCTGGCGGGCGATCCGGATGTGTCTCGACCAGCCCGAGATGTTCGGCGTTCAGCTGCGCGCGCTGCTGCGGGCCGCGGTGCACGGCGACGTGCGGATCATGTTGCCCCTCGTCGTCACCGTCGACGAGGTGCGGGCGGCGCGCGCACTGCTCGATCAGGCGGCGCGCGATCTGGCCGCGCGCGGCGCCGCGTTCCGCCACGACGTTCCACTCGGCGTGATGATCGAGACGCCGGCGGCGGCCGTGGCGTGCGACACCTTCGTCAACGACGTGGCGTTCTTCAGCATCGGCACGAACGACCTCGTGCAGTACACGCTCGCCGTGGATCGCGGGAACGCGAACCTCGCCACGCGCTTCACGCCGCTGCATCCCGCGGTGCTCAAGCTCATCCGCCGAACGATCTTCACGGCGCATCAACACTCGCTCGAGGTGGCGGTCTGTGGTGAGATGGCGTCGCAGCCGTTGATGGCGTTTGCGCTGATTGGACTCGGCGTGCGGCAGCTCAGCGTCGCACCGCGGTCGGTGCCGCTCGTCAAGCGCATCGTGCGAAGCATCTCGGTCGAGGTGGCGGAGGCGGCGGCCAAAGCGGCGGTGGCAGTCGGAACGGCGGCTGAATCAGAGGCGACCCTGCGGCAGCACCTCGCCGGTGCCCTCGGGGGCGACGGTTTCTTCGGCGACGGGTTGCCCGGGTAGGCGCCGACACCTAGCGTGCACGCGTAGGACTCGAGCGTCTCGCGCCGCACCGATCACATCACATCACGCTCACCCTGGGGATCGCTTGTACGATCGACACCTGTTCACGTCGGAGTCGGTGACCGAAGGGCATCCCGACAAGGTCGCTGACGCGATCTCCGACGCCATTCTCGACGCGATCTTGACCGACGATCCGGCGGCGCGCGTTGCCTGCGAAACGCTCGTCACGACCGGGCTCGCCTGCGTCGCTGGAGAGATCACGACGAAGACGTACGTGCCGGTGCCCGACATCGTGCGCGCCACGATCGAGCGCATCGGCTACACCGATCCGGCGTTCGGCTTCGACTCGAAGACCTGCGCCGTGATCAGCACGATCGACCGGCAGTCGCCGGACATCGCGATGGGCGTCGACACCGGAGGCGCCGGTGATCAGGGCATGATGTTCGGCTACGCGAGCGACGAGACGGACGAGCTGATGCCGATGCCGATTCTGCTCGCGCATCGCTTGACGCATGCCCTCGCCGACCGCCGAAAGAGCGGCGACGTGCCGTGGCTCAGGCCGGATGGGAAAGCCCAGGTGACTGTGGTGTACGAAGACAAGCGGCCGGTCGCAGTCGACACGGTCGTCGTGGCGACGCAGCATTCGGAGGATGTGTCGTCGCGCACGATTCGCGAAACGATCATCGAGCAGGTGATCGAGCCGTCGATTCCCGAAGCGCTGCGGCACAAGAAGATGAAGTATCACATCAATCCAACCGGACGGTTCGTCATCGGCGGACCGCAGGGCGACGCGGGTCTCACGGGACGCAAGATCATCGTCGACACGTACGGCGGCATGGGGCGGCACGGTGGCGGCGCGTTCAGCGGCAAGGATCCGTCCAAAGTCGATCGCTCGGCCTGCTACGCGGCGCGTTGGGTCGCCAAGAACATCGTCGCCGCCGGGTTGGCTCGGCGGTGCGAGGTGCAGCTGGCGTATGCGATCGGCGTTGCGGAACCGGTGTCGGTGATGGTCGATACCTTCGGTACGTCGACGGTGCCCGAGGCGGAGATCATGCGGGCCGTTCGGGAGACGTTCGAGCTCACACCGCGCGGGATCATCGCGGCGCTCGATCTGCGCAAACCGATCTACAGCGCAACGTCGGCGTACGGACATTTCGGCCGCACGCCGAAAAAGACGGGGAAGGGCAAGGCGTCGGCGACATCGTTCACATGGGAGCGAACCGATCGGGCGGCCGCGTTGCGGCGCGCCGTGCGGCAAGGGTAAAGGCGGGTGATTCGATGATTGAAGTCGTGGTATCGCGTCTCGGCATCGATCCGGGGTCGCAGTCGTACGTGGTGGTGTTGCAGGAAAAAGGAGGCGAGCGGCTGCTGCCGATCTGGATCGGGAAGCCGGAGGCCGAGTCGATCGTGATGCAGATGCACAACATCAAGCAGCTTCGGCCGCTCACCCACGATCTCTGCAAGTCGGTCATTCTCGCGCTCGGCGCCTCGGTGCGCCGGGTGCAGATCACGCGAGTAGAGAGCAACACCTATTTCGGTGAGTTGCACCTCGAGCGCGACGGGCGAATCATCCGGGTCGATTCGCGGCCGTCCGACGCGATCGCGATCGCGCTTCGAACCGACGCGCCGATCTTTGCCAGCGAATCGCTGCTCATGCTCGTCGAGGAGGACGACGACAGCGAGGACGCTGACCCGCTGAATCTGCCCGGGATCGCGCGCGACGCGTCCGAGCTGAGCGCCGAGCAGTTGAAGGAATATCTCGAGCATCTGCGGCCCGAAGACTTCGGCAAGTTCAACCTGTGATCGTGCTCTCCTTGCCGGCCGATACGACGCACGCCGCACGGCGCGTCGCCGGCCGCGTCGTGCGCGGCACTCGGCAGCGTGAGGTGCCCGTTGCCAAGCAGTGGGTGGTGCTCCATCGCGTCGGCCCGGATCACGCCGGCCCGCTCGACTCGACGCGAACCGGATCCGACGGCCGATTCGCGCTCAGCTACCGGCCGAGCGGCGACACGACGGCGATCTACTTCGTGTCGACGTCGTACGGCGGCGTGGCCTACTTCACGGCGCCGCTCCGCGCGCCGGTCGTGACCGGGGACGACGCGTCGCTGACCGTGTTCGATACCAGCTCCGGCCCGGTGCCGATCAAGGTCGGCGGCCGGCACCTCATCGTCGGCGCCCCGCTGCCGTCCGGCCTCAGACCGATCGCCGAGGTATTCGATCTTCAGAATGATAGTACGATAACGAAGATCGCCGCCGACAGCGCGAGCCCCGTCTGGTCGACGCACATCCCGGACGCGGCGCAGAACTTTCAGGTCAACCCCAGCGGCAGCGTGGCGAGCGGCGCCATTGAGCGACAGGGGACGAGCGTCGGGCTGTACGTGCCGATCAGTCCGGGCATCAGGCAGTTCGCATTCATGTACGATCTGCCGCAGTCGGCGTTCCCGCTCTCCGTTCCGTTCGAGCGGGCGAGCGACGTGGTCGAAGTGTTGCTCGAGGAGCCGACGGCGCAGGCGCGCGGCGTCGCGTTGCGCGAGGTGCCGCCGGTGAGCATGGAAGGCCGAACGTTCCGGCGCTTTCTCGGACAGAACATCGCCGCCAACGCGGTGCTGCGCGTCGACGTTCCGCGCATGATCGGGCCGGAGCGCCAACGCGTGTACCTCGGCGTCGGCGCGGCGGTGGTCGCGACGATGCTCGTCGCGTTGTTATTCGCGGCGCGCCGCGCCCGCCCGCGCTGGGCCGTGGCCGGTGTGGCGGCATTCCGCCGATCGGCGCCGGCTGCGACGCCGGTCGTCGTGGCGGAGTCGCCGTCGCAACAGCTCGTTCGCGCGATCGCCGACCTCGATGCCGCATTCGAGCGCGTGTCACCGAATGATGACGCGGCGCGCGCGGCGTACGAAGCGCGGCGCGCCGATCTCAAGCGACAGTTGGCCGACGCGCTTGCCGCCGACCGGCAACCGGCGTAGATTCGCGAACACAATTGATGCATTGACTGCGAACGCGGGACACGGAAACCGGTGTGATGCCGGTGCGGCCCCGCCACTGTAACGGGCAATGACGCGCGCTCGAACGAGCCACTGACCAACCGATCGGTCGGGAAGGCGAGCGACGCGGCCCGGAGCCAGGAGACGACCCACGTTCGCGCCACGAATTGCAGATCCTCGGGGGAGGACTGGTGGCGGCTCGAG
>DATNAT010000318.1:0-5735 GCA_035572355.1 Gemmatimonadaceae bacterium
TCCGCGGGAAGGACCGAGTCCACCTGAGCTGCACCGACGTTCGGACGCGAATGCCGAACCTCCTTCGCCCGACGCCAGCGGACCCCGGGCAATACAAGGAGGCTCCTCATGCCCGTCCGCCGCCTGCCCGTCAGGCCCGACCTGGATCAGCTCAAGCGCCAGGCGAAAGAGCTGCTCCGCGGCCTGCACTCGGGCGACGCGAGCGCCGTCGCCGAGCTGCGCGAGTGGCATCCCGATCCCGTCGATCCGGCGCTCGCCAAGCTGTCTGACGCACAGCTCGTGCTCGCGCGCAGCTATCAAGCGTCGAGCTGGCCGCGGCTCGTCCAATCCGTAGAGCTGGCCGACGCGATCTGGCGCGACGACGTCGACGCGGTCCGCGGCCTCGTCGCGAGCAATCCCAGTCTCATCCATGAGCATGTGCTCATTCGGACCGACAGCCACTGGGGACCGCCGATGACCTATGCGGCGAACCTCGGACGCGATGCGATCATCCGGGTGTTGCGCGACCGCGGCGCGACGGATCTCGAGTCGGCCGGTGCGCGCGCGGCACTTCAGGGGCAGGTCGAGACGGCGAAGATGATCTATGATCTGGCGGGCCGTCCGCCGCTGTACGACGGCGCGCTCAGCGGCCCCGCGTACACGTTGAACCTCGACGGCTCGGCGCTTCTCCTCACCCTCGGCGCGCCACTGCATGCCGGCACAGGCTGCCCAGCCGAGACCGTGCTGCAGACCGACGGGCGGAATCCGGCGGCGAAGCACGCGATTCTCGAGCTGTACGCGAAGCACGGGCTCGCGCTGCCCGATACGCCGGCGATGGCCCTCCATCGCGGCCGCATTGATCTGCTCGAGGAGCATCTGCGCCGCGATCCAAGTCTTCTCACCCGAACGTTCTCACACCGCGAGATCTATCCCGCCGAGCTCGGGTGCGGAGATCCGATCGAGGCGGTAACTGGAACTCCGCTCGACGGCACGACGCTGCTGCACATGTGCGTCGAGTACGACGAGCTGGAGATCGGCCGCTGGCTGCTCGACCGCGGCATGAGCCCGAACGTCCGCGCGGCGGTCGGTCGGAGCGGCTTCGGAGGCTACACGCCGCTGTTCAACGCCGTCGTCTCCCTACCCAACTTCTGGATGAACTACGGCAAGCGAGGGCCGTTCGCGGCGCCGTTTGCCGCGCTGCTGCTCGAGCGCGGCGCCAACCCCAACGTTCGCGCCTCGCTCTGGAAGCGGCTGGGCGCCGGTCACGACGACAGCCGCACGCGTCACGAGTATCGCGACGTGACGCCGCTGTCGTGGGGCCATCGCTTTCACCAGCCGATCTTCGTCAGCGAGCCGGCGCTGCGGTTGATCGAGGCCGCGGGCGGAGTCGAATGACTCGGAGTATGTTATCGGCGGAAAATTGGACCAGCTGGCGCACCCACATATGAATTGGAGGAATTGAGCGATGCCATTCGTGGCGACCATCGCGCCCACGGCCGCCCAAGGCTCGGTGCGCGAGATGTACGATCAGGTGTCGACGGAGCAGGGAACCGTCCCGAACTGGGCGCACCTGTTCAGCCTGCGCCCCGCGGTGCGCGGCGCGTGGGCCGGGTTGCTCGCCTCGATTCGCCAGAACATGACGCTGCGCCGGTACGAGCTCGTCACCCTGGCGGCGGCGAGGGCGCTCCACAGCTCGTACTGCTCGCTCGCCCACGGCAGAATCCTGGCGACGAAGGTGCTCGAGCCGGGGGCGGTCGAGCGGATCATGCGCCGCGACGGCGACGCGCTGCTCGAGCCGGGGGAAGTGGCGATGATGGCCTTCGCCGAAAAGCTCGTCGCGCGGGCCGATCAGATCACCCAGCGCGACGTCGACGAGCTGCGAGGGCACGGCTTGAGCGACGAAGAGATCTTCGATGTCGCGGCGACGGCGGCGGCGCGCTGTTTCTTCAGCAAGCTCCTCGACGCGCTCGGCGCGCAGGCCGACTCGAGCTTCAACGAGCTCGATCCGACGCTGCGCGCCGTGCTGACGGTTGGGCGGCCGGTGTCGCCCGCGCCGGCTACCGCTGAACGATGATCAGGTAGCGCGAGGGCGCCCAGAACTTCTCGGCATCAGCGATCTCTAACGGCCCGCGGAACGAGGTGCCGTCGCGCTCCGAGACCTTGACGTCGTCGAGGCTCTGGCGCGAGACGATCTGGTAGCGCTTGGTCGAATCGGGCAGGTCGATCGCGTGCACCTCGCGGGTGTCGATCGACTTGAAGGCCGACGCGTCGAGGTCGCGCGCCGGGACGAGGGTGCGGCCGACTCGTTTGATCAACAGGTTGGCCCCGCCTTCCTTCACGATCACGCCCTTCTTGATCAACTCGTCTTCGGTGCCGATCACGTAGTAGGCGCGGCTGGCGGCTTCTTTCGCGGCGGCGAGCTGCTTGTCGAAGTCGTCGAGCCGGGCCTGCATCATCGTGATCTGCTGCGCCTGCTGCTCGATGTTGCCCTGGAGCTCGGCGATCGCTTGCGCGTCGGCGGCGAGGCGGATCGCGTCGGCCGACAACGAGTCCTTGAGCGAGCCGTTCTCGGTGAGCAGCTGCTTCTGCTGGTCCTTCAACTCGGCCACCTGGCGCGCCGTTTCGCGGGCGCGGGCGACGAGCGCGTTGACGCGGCGCAGCATGTCCTTGCGCTGGCGAACCTGCTCCTCGATCGGACCTTCGTCGTTGTGGGCGGCGCGCGACGCGCCGGGCAGCCCCTTGACGCGCGAGATCGAGCTGTCGATCTGGCCGATGAAGACGTCGGCTTCGCCGAGGACGCGCGACACCGAATCGCGCTGCGACGACAGTTGGTGCATGAGCTGCACCTGGCGGACGACGAGCACCTGGGCGCTGTCGGCGCGCTCGCGATCGCCGGTCGCAATGCACCCGGCGAGTCCGGCGAGCAGGCAAAGGCTGAGCGAGAACGAGGGATGACGCATATGAGATCTCTCGGAGGCGGAGGACGACGGCCGAACGATGGGTGGGGCCGGCAGGCGGCAATCGGGCGCCGGCGTGGCTATGAATCAGACGCTCGGACGGCTGCATTCGGCACGGCGCGCGACCTCGAAATGGAGCGATCTTCGAGCGTGAGCGCAGAGGCGCACAGCGGCGTGGTGACGCAGCGCACGCGGCGCCCGCGATCGCCCTTCCTTTCGCTGGCGGTGGACCACGCGCATGCGCCGTGTGAAGCCGCGTGTCCCTTCTCGCCGAGCGATTGCGTGCTTCTATGAGGGAGGCGAAAATGCACCGTACGAACGTCACCGCGCACGCAGGCGTGCGCTTCGCGCGCCTGTCTTTTCGGCTGGCGGGCATCGTTGGACTGATCGAAACCCTGCCGCTCTACTGTGCCGAATCGACGATCGGGCGCATGCAGCCCCCGCCAATCTCGCACGTCGAGTTCTTCTACGGGTTCGCCAGCGTCGTCGTCGCCTGGCAGTTCGCGTTCCTGATCGTCGCCGGCGACCCGGTGCGCTATCGTCCGCTCTGGCCGGCGATCGTTCTCGAGAAGCTGCTCTACCCGGCGAGCACGATTCTGCTGTTCACGGCCGGGCGCGTGTCGGCCCAGGTGCCGTGGGCGGCATCGCTCGACTTCGTGTGGCTTACGCTGTTCGTCGTGTCGTGGTACAGGCTCGCGCCGCTACGGTGAGCGCCGCGGTGAGCGCCGCGGTCACTGCCGCGGGTTCTGTGCCAGGTGCAGAACCCGAACGGGGCTGTACTTCAGGCCAAACGCGAAGCGGTAGTTCGTCATCCAGAAGCCCTGAGCCCGAGGGAGGCCGCCACCCGTGCCGCGCTGATAGGTCGTCATCCGGTTGCGCATCGTCGAGATCTCGGTCGAGAGCGCGAACGACCGGGTGAGCGTGAACTCCGTGCCGACCCCCATGACGCCGCCGAATCCACGACCGTAGAAATATTCGAGCTGCGGGTCGGTCGTGAGGCCGCCGCCTCCGACCAGCGTTCCCGGCGGCGCCGCGTAATTGTCCGTCAGGCGCATGAAGCCGCCTCGCAGATCGAAGAACGGACGCACCGAGTGCTCCCAGGTCATCGGCGAATACCGCGAGCCGACCTCGATGGTTTCCATCTCGAGCGGGCTTCCGAGAAACGACGCGCTCGCGTCGACCGTGGCCGTGAAGTGGTCGGTGAGGGCGTACGCGGCGTGCGTGCCGGTGCCGAGGGTGTTGTAGCTGGTGATGCCGACGCCGGCCAGCGGAATGCGCACGGAGCTGAGGAGCGAATAGCCGTCCGCGCTCCACCGCAGCCGCCTGTAGGCGAGCGAGCGTGAGACCTCGGGCATTTCCTTGGGGAGGGGCGCGGCCGGCGGTTCTGTGCGGCGGCCGATGCGCGGAAGACGGATGCGTTGCGCGGTCAGCGCAGACGGCACCGCGGGAAGCGTGAGCGACGTGAGCAGCGTGGCGACGACGATTCCTGTGCGCATGGCGACCTCACCGGCGACAGTGTCCGGGGCGACGAACTCTTTCTCCCACGCAATTTGTGTACAGTCGGGCAATCCGGCAAGCGCGAGTTGTTCAGCCGGGTTCGCCCAGGGTTTCTCCCCCGCCGGACGTCAGCTCGCCCGCGCGATCGGCCGGGCGCGAAGCTCGGACACGTCGGCCACCGCTTCGGCGAGCGCGACGGCCGTGAACGGCTTCTCGAGCAGCCGGGCGTCTGTGGTGGACAGCTCTTCGAGCATCCGCGCGTCATCGTTGTAGCCGGTGATGTAGAGAACCGGCAGCTTCGGACGCTGGCGACGGAGCTGTTCGACCATCTCGCGGCCGCCCATCTCCGGCATCACGATGTCGGTCACGACCACGTCGACCGAGTCTTCGTGAATTCGCATCTGCTCCAGGCCGTCGACGCCATTGCGCGCCAGCCGCACATGATACCCCGCGCGGACGAGCACCTCGCGCGCGAAGTCGCGGACGCCGTCGTCATCTTCGACGAGGAGCACGGCGCGATCGTTCGAGCCCGGTGCCTCGATCGCCAACGAGGTCGTGGCGCGGGTGTCGGCGGGCGCGGGCAGCTGCGCCGCCGGCGCGACCGGCAGGTGGATCGTGAACGTCGAGCCCAGTCCGGGCGCGCTTTCCGCCTCGATGTCGCCGAACGACTGTTTGACGATGCCGTACGCCGTGGCCAGACCGAGTCCCGAACCCTGGCCGTGCGGCTTGGTCGTGAAGAACGGCTCGAAGGCGCGGGCCAGCGTTTCGGCGTCCATGCCCGAGCCGGTGTCGCGGATCGTGAGCTTGATGTAGTTGCCCGGCGCGAGCGTCGCGGGCGCGTCGTCGGAGCGGGGTTCGATCGTCGTGTTTTCGGTCGCGATGGTGAGCGTTCCGCCGGTGGGCATGGCGTCGCGCGCATTGAGCGCGAGGTTGACGAGGACCTGAGTCAGCTGGCCCGCGTCGGCGAACACCGGCGACAGCGACGGCGCCGGCCGCGCGACGATCTGGATCTGTTCGCCGAGGACTGGACGCATCATCTGCAGCACGTCGTCGACCACGGCATTGACGTTCAGCACCGAGGGCGTGAGAAGCTGGCGGCGGCTGAAGGCGAGCAGCTGTTTGGTGAGGGCGGCGGCGCGATCGGCGGCGGTGGTGATGCCAGCGAGATGCTTGTCGACGATCGGATGGCGGTCGGTGTTCACTTCGAGCATGAACACATGCCCGCCGATCACGGTGAGCAGATTGTTGAAGTCGTGCGCGACGCCACCGGCGAGCTGGCCGACTGCTTCCATCTTCTGCGCC
>DATNAT010000319.1:0-6915 GCA_035572355.1 Gemmatimonadaceae bacterium
CGTCTTCGCCTCGCCGTACGACGCGTTGGTTGGAGCGTGCGCCGGCGCGGGGATGATCGCCATCGTCGGCTGGCTCGGCGAGGTGATGACGAAACGCGAAGCGATGGGGTTGGGCGACGTGACGCTGATGGCGTTCGTCGGCGCCGCGCTCGGACCGACGCGTGCCCTTATCACGGTCTTCCTCGGCGCGACCCTGGGCGCGGTGACGTTCGCGGGCGTCGTGATTCCGGTCGCGCTGCTGCGCCGGGGCCACGCGCGCGAACAGACCGAGCTCGCGCTCGGCTCGCCGCCGTTCGAGACGCCGCTCGTGCCGTTCGGCGTGTTCCTGGCGCCGGCGGCGCTGCTGACGTTGTTCTGGGGGGATGCCTTGTTGGGGTGGATTACGCGCGCGTAGGAGGACGTTGGACGTGGGACGTTGGACGCGGTCTTGGTGCGGTAGCCGGCGAGCGACGGCACGAGTCAAGTTCATGAGCAACCGGCTCGTGTGATCCAATTCAGCGCGAACCTCCGCCCACGTGTCCGGCGTCGACGTATCCTAGGCGACTTGCCAGCTCCAGCTCCGTCTCTAGTTCCAAGGCGGACCCTTGGGCGATTCGCAGAAACTGCACGAAGGATGCACCGCCATGTCGACCGTGTCCTTCCGCGATGTTGGCTGCTATCGAAACGGACGCCCGCCGACACTGCGCGATCAGGCCGAACCGCTCGTCGGACGGAAATGCTCGCGTGACGCGATAAACCGTCTCGGCGACCTTCATCGCCTTTTGCCACGCGATCAGATCGCGCACGGTGTAGCCACCCGGCTGGGAACGAGGCATGCCCCGTTTGTAACGCCTTTTCATCCTGGCATCGCAATCACTCCGTTCCCGGCGATACCTTTCTGTCGCAGTTCGTCCCATGTCCCACGTCCCACGCTTAACGAATGATCGGCGAGTATTTGAACAACCAATCCGCCGGCGGCGCGCTCGCGCGATTTACGCGCGATCTCACCGCCGACGCGCGTGCCAACCGGCTCGAGCCGGTGCGGTGCCGCGAGGCGGAGGTGTCGCGCGTCGTCGACATCCTGCTCCGGCAGGGCAAGAACAATCCGACCCTCGTCGGGCCGGCCGGCGTGGGCAAGACGGCGATCGCCGAGGGGCTCGCGCAGCGCGTGGCATCGGGTGCAGTGCCGCTCGTCCTGCGCGACGTGCGTATCCTGTCGCTCGACCACGTCGGGTTGCTCGCCGGCACGACCTATCGCGGGCAGTACGAGGAACGCGTGCGCCTCATCGTCGCCGAGACGACGGCGGCGTCGGACGTCATTCTCTTCATCGACGAGCTGCACAATCTGATCGGGCAGGGGACGGCGATCGGCACGGCGATGGATGCCGCGAACATGCTCAAGCCAGCGCTGGTGCGCGGCGACTTCCGCGTCATCGGCGCGACGACGAGCGACGAATACGAGAAATGGGTCGAGGGTGATCCGGCCCTCGAGCGGCGCTTCCAGAAGGTCGTCGTCCGCGAGCTCGGCGAGCTCGAGACGATGGAGATCCTCACCGTCCGCAAAGAGCGCCTCGAGCGCCATCACAACGTGCTCATCTCTGATGAAGCGCTGCGCGCGGCCGTGCGTCTCACCGACGCCTACGTCACCGACCGCATGCGTCCCGACAAGGCGATCGACGCCATCGACGAGGCCTGCGCGCACATGCAGGCCGTCACCGCCTATCCGCCGCGCCTCGAGGAGTTGATTCGGCAGCGCGTCGCGCTGATCAAGGACCTCGCGCGCGCCGAGGCCGAGCGCCCGCGCAAAGAGGCCGAGGAGCAGCAGAAGCAGCGCGAGCCCTTCGGCGCGCTCGAACGGTTCGGCGCCGAGATCGAGGCGCTGTTCGTCGGCGCCCCGGCGGCGGCGGGCACCGGTCCGGCCGGTCCGCGTGCCGAGCCGCAGGCGTCGCCCGCACCGTCCAAGCCGGCGCTCGCGCCGGTCGAGGCTGAGCTCGGGCGCGAGCTCATGGAGGCCGGCATCGTCGTCCGCGGTCACGATATCGCGCGCGTCGTCGGTCTCATGGCCGGCACCGACGTCGAGTGGCGCGAAGACGCCGCATGAGTCGCCGCGCATCCCGCTTCCTCACGTTGTGCGTCCTCGCCGCCGGGTTCGCCGCCTGCGGCACGCGCGCGGCCACCGACGACGGCCCCTACGCCGACAAAGTCGCCGACGACGTGCCGCTCATCGAGCATGCGCTCGGCGTCAAGTTCAAACGGCCGCCCAAGCTCGCGATTCGATCGCGCGAGCAGGTGCGCGAGTTTCTGCTTGCCACGCTCAAGACTCCGGACGCGCAGAAGCAGATCGCCAACGAGGAGACGCTGTTCAAGCTCCTCGGCATGCTGCCCGACACGATGCATCTCGCGGACTTCTATGTCCGTGTGCTCACCGAGCAGATCATCGGCTACTACGATCCCAAAACCAAGATTTTGTACGTGGTCAACGGCGCCGACGAGACCTACGCCGGCATCACGATCATGCACGAGCTCGTGCACGCCCTTCAGGACCAGTACATCAACCTCGATTCGCTCGAGCACATCACCGGCGACGACGACCGCGCCGCCGCCGCGCAGGCGGTCGTCGAGGGCGAGGCGACCTACGAGCAGGTTTACATCATGGCCGGCGGAGCGGGGAACATCGCCGCGCAGCTGCCCGGCGGTTGGGAGTCGATGCGCCAGACGATCCGCGACGCCCAGGCGTCGCAGCCGATCTTCGCGTCGGCGCCGATGGTGATCCAGGAGACGCTCCTCTTTCCCTACATCAATGGCGCCGACTTCGTGCGCCGGTTCAAGGAGCACGTCAAGAATCGTCTGCCGCTCGACAGCCTGCCGACTACGACCGAGCAGGTCATGCACGATTCGGCCTACTTCACCACGCACCGCGATCTGCCGAGCGAGATCGTGCTGCCGCCGATCGCCGGCACCGTCGATACGAACGATTTCGGCGAGTTCGGCACGCGGCTCTATCTCTTTCAGCACACGAAAGACCGCGAGCAGTCGATTCGCGCCTCGAACGGTTGGGACGGCGATCGCTACGCCCTCGTCAAGACCGCCGGCGGACACGCGCTCGTTTGGGTCACCGTGTGGGACACGCCGGTCGACGCCGCGGAGTTCGTCACCGCACTCGACGCCGCGATGAAGATGCGCTTCAACATCAGGCCGACAGTCACCGGCAGTCGCCGGCATTTTGCGTCCGACAAGCGCACAATCGACGTGACCGAGCGCGAGATCGCCGGCCGTTCCGTGGTGCTCTACGTCGACGTGCCGGCCGGCGAGAGCACGGGACTCGTCGACTTCGCGAAGGTCAAGGTGACGCCGCGGTGACGCTCCCGGCGCGCCAGCCCGCCCCGCTCGCGCCTTCCTCCTCGCCCGCACCGGGACCGGCGCCGGCGTCGGCGCCGCAGGGCGCCGGACCGCGCGCGATGCAGATCCTGCACGACGAAGCGACGCGCGAGGCGCAGCTCAAGGCGATGAAGCGCCGTGCGACGTTGCTCCTCGTCGCCGCCAGCGTGCTCTTTGTCGTCGCGCGCACCTTCGAGTCGCACTACCCGTGGGTCGGCGTCATCCGCGCGACGATGGAAGCGGCGATGGTCGGCGGACTCGCCGACTGGTTCGCCGTCACCGCGCTCTTCCGCCACCCCCTCGGCATTCCCATTCCCCACACGGCGATCGTACCGGCGCGGAAAGATCGCGTCGGCCGCACGCTCGGTGCATTCGTGCAGCGGAATTTTCTCACGCGCGAGGTGATCGAGCACCGCCTGCGCACGATGGAAGTGGGCCGCCGGCTCGCCGAATGGCTCGCCGATCCCGAGAACGCGCGCATGATCTCGCGCAACGCCGCATCGGCGATGAGCTCGGCCGCCGTGATGCTCGACGACGAGGACGTTCAGGCGGCGATCGACCGTGGACTCGCCGGCCGCGTGCGCGCGTTGCGCCTGGCGCCGCTGCTCGGCCGTATGCTCGCGATGATGACGGAAGACGACCGCCATCAGGAAGTGCTCGACGAGGTGATTCGCCTCGCATCGCGCACCGTGAACGACAACGCCGAGGTGATTCGCGAGCGCATCGAGCAGGAGACACCGTGGTGGATTCCTTCGGCGGTCGACGACAAGATCTTCAAGCGCGTGCTCGGCGCGATTCAGCGGCTACTGGGCGAGCTCAACGCCGAGCCGGAGCATCCCCTGCGGCTGCGGTTCGACGAGGCGCTCCATCGGTTCATCGACCAGCTCAACACGTCGCCCGAGTTCGCGGCCAAGGTCGACGCGTGGAAAGAAGACTTCCTCGACAACGACGCAGCGCGCCGCTTCTCGGCGTCGCTCTGGCAAGATGCCAAGGAGGCGCTGGCGCGTTACGCGGCGAATCCGGAGTCCAAAGCACCCGGGGCGATCGAGCACGCGCTCACCGGCTTCGGCCGGAAGGCGCTGGATGACCCGCAGCTCATGGCGAAGATGGACGCGTTCGTCGTCGACGTCGCGGTCTTTCTCGTCGCGCGGTATCAGGACGAGGTCGCCGACCTCATCGCGTCGACCGTGGCCGCCTGGGATCCCGAGCTCACATCGCGGCGCGTCGAGCTGGCGATCGGGCGCGACCTGCAATTCATCCGCATCAACGGCACGATCGTCGGCGGACTGGCGGGGACGGCGATCTATCTGTTGTCGATGTTGTGGCGATGAGGACCACCCGGAAACCACGGGGCGCGGCGGCGCCGTTCGGGCCAGCTGCCTAGGGAAACGCGAATTCGACCGTGTTGAACGGCGGAAACTGCTCCAGGTCGATGACGAATTTGCCGGTTGGGGAATACAGGGTCGGCGTGCTATTGAAGATGCCGACGAGATATTGTCCGTCGTGCGACCATTCGAGGAAGTTGAACGTCGATATCACGTGTGTAAGATCTGTCTGGCCAGTGCCGTCGGGACGCACAATCGCGCCAGGCATTGATCCCCCATGGTCGGCCACGTACGCGATGACGGATCCGTCGGGCGACCAGGCGGGCGAGAAGCCCGATTCACTCCGCGTCGAGAGCGAACGAGTCGCAAGGTCGAACACGTGGATTCCGCCCGTGCCGAGATAGCCGGTTGCAATCGCCACCCGTGAACCGTCGGGCGACGGCGACGGATGAAGCGACGTGCCGGCCGCAGCAGGCGTGCCGAGCAGTTCGGGCGCCGTGCCGTCTATTTTCGCACGGTAGAGACAGTAGAAGGTCGTCGAGCAGCGAGAGTCGATTGCCTCGAAGTACAACCATTCTCCGTCGGCGCTCACCGACGGTTGGGCGGCATCAGTGATGTTCGGCGGCGGCTGCGCGAAAAATGGTCGCACGACCCCGTTCGTATCGACGACGTCGAGGACCTTGTGCCCGTGCTCCGTGTTCGCGTACACGATCGATCCGTGATCTGGCATCCACTGCGGACGAGTGCCAAGAAAGAGCGAATCGAAGACGCCGCTCACGCGCGCGAGAAGCCGCCTGTGCGTGCCGTCGGCGTCGGCTAGCCAAAGTCCGAGAGGGGATCCCTCCTCGACCACGATGCGCGCCGAGGGCACGACGAGGACGATGGCTCCTGGATCAGCGAGGAGGGGGTTCGGTCCCTTGATCGCGACAGACGAGGTGCCGACCGTGCGTCCGGTGATGACTCCATCCGGTGTCGTCGCAACCAACGAATCGACGGACACGAACGCCCATGGTGCCAACGGCTCGTTGCGAACATTGCCCCAGACGTCGGTCACGGCGACGCGCAGCTGAGCGGACTTGCCGACTACGATGCTCGTGTCGCCCGGCAGTATGCGCGCCAGGGCGCGCTGGCCTGGAAGGATGGCATAGGTGAGGGTGTCGAGCAGGCGGAGCGAGGGAACCGCAACCACGACCCGTGCAGTTTCCGCCGCGGTGCCGAGTCGGAGGGTCACGGTGGCCAATCCAGCGGCGTCGCAATCGACGACCGCTGAATCGCGGAAGTCGGTCGAGCCATCGGTCGCGACCTGCACTGGTTTCGGTTGTACATCACCCACGGCCGCGATGCTGACCGGTGTACCAGTCGGCGCGAGGGCTCCGCTCGAATCGTGCACTTCGACGCGAAGGCCCGGCGCGAGAATCGCAAACGTCGTGTCGGTCTGTCCGCCGATCAACACGCGAAGGCCACGGACCGGCGCGGGAGGCGGTTGCGTGGAGTCGCTGCCTCCGCCACAACTGGCGACCGCGGACGCGAAGAGTAACGTGGCAATCCGGCGAGGCATAGACGTTCGAGGGTCGTCTTGAGAGGAAGCCGACCATAATAGTACTGTGATCAAAGAACCGGATCAACGCGCGTCGGTTGTTACCCGCGAGCGGCCGCCCGGCGAACCCGCCAATAGCTACGCCACCGTCTCCGCCGCCCGGTCGGTCGCCACCGACGGTAAAGCTGCCACGCTGTCCGTCTGCAGCTGGTCCGCCAGCTCGCTGCTCACCGAGGGCAACAGCGCGTGGTGCAACACCTCGTCCATTCGGTCGACGAAGGTGAAGGCCATCTTCTTCTTCACGTCCTCCGGCACCTCGCGCAGATCTTTCTCGTTCGACTTGGGCATGATGATCTCGCGGAGCCCTGAGCGATACGCGGCGAGGACCTTTTCCTTCACGCCGCCGATCTCCAACACCTTGCCCCGCAGCGTCACTTCGCCCGTCATCGCCAAGTCGCGCCGCACCGGACGGCCGCTCAACACGCTGGCGATCGCCAGCGTGAGCGTGATGCCCGCGCTCGGCCCGTCCTTGGGGATCGCGCCGGCCGGCAGGTGAATGTGCAGATCGTTCTCGCGGAAGACGCTGTCGTCGATGTCGAGCTGATTGCCGCGCGAGCGCACGTAGGAATACGCCGCGTCGACCGATTCGCGCATCACGTCGCCGAGCTGGCCCGTCACCGTGAGACGTCCCGTCCC
>DATNAT010000320.1:0-16465 GCA_035572355.1 Gemmatimonadaceae bacterium
GCCGACGCTGGGCTCGACGCATCTGCAGCCCGCGCAGCCGACGACCGTCGGCAAGCGCGCGACGCTGTGGATGCAGGATCTCGTGCTCGACGTCGCGGAGCTCGACCATCGAATCGCGACCCTGCCCTTTCGGGGCGTCAAGGGTACGACGGGCACCCAAGCCAGCTTCCTCGAGATCTTCGGCGGCGATCACGGCAAAGTCGCCGCCCTCGACACGCGCGTCACCGCGAAGATGGGCTTCGCGGCATCGATTCCCGTGTCGGGCCAGACGTACACGCGCAAGCTCGACGCGCAGGTGCTCGCCGCCGTTGCCGGGGTCGCGTCATCGGCAATGAAGTTCAGCGGTGATCTGCGGATGCTCCAATCGCAGGGCGAGATCGAGGAGCCGTTCGAGCGCGAGCAGATCGGATCGTCGGCGATGGCGTACAAACGCAATCCCATGCGCTGCGAGCGCATCGCGTCGCTCGGCCGCTTCGTGATCATGCTGGAGCCGAACGCGAATCTGACGCACGGAGTTCAATTCTTCGAGCGCACACTCGACGACAGCGCCAACCGCCGGCTCGTCATTCCAGAAAGCTTTCTCGCCGTCGATGCGATCCTCGTCCTGATGGAAAATGTGGTGAGCGGCCTCGAGGTACACCCGGCGCGCATTCGCCGGCGCTTGGCGGACGAGCTGCCCTTCATGGCCACCGAGGAGCTCATCGTGCGGGCCGTGCGCGCCGGCGGCGATCGCCAGGCGGCACACGAACGCATTCGCCAGCATGCGATCGAAGCCGCGCGGGCGCTCAAGGACGGCGCCGAACGCAACGACTTGCTCGACCGATTGGCCGACGACCCGGCGTTCGGTGTTCCCCTCGCCGAGCTCGCCGATGCGTTGGAGCCGAGTCGATTCGTCGGCCGCGCTCCCGAACAGGTGGACGAATTTCTCGATCAGGTCGTGGCGCCGCTGCTCGCCGGCGAGGCAGCGCACCCGTCGGCCACCCCGGGCATCGATGCCCGCGAGGAGGTTCGTGTATGACGATCGCCGAGCTCGCGCCCCTTCCGCTCGAGCACCTGCGCCGCGGCAAGGTGCGCGAGGTCTATATCGTCGACGACGACCGCTTGCTGCTCGTCGCGACCGATCGCGTGAGCGCCTTCGACGTCGTGATGCGCGAACCGATCCCGCACAAGGGCGCCGTGCTCACCCAAGTCACGGCCTGGTGGCTCCGCCAGCTTGCCGACGGCGTGCGGCATCATATGCTGTCGGCGGAGGTCGACGAGATCGTCGACGCCGTGCCGTCGCTTGGCGATCACCGCTCGGCGCTCGCCGGGCGGGCGATGCTCTGCCGGCGCACCAAGGTTTTTCCCGTCGAATGCGTCGTCCGAGGATATCTGTCCGGATCGGCGTGGAAGGAATACAGCGCTACGACGACGCTTGCCGGGGAGTCGCTGCCGCCCGGCCTGCGCGAGAGCGAGCGGTTCGATCCGCCGCTGTTCAGCCCCGCGACGAAAGCCGAGACGGGCCACGATCAGAACATTACGATGGCGCGGATGTCGACGATGGTCGGCCCGCACATCGCCTACGAGCTCGAGCGGCTGAGCCGTTTGATCTATACCCGCGGCCGCGACATCGCCGCCCAGCGCGGAATCATCATCGCCGACACCAAATTCGAGTTCGGCCGCGATCGTGACGGCCGCATCACCCTGATCGACGAAGTGCTCACGCCCGACAGCTCGCGCTTCTGGCCCGCCGAGCACTATCAACCCGGGCGCGGTCAGCCGAGCTTCGACAAGCAGCCATTGCGCGACTATCTCGACGCCGAGCGGCGCGCCGGGCGGTGGAATGGAGAAGCGCCGCCGCCGACGCTCCCCCGCGAGGTGGTGGCCGCGACGAGCGCGCGTTATCTCGACGCGTATCGTCGTATCACGGGGTCCGAGCTGGACGTCGCCGGAGCATCGGAATGAGTTTCGCGCGCGAAGGCCTGCCGTTCATCGTCGGCTCGGCGATCATCGCCGCCGCGGCCTACTTGCTGGCGATCGAGCGTCGGTCCTGGCCGCTCTGGCTTCTCGCCTTCGTCCTCACGCTCGTTGCCCTGTGGGTCGCATATTTCTTCCGCGATCCGGTGCGAGTGGGCGAACGCGGCGACCGGGTCGTCATCTCGCCGGCGGACGGGAAAGTCGTCATGATCACCGAGGTCGACGAGCCGCTCTTCCTCAAGGCGCGCGCGACGCGCATCTCGATCTTCATGAACGTCTTCAACGTGCATGTGAATCGGTATCCGGTGAGCGGGGTCGTGCGTCTCGTCGAGCGAAAGCCGGGGCGGTTCATGAACGCCGCCGCGGCCGGCGCGAGCATGGAGAACGAGCAGACCTCGATCGGGCTGGAGACCGACGGGCGGCGGCTGCTCGTCCGCCAGATTGCGGGCCTCATCGCCAGACGCATCGTCACCGATTCGCGAGACGGCGAGCGGGTGCGACAGGGCGACCGGATGGGACTCATCCGCTTCGGATCGCGCGTCGACGTCTTCGTTCCCGCGGGCAGCGCGGTTCGCGTCCGAGTGGGCGACGCGACCTACGCCGGCGTCACGCCGGTCGCCGAGCTTCCCGGCCCATGAGCGCTACGCGCGGGCTTCGCGATCGGCGCCGCACCGTGCGCCGCGCCGTGGTCATGATGCCGAACGGGCTGACGCTCATCAACCTGTTCTGCGGCATCTACGCCATCATCCTGGCGATTCGCGGCGACTTTGGCGGGGCGCCCGCCCTGATCGTGCTCGGCGGCATCGCCGACACGCTGGACGGCCGCGTGGCTCGCGCCACGGGAACGGGGAGCAAATTCGGCGAGGAGCTCGATTCGTTGGTCGACGCGATCTCGTTCGGCTTTGCGCCGGCGCTGATCATGTATTTGGAGATCCCGAATCACGGTACGTGGGAGTGGCTGCTCGTCTTCATCTTCACGTCGTGCGCCGTGATGCGGCTCGCCCGGTTCAACGTCGAGCAGGCCGGCAGGAAGAAGACGCACTTCCACGGGCTGCCCAGCCCGGCGGCGGGACTCACGCTCGCCACCTACTACTGGTTCAGCCAGACACCGCTCTACAACCAGACGGTGATTCTGTTCACCGACAGCAAGACGCTGTCGGATTTGCCCTGGCACACCATTCTGCGTGGGCTGATGGCGGTGCTCGCGGCGCTCATGATCAGCGACGTGCCCTATCCCACGGTGCCGTCGATCGGCTTGGGCAGCATTCGCAAGATCATAGGATCGCTCGTCGTCGCCGGGTGCATCGTGCTGCTCGTCGTCGGCCACACGGAGTTCATCTTCCCCGCGCTGCTCGCCTACGTGCTCTACGGCGCGATCAAATGGGTGATCCTCGGCTTCCTCGGCCGATCGAGCACGCCGGATGAGATCTTCCTCGATGGGCGACACAGCGCTTCGGAATGGGACGGCGGTATTCGCCGCACACCCTCCGGCTCTCACGCAGGCCGCGGCACTCCGATCAAAACCGCCGCGGTGCCCGGTGCGACGCTCGGCGGCGACGATGCGCGCGGCGTCGATCGTCGCCCGCCGGACGAAGCCGCTGCGCGCCGGCGCCGGCGCCGGCGCGGCGGCCGCGGCAACCGTCCGCATGGCTCGCCGCCGCCCGGTCCCCCGCTTCCCGAGTCGCCCTCCGGTCCCTCCGAATGACACGCCACTCCGCTCCATGACACGCTTTCGAGTCGCCATTCACATCACGCCGCGCCGCGGCATTCTCGACCCGCAGGGCAAGACGGTCGCCGAGGCGCTGCAGACGCTCGGTTTCGGCGCCGTGCGCGACGTGCACGTCGGCCGCCACGTCGTCGTCGAGCTGGAAGCCCGCGACAAAGCCTCAGCCGAGAGCTCGACGCGCGACATGTGCGAGCGCCTGCTCGCCAATCCCGTCACCGAAGATTTCGAGATCGCCGGCGTGGAGGCCATCGCGGCATGAAGTTCGGCATCGTCACCTTTCCGGGCTCCAACTGCGACTACGACGCGTTTCACGCCGTGACCGAAGCGCTCGGCGAGCACGCGGTCTATCTGTGGCACAAGGATCACGATCTTCAGGGCTGCGACGTGATCGTGTTGCCGGGCGGCTTCAGCTACGGCGACTATCTGCGTGCCGGCGCCATCGCCCGGTTCAGCCCCGTGATGCGAGACGTGATCGCACATGCCAATCGCGGCGGTCCGGTGCTGGCGATCTGCAACGGATTCCAGATCGCGTGCGAGGCCGGGTTGCTCCGCGGAGCGCTGCTGCGAAACGCCAGCCTCAAGTTCGTTTCCGAGCTCGTTCAGCTGCGCGTCGAGACGACCGAGACGCTGTTCAGCAACCGCTATGAAAACGGCGCGATCCTTCGCATTCCAATCGCGCACGGTGACGGACGTTACACCGCGGACGACGAGACGCTCGATAGACTTGAGGGCGAAGGCCAGGTGGTCTTTCGCTACGTTGGCGGCCCCGGTGACGCCGACGAGTGGTGGAGCCCGAACGGCTCGATGCACGCCATCGCCGGAATCGTCAACGACGCGGGAAATGTGCTCGGCATGATGCCCCACCCCGAGCGCGCCGTCGATTCGCTGCTCGGGTCCGCCGACGGACTCGGCATCTTCGAGTCGATGCTCGCTCGCGTCGCTGCCTAAGCGATCAGGAGAGTGTTATGAGAAAGCTCATCAGTCTTGCCTTCGCCGGCCTCGCCGCTCCGGCGCTGCTCGCCGCCCAGAAGCCGGCCGGCAAATCCGTGGTTACCGTCGACCCGGGCATGTCGCGCGCGCAGGTCGTCGCCGCGCTCGGCGAGCCCTACTCGAGTCGATCGCGTGAGGGCTACACCTATCTGCTCTACAAGAACGGCTGCGAGAAAGCCTGCGGCATGGACGATCTCGTCGTGCTCGATAGCGGCAAGGTCGTGGACGCGGTGTTCCGCTCGCCGGCCCGCCGCTACACGGGTACGAGCAGCTCGCCGCACATGGTCACCTCCGAGGAAGCGGCCGCCAAGGGCGGCGACTCGACGGCGCATACGCTCAGGCCCAAGTCGCCGCCAAAGGCAACAATGGCGCCCAAGCCCGAAACGAAAAGCGCACCCAAGGCGGCGCCGCCGGTCGTATCCAAGTCCGTCACTGCCGGCGCGAAGACGCTATCGAAATCTCCAGTGAAGCCAGCGGCCAAACCGGCGACCAAACCGGACTCCGCCAAGGCGCACCCCAACCCCGCCGCGAAGAAACCAGGAGACTGATGCCGCTTGCCAGGAAGGTCGAATCGCGGCCGGGCGACCCGCTGATCACTCCGGCGCTCGTCGCCGAGCACGGTCTCACCACGGGCGAGTTCGAACGCCTCGTCGAAATGCTCGGTCGCGAGCCGACCTTCACCGAACTCGGAATCGTCAGTGCGCTCTGGAGCGAACACTGTTCCTACAAGCACTCGCGCCCTCTCCTCAAGACGCTTCCCACCAGTGCACCGTACGTGCTGCAAGGGCCGGGTGAGAACGCCGGCGTCATAGCCATCGGCGACGGACTTGCCGTCGCCTTCAAGATCGAGTCGCACAACCATCCCTCGGCGGTCGAGCCTTATCAAGGCGCCGCGACCGGTGTCGGCGGGATTCTCCGCGACGTGTTCACGATGGGTGCGCGGCCGATCGCCATGCTCAACTCCCTTCGCTTCGGCTCACTCGATTCGGCGCGCGTCCGCTATCTGTTCGCCGGCGTGGTGAAAGGCATAGGAGACTACGGCAACTGCGTCGGCATTCCCACCGTCGCCGGCGAGATCGCGTTCGATAACTCGTACGAAGGCAATCCGCTCGTCAACGCGATGTGTGTTGGATTGATGCACGAGGATGAGCTGATTCGGGCCGTGGCCCAGGGCGTCGGCAATCCGATCATCGCCGTTGGCGCGCGCACCGGCCGCGACGGGATTCACGGCGCCTCGTTCGCCTCCGAAGATCTCTCGGCGGAAAGCGACGCCAAGCGCCCGCGCGTGCAGGTCGGCGATCCGTTCACCGAGAAGCTGCTCCTCGAGGCGAGCCTCGAGCTGATTCGCAGTGGCGCGATCGTCGCCATTCAGGACATGGGCGCCGCCGGGCTTACCTCGTCGTCCGCCGAGATGGCGGCGCGCGGCGACGTCGGCGTCACGATCGACACCACCAAGGTGCCGGCGCGTGAATTAGGAATGACGCCGTACGAGCTGCTGCTCAGCGAGTCGCAGGAGCGCATGCTCGTCGTCGCCAAGCGCGGTCGCGAAGGCGAGGTCGAAGCAATCCTCGGCAAATGGGATCTCACCGCCGCCGTCATCGGCGAGGTGATCGCGGAACCGGTCTATCGCGTCACCGAAGGCGATCGCATCGTGGCCGAATTTCCTGGCACGCGCCTGGTGACCGACTGCCCGACCTACACGCCCGACGCGCAGGAGAGCACGAAGATCGCCGAGCTCCGGGCGCGCGACGTGACGCTCGTCGCCGAGCGCGACGAGGAGCGCGATCCGGTGTGGACGCTCGAGCAGCTCCTCTCGTCGCCGACAATTGCATCGAAGGCCTGGATCTATCGGCAGTACGACACGACGGTACGCACCAACACCGTCGTCGGCCCTGGGGGCGACGCGGCCGTCGTCCGGATTCGCGGTACGGAGCGCGCGCTCGCCCTCAAGACCGACTGCAACGGCCGCTACGTCTACCTCGATCCGCGGGTCGGCGCACGCATCGCCGTCTGCGAAGCGGCGCGCAACGTGGCCTGCACCGGCGCGCGGCCGATGGCGATCACCAACAACCTCAACTTCGGCAATCCGCGCCGGCCCGACGTTTACTTCCAGCTGCGCGAAGCGGTGGGCGGCATGGCCGAGGCCTGCATCGCGCTCGGAACGCCGGTCACGGGCGGAAACGTTTCGCTCTATAATGAGAGCCCGCGCGGTGCGGTCTATCCGACGCCGGTCATCGGCATGGTCGGCCTGATCGAGTCGCTCGCCCACGTGACGCGCTCGCACTTCGACACCGAGCACGCGGTGATCGTGTTGCTCGGCGAGCCGACGCTCGAGCTCGGGGCGAGCGAGTACCTGGCGCGGATACACGGCATGGTCGCCGGCGCCCCGCCCGCCTGCCGGCCCGACGAGGAGCGCGCGTTGATCGACGCCGTCCTCGAGGCGATCGAAGGTGGCGTGGTGGATTCGGCCCACGACTGTAGTGACGGCGGTCTGGCGGTCGCGCTCGCCGAGTGCTGCATCATGGATCGGTCGATGCAGCTCGGGGCGACGGTGGACCTCACGCACTGGCGGGAGCTGCCGGCTCGCGCGCTGTTGTTCGGCGAAGCCCAGGGGCGCGTGGTGCTCTCGACGACGATGCCGGACACCGTGCTCGGCATCGCACGGCGGCATGGCGTGGCGGCACGGGCCATCGGGCAGGTAGGAGCGGCGGGCGCACCGTTGCAGATTTCCTTGGCGGGGGCGCGCCTCGAGGCGCCGCTCGCCCGGCTCGACGAAGTCTACCACGAGGCCATTCCGCGCATCATGGCGGCCGCGTCGGCCCAGGTTCCGTGATCGAGCCCGCGGCACCCGCGTTCGCGTCGTATCATCTGGGATTGTTCATATAAAATGTGTGGCATCTTCGGAGTTCATGGGCACGCCGACGCGACACACCTCGCGCAGCTCGGGCTGTACTCGCTCCAGCATCGCGGCCAGGAGTCGGTCGGCGTCGTCTCGATCGACGACACCGGGTCGGCGCGCGCCGTCCGCAGCATGGGCACGCTGTCCGATTCGCTCGCCCGCGAGCTTGCCCATATGGAGGGCGTCTCCGCCGTCGGCCACACGCGGTACAGCACCTCCGGCTCGTCGACGATCGAGAACGCGCAGCCCGTGGTCGCTCGCTCGCGCGGCGGCTACATCACGCTCGCCCACAACGGCAACCTGATCAACGCCGCCGAGCTGCGCGCGGAGCTCGAGGAGCAGGGCTCGATCTTCTCGTCGACCAGCGATTCGGAGGTGCTCGTTCATCGCCTGGCGCGATCCGGCTCCAAGGCACCGGCCGAGCGCCTCTGCGACGCACTCTCTGGTGTCGAGGGCGCGTACAGCCTCATCGTCTCGATTGGCGACACGATGCTTGCCGCGCGTGACCCTCGCGGCTGGCGGCCGCTCGCCATGGGCAGGTTGGGCGATTCGATCGTGTTCGCGTCGGAGACCTGCGCCCTCGACATCGTCGGCGCCACGTACGAGCGCGACGTCGAGCCGGGTGAGATCGTCTCGGTCAACGGCACCGGTGTGAAGTCGATGCGCGCCAACCGCGCGCTCGAACCGCATCGCTGCGTGTTCGAGTACGTCTACTTCGCGCGTCCCGACAGCCGCGTCTTCGGCGGCTCCGTCGACCGCGCGCGTCGGGCCCTCGGACGCCGGCTCGCACGGGAGCATCCGGCCCCCGGCGCCGATCTCGTGTTCAGCGTGCCCGACTCGTCCAACTCCGCGGCGCTCGGCTTCGCCGAAGAGAGCGGAATCCCCTTCGAGCTCGCGCTCATTCGAAACCACTACGTCGGCCGGACCTTCATCCAACCGACGCAGGCCGGACGCGACGCCAAGGTCAAGGTGAAGTACAACCCGGTGCGCGAGGTGCTCGACGGAAAGAAGGTCGTGATGGTCGACGACTCGATCGTGCGCGGCACGACGACGCGCGGCCTCGTCGCGCTCGTGCGAGCGGCGGGCGCCCGCGAGGTGCACATGCGCGTCAGCTCGGCGCCGGTCACCGGCCCCTGCTACTACGGCATCGACACGCCGTCCCGCGAGGAGCTCATTGCCGCCAACTACGACGTGACCGAGATCGCCGAGCAGCTTGGCGTCGACACCCTCGGCTACCTCTCGCTGGATGGAATGCTCGAGTCGGTGCCGTCAGGACCGGCTGGGTTTTGTCACGCCTGCTTTTCGGGAGAATATCCTACCGCGCCGCCGACCGATCCCGATAAACTTCGATTTGGCTGCGGCTGCTGATTCGCCTCCCCGTTCGCCCTGACGCCGCGCCGGGCACATCACGAGAGGGTAATGGCCACTCCCGCCAAGCTCGAGCCACGCGACACTTCTGACGCCTCTGACGCTTCGGCCGGACGCGACGCCGGTACCTCGCCGCGGTCGGTCTACTTCTTCGGCGAGGGACGGGCCGAAGGCACGAAAGACATGCGGGCCGTGCTCGGCGGCAAAGGTGCCAACCTCGCCGAGATGACGAATCTCGGCGTGCCGGTGCCGCCGGGGTTCACCATTGCCTGCTCGCTCTGCGTCACGTATCTGCGCGAACGCCGCGTGCCCGACGCCCTGCGGACCGAGGTTGTCGCCGCGCTCGGGCGCGTCGAACAATCCACGGGAAAGGGGTTCGGCGACGCCGACGATCCGCTTCTCGTGTCGGTTCGCTCCGGCGCGCCCGTCTCGATGCCCGGGATGATGGAGACGATCCTCAACCTCGGTCTCAACGATCGCACGGTCACCGGGCTCGAACGCGCCAGCGGCAACGCGCGCTTTGCCTACGACTCGTACCGGCGCTTCATCCAGATGTACTCCGATGTCGTGCTCGGCGTCCCGCTGGCGCGCTTCGAGCAGGTGCTCGGCGCCAAGCGGCTCACTACCGGAGCCGCGACCGACGCCGATCTCGACGAGCAGGCGCTACGCGCGCTCGTCGACGAATACAAGAAGCTCGTGCGCACGGCAACCGGCAGCGACTTTCCGATGGATCCGACCCAGCAGCTCTGGGGCGCGATCGAGGCCGTGTGGCGGTCGTGGACGCTGAAGAAGGCGATCGACTATCGGAAGGTGAACGGCATTTCCGAAACGCTCGGGACGGCGGTGAACGTCGTCGCGATGGTGTTCGGCAATCTCGGCGACGACTCGGGGACCGGCGTCGCGTTCACGCGCAATCCATCCACGGGCGAGAAGAAGTTCTACGGAGAGTTTCTCGTCAACGCGCAGGGCGAAGACGTCGTCGCCGGCATTCGCACGCCGCTCGACATCGGGCAGATGGCGGAGCGGCTTCCCCAGGCGTACACGGAGCTTCTCGCCACGCAGGAACGCCTCGAGCGGCATTTCCACGACATGCAGGACATCGAGTTCACCGTCGAGCGCGGGCGCCTGTACCTGCTGCAGACGCGCACGGGCAAGCGCACTGCCGCGGCGGCGATCCGCATCGCGTCCGACATGGTCGATGAAAGGCTGATCGCGCCGAACGCCGCCGTGCAGCGGGTCGCGCCGGATCAACTCGATCAGCTGCTGCATCCGGTGATCGACGCCGAGGTTCGCGACAAACCGCTCTGCACCGGGCTGCCGGCCAGTCCGGGCGCGGCGAGCGGCCTCGCGGTGTTCGACCCGGACGTCGCCGAACATCGCGCCGCGGGCGGCGAGCAAGTAGTGCTCGTCCGCGAAGAGACGACGCCGGAAGACTTCCACGGCATTGTCGCCGCGCGCGCCATCGTCACGGCGCGCGGTGGAATGACGAGCCACGCCGCCGTGGTCGCGCGCGGCATGGGCAAATGCGCTGTCGTCGGCTGCAAGGACGTCGCGGTCGACCTGGAGCATCGACGCTTTACGGTCGGCGCCGAGACGGTGGCCGAAGGCGATTGGATCACCGTCGACGGTGTAACGGGCAACGTCTACCGCGGTGATCTGCCGACAATTCCGAGCGAAATCGTGCAGGTCGTGCGCGGCACGCGAAAAGAGTCGACGGCGCCGGGCTACCGCGCCTTTGCGCGCGTGCTCGCCTGGGCCGATGAGGTGCGGCGGCTCAAGGTGCGTGCGAACGCCGACACGCCGCATGACGCCCGCGTCGCGCGCGGGTTCGGCGCCGAGGGCATCGGCCTCTGTCGCACCGAGCACATGTTCTTCGAGGGCGACCGCATCACGGCGATGCGCGAAATGATCGTGGCACGCGACGAAGGGGGACGGCGCCGCGCCCTCGCCAAGTTGCTGCCGATGCAGCGCATGGATTTCGAAGGCATCTTCGAGGCGATGGACGGCCTGCCGGTCACGATTCGGCTGCTCGATCCTCCGCTCCACGAATTTCTGCCGCACGGCGGAGAGGAGAGCAAGCTCCTGGCGCGTACGCTCGGGATCGCTCGCGAGGAGCTGTCAAAAATTGTGGAATCTTTGCGCGAAACCAACCCGATGCTCGGGCACCGGGGCTGCCGATTGGGTATCACTTATCCCGAGATCACCGAGATGCAGGGACGGGCCATCTTCGAAGCGGCGGTTCGAGCGAAACGAAGAGGCATCGATGTACGTCCTGAGATCATGGTGCCGTTGGTTGCCGCGCACCGTGAGTTCGACAACCAGCGCGCCATACTCGAGGACGCTGCACGGCAAGTACTCGGTGTGATGGGGTACGACGTGGCGTATTCGATCGGGACGATGATCGAATTGCCGCGAGCCGCATTGACTGCGGATGACATCGCACGAAGCGCCGAGTTCTTTTCGTTCGGCACCAATGATTTGACGCAAACGACCTTTGGGCTCAGTCGGGACGACGCCGGCCGATTCCTACCCAACTATGTGGATCGTGGTATACTTTCCGACGATCCGTTCCAGGTCCTGGACCAGGACGGGGTTGGAAAACTGATTGGATTCGCCGTATCTGCCGGTCGCAAGGTCCGCCCTGAGCTCAAGGTCGGTATCTGTGGGGAGCACGGTGGCGAGCCGCGTTCCGTGAAATTCTGCCATTCGATCGGCCTCGATTACGTCTCCTGTTCTCCCTACCGCGTTCCAATCGCCCGCCTCGCAGCAGCCCATGCCGCTCTCGAATCCGCCCAGGCCTCTCCTTAAGCGTACGCGACCCAACCACCCGGTATTGCCCCAGCTGCCGCCGCTCCCGTTCATGCAGGACGAGCGGCCGCTTCGTATCGCGCTGGTGACGGAGTACTACTATCCGCACCTCGGTGGGGTGTGTGAGCACGTGCATTTCTTTGCCCGCGAGGCTCGACGCCGCGGCCATCACGTCGACGTCATCACGTCCCACATCCCGGGTGCGGAGGCGCAGCCTCACGTCATTCGACTGGGGCGCAGTCAGCCGGTGTACTGCAACGGCTCCCAGGCGCGCATCACGATGGGCTGGCACCTCCGCCGCGACTTCCGCCGCGTGCTGCGCCAGGGCCGTTACGACGTCGTCCACGTTCATTCGCCGCTCACGCCGGTGCTGCCCATCCTCGCCATAGAGGAAGCGGACTGTCCCGTGGTCGGCACATTCCACACGTATTTCGATCGGTCGGTCGGGTACACGCTCGGGCGGCGCTTCTTCCAGAAGCGTCTCGACATGCTCAGCGCTGCGATCGCCGTCTCTAACAGCACCACGGTCGCGCTCGACCGGTACTTCGACGCCGATTGGCAGATCATCCCGAATGGCATCGACACCGACGTGTTCCATCCGAGCGCGCCGCCCCCACCCGGGCTCAGCAAAGACGTCCCGACGATCCTTTTCCTCGGTCGGTTCGATCCCCGGAACGGGTTGACGACACTCATCGATTCGTTCCGTCGCGTGAAGGGGCGCGGCACCCGCGGCCGACAGGCTCGGCTCGTCGTCGTCGGCGATGGACCGCTTCGCGAGCACTACTACAAGCAGGCGAACGGCGATCCTGACATCAAGTTCGTCGGTGCCGTGCTCGAAGGCCGGCCGAGCTACTACGCGCACAGCTCGGTGTACGCCTGCCCCACGACCAAGGCGTCGTTCGGCATCACCCTCCTCGAGGCGATGGCCTGCGAGACGCCGGTCGTCTGCTCCGACATTCTCGGGTTCCGCGACGTCGTAGCCGATGAACGCGAAGCGTTGATGGTTCCCTGCGGTGACCGCGACGCGCTCGCCGACGCGCTCGTTCGCGTGCTCGACGACGAAGGCCTCGCCATCCAACTCGGCACGACTGGCCGACAGAACTCGCTCGAATATTCCTGGGCGCGTGTCACGTCGCGCGTGCTCGACGTGTACCAGCAGGTGCTCGGGAACGTCACCGTCGCTGTATGATGCTCGAGCTGGGCGCCGGCGCTGCCTTGATCGGCGGCGCTGCCCACGGAGCATTTCATCGCAACAGCCCGATCTTCGGCCATCCGATTACGCACCTGCGCTCGCATGCGCGCGCCGTCGCCCTCACCTTCGACGACGGACCTAACCCGGACGCGACGCCACCCATTCTCGATGCGCTCGCCGCGCGCGGCGTGAAGGCCACCTTTTTCGTCTTGGGGCGCCACGCCGAGCGGTGGCCGGAGCTCGTTGCACGCGTCGCCGCCGGCGGCCATTCGATCGGTAACCACGGCTACTACCACCGAAAGCTTCACTTCAAGTCGCCACGCTACGTTCGCGAGGATCTTACACTTGGCACCCGCGCCATCGAAGGGGCGTCCGGTGTGCGGCCGCGGCTGTTTCGTGCGCCGCACGGCTTCCGGAGTCCCTGGGTTTCGGCAATCGCCCGTTCGCTTGGCCAGCTTACCGTTGGATGGTCCCTCGGGGTCTGGGACTCGGCCCGCCCAGGTGTCGAGGCGATTGCCGATCGCACGGTGAATGGCGCGCACCCCGGCGCCATACTGTTGCTCCACGACGGAGATGGTTACGATCCCGCCGGCGATCGAATGCAAACGGCCCGGGCCGTGCCATTGATCGTCGATCGTCTGCTCGATGCGGGCTATCGCTTCGATCTCCTCGACGCCGAATGAAGAAAGCCGTCTCGCGAACGATTCGCCTCGTCCTCAGTGCGCTGATCATCGCCGGGCTCGTGCTGTTCGCGCGCACGGTGAACTGGCACGCCACCTGGCAGCGGATCACCGAGACGGACCTTTGGGTGTTGTTCATCGCCGCGGCGGTCAACATCCTCTCCCTCGCGCTCAAGGGCGTTCGCTGGTGGATTTTTCTGCGCCCGGTCGGTGCGAACTCGCTGTTCATGGCTCTTCGTGCCACCTTCGCCGGCGCCGGCCTCAACAACATCCTGGTCGCCAACGGCGGCGAAGCGGCGCGAGTCGTCTTCGTCGCCCGCGCCGCGCACGTCCAGAGCGCCAAGATTCTGGCGACGCTTGCGCTCGAGCGGATGTTCGAGCTCATCGGCTACGTCGTGCTGCTCGCGCTCTCGGTCTCCTTCCTCGAGCTGCCGTCGTCGATCTCGCGGCTGCGCCCGGTGGCCTGGCTGGCGCTGGCGGCGTCCGTGGCGTTCATGATCTACTTGGTGCGACGTCCCGAAGGGGGGATCGAGCAGATCAAAGCCCCGGAGGGAAGTTGGCGCGCTCGGCTTGGCGCCTACCTCAAGCACTTCGGTCAAACGATCGGTGGAATCTCGACTGGACCGCGCTTCGCTTGGGCGATCGCGCTCTCCGTCGGTATCTGGGCGATGCAGGTGTGGACCTACGCCCTGACCGCGCGCGCGGCGCACTTCAACCTTTCGCTCGTCGGTACGGTCGCGGCCCTGCTCGCCGTCAACCTCGGATTCGCCGTGCGCGCGACGCCCGGCAACGTCGGTCTGTTTCAGGCGATGTACGCCCTCATCGCCGCGGGGTTCGGCATGGACAAGGATCAAGCGATCGCCGTCGCGTTCCTCATCCAGACCCAGCAGATTCTCCCGGTCACGCTGCTCGGTGTGGCACTCGCTCCCGAGTTCATCTTCAAGCGCAAGCAGGTCGTGCGCGCCGACGATCAGGGGCTCGAGCTCCGCTCGCGCGTCGGGGAAGCTCCGGTGTGATTGCGCGGATCACGCCGGAGTCGGCGGCGTGATCTCGAGCCTGCCTGGAGCGATCGCGTCGGCTTCGCGCCGTCCCTCGTTGAGCGCGCCCAACTCCGCCGCTAATCGACGCCCAGCGTCCAGCGAGGTCGTCATCGGCTGGAGATCGTTACCCGCGTCGCGAGCGTGCAGGCGCAACAGATCGAGCCGGATGGCTTCGAGCGCCGTTACGGCGGCGGCGAGGTCTCGCTCGGCCGCGCTCCGCGCCGTGCCCAGCTCCACCGGCTCCGCGCCGGGGTCTCGGAGCACTCCGCCGCCCAACCCAACCAGTGCCGAAAGCTCCTCGATGCGGGCGCGCGCCGCGGCCGCGTGCGCCTCGAGTCCGGCGACGACCCGCGGTAGATCCGCGAGATGCTCGCGATACGACTTTGGTAAAGTCGCGAACAACTCTTCGGCCGCCACGCCGAGCGCCATTTCGGTGGGCCGGAAGTCGGCTTCGGGAAGCGCGCGGCGTCGTTTTGGCGTGAGCAGCTTGGCGGCGAGCTCTCCAACGCGGCCGTTCCAGATCATGGACCGCACGGCGCCAACCAATCCAGTTCGTAGCCGCTTGGGGAGGAACGGCACGCCCATCGCGCTGCTTGCGGCCACACCCGTGATGGCGGTGAGCCCGAATCCGGCGAGCAGGTAGGCCACCATGCGGCCGGGCAGGTGACCGTCGTTCACGTACCAGATCACCCCCACCATGCAGCCGCTGGCTGCGAGCGTCAATGCGCGAATCGCTCGCTTCCACAAGGCTTCACTCTCGCCGTGCTCGAAGCTCAGCTCCTCGCGCCGTTCCGTTTGCCAGTCGCGCAGTGCGCGCCTCAAGTCGGGCAGTCCATACCCCGCGGCCAACCCCTGATAGCTCTTTCGCGCATGAAAACCGGCCGCGGGAATGAGCGGCAGCAGTGCGAATCCGAGTGTGACCGGCCAGTCGCCGCCTCGGTGCAGCTCGGAAATAGTGCCGGCGCCGAACATCGCGCTCCACACGACGTACGCCGGCTTGAGCGGGTCGGTTGCACGGGTCCAGACGCGAAGCGGCATCGGGAGCCGCGCCTTGGTCGGCGCTACGGCGCGATCGAGCGCTTCGGCCAGCGCTTCGCCCGACTGCCATCGGCCGGCCGGCGATCCGTGAAGGCACCGGGCGACGACGCTCGACAGAGAGGCCGGCACCGACGCGGCCAGCAGCGCATCAGGAGACTCTGATGCCATGTCTCGAATAGCAGGGCCGGCGCTGGGGAGCTTTCCAGTGAGCGCCAGATGCGCCACCACGCCGAGGGCGTAGAGATCGCTCCGTCCGTCGAGCGGATCACCGGCCGCCTGCTCGGGGCTCATGTACCGGATGGTGCCCATCACCTGCCCTGCCACCACCCCAATGTCGCCGTCGCGGCCGAGCGCGATACCGAAGTCGCTGACCAGGGAGCGCTCTGTATCGGTCTCGATGAGAATGTTGTCCGGCTTCACGTCACGGTGAACGATCCCGCGCCCGTGCGCGTAGGCGAGCGCCCATGCCACTTCGCGCACGACCCGTGTGACAAGGGCGGGCGGCAGCGGCCCGCTCCGGCGAATGCGCTCGCCGAGCGTTTCGCCGTGCACGTAGGCCATGACGAAGAAGACGAAGCCTCCGCGCTCGCCGACGCGATAGATGGGCACGATGTTCGGGTGCGACAGCGACGCCGAGGTTCGCGCTTCACGCAGGAAGCGCTCGCGAACGTCGTTGCGCTCCGCGAGCGCCGCGGGCAGCACCTTGATCGCCACCAACCGGTCCAGCTGCACTTCGCGGGCGAGGTAGACGATCCCCATGCCGCCGCG
>DATNAT010000321.1:0-10957 GCA_035572355.1 Gemmatimonadaceae bacterium
CTTGTAGAGGACCTTGCGCCAGGTCTTGCCGCCGTCGGTGCTCTTGAACACGCCCCGCTCGGCGCTCGGCGCGCCGAACTGGCCGAAGTCCGAGAGAAAGACGATGTCGGCGTTGGTCGGATGAATTCGGATGTGAGAGATCGCATCGGAGTTCTCGAATCCGATGTGCGTCCACGTCTTGCCGGCGTCGGTCGACTTGTAGACGCCGTCGCCCGGCTGGATGTCGCCGCGGATCTCGGCCTCGCCCATGCCGATGTAGACGATGTTCGGATTGCTCTCCGCCACGGCAACGGCGCCGACCGATGCGCTCCGGATCTGCCCGTCGGTGACGTTGGCCCAGGTCGCGCCGCCGTCGGTCGTCTTCCACAAACCGCCGCCCGTGGCGCCGAAGTACCCGACCTTGGGCTGGCCGCGCACGCCGCTGATCGCGATCGACCGGCCGCCGCGCTCGGGGCCGAGGCTCCGCCAATGGAGTCCTTTCAGGATCGCCGAATCGACCGGCGCCGCCGCGGCACCGACGTGCGGCCGCTCGGCACCGCGCACCGAAGGAACGACGACGGCGACGCCGCCGGCGACCGTCGCCGCGGCGAGGCCGGCTCGAAGAATCAAACGCATCATGAGGAGGAGCTCGGGATGGGAGAAGTGAGGACTGGTACGTTCGCCGACCCGCCGTTCCGCATGGGAGGGCGACGGTGTGGCTGGCCATAACTTGTCGCGCGCACGCCGGTCCCGCTACATCGTGACCGGCATCTGTCCGCCCCCGCCGAATTGCGCGATACTCTACGCCCCGCCTCCCGCTGTCGCCGCCGATCCCTCCTCCCTCACCCACACCGCAGGAGTGCCGATGTCCGCCAACGGAGTGAACTATCTCGCCATCGTGATCGCCGCGGTCATCATCTTCCTGCTCGGCGGGCTCTGGTACTCGCCGGTGCTGTTCGCCAAACGCTGGGTCGCCCTTCAAGGCAGGACGATGGACGACATGACGGCGATGGGCGCGAGCCCGGTGATGTATTTCGAGGTGTTCGTATGCGGTCTGCTCACGGCCTGGGTGCTTGCGGTGATCATCGCCCACTATGGCGCGGTGACGGTAGGCGGCGGCGCGATGATCGGCGTGCTCTGCTGGATTGGCCTCGCCGGCGCGACGAGCTACGGGTCGGCGCTGTTCTCGTTCAAGCCGAAAGCGCTGTGGGCGATCGATTCGGGATACAACCTGGTCGCGTTCGTGGTGGCGGGAGCGATCCTGGCGGTGTGGCGGTAGACTTGCGGGACGTGGGTATGTTGAGACATGCGGATCGAACGCTGGAGCGCGCCGACACCTGATCGGCCATGAGGTTCTTTTCATTCAAGCGTTGGCGCGCCCGTGAGCTCCTCCTCTCGTGGGCGGCGTACTGGACTGCCCTCATCGTCGTCGGGCTGGGGCCGGCGGCAATCGCGGCGTGGCGCGCGTCGCACGTGCCCGCGAGCGAGACGGGCAACATCAATCTGAATGT
Source organism: Gemmatimonadaceae bacterium (assembly GCA_035572355.1). Taxonomy (GTDB): domain Bacteria; phylum Gemmatimonadota; class Gemmatimonadetes; order Gemmatimonadales; family Gemmatimonadaceae; genus JAQBQB01. Next base: position 1,491 of record DATNAT010000321.1, read on the forward strand.
CGGCAACACCCTCATTTCGCTCATCGTCAGCGTCAACGGGCGAACGACCTACAGCGGCTCGATCCACCCGATCGCCCTCGCGCTGTTGGTCGCCGGGCCGCCGCTCGCGGCGTGGATCGCCTGGGCCGCCACGCGCCGGCGTGGCGAAGAGGTGCGCGAGCTCGTCTGAACAGGGTCGGGTGCGTCTCACGGTCACCACCCTCGCCCTCTCCAATGAGCCAGCTTCGCATCGCCGCGCGCACGCTCGCGCGCAGCCGCGGGTTCAGTACCGTCGCGACCCTCTCGCTCGGTCTCGCGATCGCGCTGAACGTCGTGATCTACAGCCTGCTCGTGGCGCTGATCGATCCGGTGATCGACGTGCGGCAGCCGGAGCAGCTCCACCGGTTCCGCTACTTCGGCGACGTCCATCATCGGCTGCCGCTCGGCGCCGTGGAGGATGCGCTGCGCTCCGGCGTCACGTCGTTCGATGGCGTGACGGGCGCGCGATCGCTCGCCATCGGGCGCGAGTCGACGATCGAGGCGCACGGCGTCGTCCGCGACGTACTTCCGCTCGTCGCGCGGCCGAACGTCTTCCAGGTGCTCGGGACACGACCCCTTGTCGGACGCACCTTTCAGGCAATGGACTCGGCGTCGGGCGCCGCGGTCGCCGTCATCAGCGATCGCATTGCCGGCGTGCTCGCGGTGAACGGTCGTGCGCCGGTCGGCGATGTCGTGACCGTGGACGGAATGCGCTACACGGTGATCGGCGTCGTGCCGCGGCTCACCGTCTTTCCGGGTCTCGACACGGACGTGTGGCTGCTGCCGGCGGGGGGCGCTATGCGCGCCAACGAGGCGCGTCCCGTGCCGCTCACGCTCATACGCCTACGCGACAACGCGTCGCCCGCGCTCGTCCAGAATCAGCTCGATCTTCTGGCGCGCCGGCTGGCACTCGCCGCCGGCGAGTCGCCGCGCGATACGCGCTTTTTTCTCACCGCCGACAAAGCCGAGCGGCAGTTTCACCTCGGATACTTTCACTGGGCACTGATCGACGCGGTGCTCGCCGTGCTGTTCGTCGCTTGCGGAAATCTGGCAAACCTGCAGCTCGCGCGCGGCCTCGCTCGCGGGCCCGAGCTGGCCGTTCGCTCTGCGCTTGGCGCAACACGGCGCGATCTCGTCACGACCTTGGTGCTCGAGAACGCGCTGCTCGCCGGCGCCGGGCTCGTGCTCGGGCTCGTGCTCAGTCTGTGGGGAATCGATCTCGTTCGGTCGACCATTCCGCACGCCATCGCCAGCTTTCTCGTCGAGCCGCATGTGAGCTGGGGGATGTTCGTCGCCGCGCTCGCCGCGGCGATGGCGTCGCTCGTCGTCGTCGGCCTGCTCCCGGCGCTGCGCATCGCCCGCGTCGACGCCAACTCGCTGCTCAAGTCGCGCGCGGGAACGGGCGCGCACCGCGGCCATCGGCGCCGCTACGCGATCCTCGTCGCGATCCAGCTCGGCGTGTCGCTGCCGATTCTGTGCGGCGCCGTGCTGCTGGCGCGCTCGTCGTGGCGCGTTCGCAACGGTGATTTCATCGAACGCTCATGGATCGGCTTCAACCCGGATCCGGTCGTCGAGGCGACGGTCACCGTCAACGCGCCGGCGGGGAGCTGGGTGCGCCTGACCGATCTCTCGAGCGATCTGGTCGGCCGGCTGCGCGCGCTGCCGAGCGTCGCCGAGGCATCCATCGTCGCCGGCATCGCGCCGAGCGGGCGGGTGCTCATGGTCGAGAACAACTTTGGCGAGATGCGCGAGGTGCCGGCGCCCGGCTGGAGCGCGCAGGTCGTGACGCCGAGCTACTTCCGGGCGATGGGACGAACGATGGCCGCGGGCCAAGACTTCGTCGACGGCGGATACGCCGCGTCGGAGGTCGTGATGGACGAGCCGACGGCCCGTTTTCTCTGGCCCGGCGTGAACCCGATTGGGCGACTGATCAAATTCGGCGATGCCGCCTCGGATGCGCCGCTGGCCCGGGTCGTCGGCACCGTCCGCGACATGCGCGATACGACGACGCTGCGATATCTCGATCCCGACAACGGATTCAAGCCGGAAGCAATCTTTCGGGTGATGACGCCGGGCGACAGCGTGCTGGTCGGACCGGGAGGGCTGACGCTCACGGTGGAAGCTCGCACGAAGCGCGACGCAGACGTGACGGCGGTCGACGTCCGCCATCTGCTGTGGGCAACGCCGGGGGTCGGGAATTCATACGTGCGAACGCTCGACGATCGCTACGGGCTGGTCGTATCTCGACAGCGCGATTGGTTCGTGACCGTGATCTTCACGTTGTTCGCGACGATCGGTACCGGACTGGTTGCGTTGGGGATTTTCGGAATCGTCGCGCACTCGGTAACGGAACGGCGCCAGGAGTTCGGCGTGCGCATCTCGTTGGGCGCGACTCGCGGGCACATTTTGCGCGACGTGCTGCGCGGCGGGCGGCTCGTGGCGCTCGCCGGTGCGGCGCTGGGTCTCTACTGGACCAAGGGCGCCGTCGGGTCGCTCGCGTTCTTCCTCAATGGCCAATGGGACATGAACGATGCGCTGCTCTTTGCCGCGATCGCGGCCGTCCTCGCGGCGACGGCGACGGCTGCCGCGCTGATCCCGGCGCTGCGCGCGACGCGGATCGATCCGGTGGAGGCGATGCGGGCGGAGTGAGCCGCCGCGTCAACGCTCGCGCGCCTTCGCCACCATCGCCTTCACCTCAGCCATCAGCCGCGGTCCGCTGTAGGGGATTCCGTCCTTGATCGTCCAGAGCACGCCGCCGGTGTGCACGGCCTTGCCGTCGCGGATCTCGTCGACGCCGGTCGGGTAGAGAACCTTCAAGTTCTCCAACGGATTTCCGTCGACGACGATCAAGTCGGCCTTGAAGCCCTGTCGCACCCGGCCCAGCTCCGCTTCCTTGCCGAGGATGCGCGCGTTGTTGAAGGTGGCGTGCTGGATGACCTTGATCGGATTGAAGCCGGCCTCCTGATGGAGCTCGAGCTCCCGGAGCAGCCCGAATCCATACATCTCGTAGATGAAGCCCGCGTCGTCGCCGGCGCCGACGAGGCCGCCCTTGCGCTCGAAGTCGCGCACCGCGGCCATCCAGATCCTGTAATTCTCTTTCCAGAATGTCTCGTCGGTCGAAGTCCAGCCGAAGAAGTAGGAGCCATGGTTTTTCGGGTCGGGCCGGAAGTACTCCTCGAGCGCCGGGTACAGATAGTCGGCGAACCAGGGCTGCGTGCGCGCGCGCTGCAGGTCGCGCGAGGCTTCATAGATGTCGAAGGTCGGCACCCAGGCCACGTGGCGCGCCACCATCGAATCGAGGACCATCTGCAGCCGCGCCGGATCGGCCTCGCGCCAGAGATGGCCCGCCCAGCGGAAGCGGTCCGTCTCGTTGTTGTAATTGTAGTATGAGGGGAAGTTCTGTACGCCGTCGGGGATCGCGGCGTCGGGGATGCCGTACCAGTGCTCGATGCTCGTCGTCCCGAAGTGGATGTCGTCCCAGGCGTTCGTCTCCTCGACGCCGACGTGGTGCGCCACGCGCAGTCCTTCCTTGTGCGCCTCGGCCTCCATCACCTGCATGATGTCGCGGTCGATGCCGAGCAGCTTGATGCCGTCGGCCCCCATCGCCTTGATCGCGTGCACGCGGGCGAGCGCCGAGTCGGCGTTGGTCGGCCGTCCAAACTGCGGATAGACGAGAATGCGCGGCGCGACGAGCGTGCCGTTGGCGCTCGCTTCGCGCCAGGCGAGCGCCTTTTTCGTGTCGCTGCCGACGTCGCGCACCGTCGTGATGCCGCAGGCGAGCCAGATGTCGAGCTCATACTGGATCGGCTGCGGAACGCCGCCCCGCTCGTCCTGCAGATGCGCATGCGCGTTGATGAGCCCGGGCAACACGTACTTGCCGGTCGCGTCGATCTCGACGGTGCCGGCGTCGGCGCGCGGACGCCGGCTGGTGCCGCGGCTCGTCGCCACGGGGTCGAGCGGCACGACCTGCGCGATGGTGTTGCCCTCGACGACGATGTCGAACGGCCCTTTCGCCGGCGTCCCGTTGCCGTCGACGACGGTGGCGTTGCGAATGATCAGCCGTGCGGGGCGAACGCCGTGGGTCGGCGCGGTCTGGCCGGCGACCGACGCGGCGGCTGCGATGAGGAGCGCGAGCGAGGCGGGGGAGCGCGAGACGAGCATTCGGACACTCCGGGTGTGGGGGCAATCGGCCAGTAACGGTCTTGAGTGGCGAGTTTTCAGTTGAAGTCTCGAGCAGTCAGTCAGCAACTCCAGCGTCCGCTAGACTGACCGACTGCTCACAACTCAAACTCAGAACTCGTCACTCAAAACCGTTACTGACCAAACTCACAACTCAACGCTGAGCTCAACTCATCCAGTTGACACCTGCCTCACGATTCCACTTGGTCGTCATCTTCTTGGCCTGCGTCCAGAACTCGATCGAGCCGCGGCCGGTGATGTCGCCCACGCCGAATCGCGACTCGTTCCATCCGCCGAAGGAGAACGGCTCGCGCGGCACGGGCACGCCGACGTTCACGCCGACCATGCCCGCGCTCGCGCGCTCCATGACGAAGCGCGCGACGCCGCCGCTCTCGGTGAACACGCTCGCCGCGTTGCCGTAGGGCGACGCATTCTCGATCTCGAGCGCGCGGTTCACGTCCGGCGCGCGGACGATCGCCAGCACGGGTCCGAACACTTCCTCGCGCGCGATGCGCATGTCCGGCGTCACGCCGTCGACGATGGTCGGTCCGATGAAATAGCCGCCCTCTTTGCCCGGCACGACGACGCGCCGGCCGTCGACGAGCACGCGCGCGCCCGCCGCTTCCGCTTCGTCGATGTAGCGAATGATCCGCGCCTTGGCCGCCGCCGAGATCACGGGGCCGATGTCGCGGCCGGGCACCATGCGCGCCGCCTGCGCCGCCATCCGCTCGACGATGTGATCGGTGCGCGCGACAGCGACCATGACGCTCGCCGCCATGCACCGCTGGCCGGCGCAGCCGGTCATCGATGCCACGATGTTGCTCGACGCCATCTCCGGATCGGCATCGGGCATGACGATCAGATGGTTTTTCGCGCCGCCGAGCGCGAGGCAGCGCTTGAGCGTTGCGGTGGCGCGGCGGTAGACCACTTTCGCCGTCGCCGTCGAGCCGACGAAGCTCACGGCGTCGATGCCGTCGTGGTCGCAGATCGCCTCGACCGCGTCGCGGGCGCCGTGAACGATCTGGAACACGCCGTCGGGCAGGCCGGCGCGGCGCAGCAGGTCGGCGATCCGCCCGGCGCTCAGCGGCACCAACTCAGAAGGCTTTAATATGAAGGTATTGCCGAGCGCGATCGCGTTGGGCAGCGACCAGTTCGGGACCATGTTCGGGAAGTTGAACGGCGTGATCGACGCCACCACCCCGACCGGGAACCGTTCGACGCGGCACTCGACGCCGCGGCTCACCTCGAGCACCTCGCCGGTCACGGTCTGCGGCAGCGAGCAGGCGAACTCGCTCAGCTCGGCCGCCTTGAGCACCTCGGCACGGGCCTCCGAGTCGATCTTGCCATTTTCTTCGGTGACGAGGGCGGCGAGGCCCGCCAGCTCGGCCTCGAGCAGCGCTTTGTATTTGTAGAAGACCTGTACCCGTTCTTTGATCGGCGTGGCCGCCCAGGAGGGCAGCGCTTCGCGGGCGCGACGGACGGCCGCGTCGACCTCGCGCGCCGTCGACATCGGAACGCGGGAGATCGCGGCCCCGGTGCTCGGATCGTGCACGTCGGCCAGGGGAAGGTCGTCATCGACGAACGCACCGCCGCGATAGTTGCGGACGTCGGCGTACTTGCGCTGTTTCGGATGTTCAAGATCGACGGTCTGCGTGGCCATGGGCGAAATTGCGGGCCGCCCGCGCGTCGACGCAAGCGCGGCGGCTCTTTCCGCGTGACCGGACCTCCGCCGCGACAGTCGGGTACGCATGTCGAGTCGTTGCCGGCAAACGCAGAGCCTTCCACCCCTCTCCCCGCCGACCATGCGCCCACACCTCGCCGCCGCAGCAGCTGCCATCGCCGTTTTCGCTCTCTGCTCGACCGCGCCTCGTGCCAGCGCGCAGCTCACGCCGAGCCTCCCGATTCGATTCGGCTTCGAGGGAGGCGCGAACCTCACACACGCGTCCGGCACGCAGATCAACGACGTGTCGAATCGCAATGGTTGGATCGGTGGCGTGACGCTCGAGTTTCCCCTCCCGAATCAGTGGTCGTTCGAGACGGGCGCGCTCTACGCGCTCAAGGGATGGGCACGCGTCGAGCCGCAAACGGGCGACCGGGCCGTCGCGAAGCTCGACTACGTCGAGATCCCGGCGCTCTTCCGCTACGAGTTTCGGAATCCGTCGCCGTTCACGCCGTTCGTCGGCGCCGGCGCGAGCCTGTCGTTCCAGTCGGGGTGCGGCCTGAGCGCCACGACCGCGTCCACGGGCGAGACGCAGAACGTGTCGTGTACCCAGGCCGGTCAGCTGAGCGGCGGCCAGTTCGGGTTCTACTCGTTCGACTGGGGAGCGCTCGGCGCGGTGGGGCTGGCCGCCGACGTCGGCCGGTCGCGACTGTCGCTCGGTGCGCGCTACGAGTACGGGCTGACGAATCTCCAGAAGCACAACGATGCGCGAAGCCGCGCCGTCGCGCTGACGGCGGGCGTCTCCTGGCCCGTCCGATTCTGAGCGGGACCTGGACTCCGCGCCTGCCGTCGCCGCACTTTTAGGCGCGGTCGTCCAGGAGTAGGCGCGTGAAGGGTTGCCGGACACAATTCGTCGTCGTACGCCTTGCGCTGATTGCCGCGCTCGCCCTCGCCGGCGGGCGCACCGCCGGCGCACAGGCCACCAGGCCGGCGCGGAAGGCGTCGAGCAAGACCGCGCATGCCGCGGCGAAGCCCGTCGGTCCGTCGACCCTCGACGGCGTCTACACCGACGAGCAGGCGAGCCGCGGCAAGGATGTCTACGCGGGCAGCTGCCGCTCCTGCCACTCGCCGATGTCGCACACCGGTGCCACGTTCAACAAGTGGTGGCGGGGCAAGCCGCTCTCCGACCTGTTCACCTTCGTGTCGACGCGCATGCCGAAGAACGATCCGGGGAGCATGGCGCCGGAGGACGTGGCGGACGTTATTGCGTATTTGCTCAAGATGAATGCGATGCCGGTCGGGCCGGCCGAGCTGCCGCCCGATGCCGATTCGCTGAAGAAGTTTCGTATCGAAGCAAAACCCAAGGCTGGATCCACGACGAAGAGGGCCAATCCATGAGTGGACGGATGCTCAAGCGGTTCGGTGTCGCGTCGATCGTCGTCCTCGGCGCGCTCGCGGCCGGCGCGTTGGTACACGTCGAGCAGTCGAGCGCCAAGCAGGGCGCCGAGCTCGTACGCGGCAACAAGCCGGGCGAGTGGCGCTACTGGGGCGCCGACGCATGGAGCTCGCGCTACTCGGCGCTCGACCAGATCAACGCGTCGAACTTCGATTCGCTTCACGTGGCGTGGCAGTGGGACGCGGGCCAGTATGGCGAAGACGAGTACTATCGCACGACGCCGCTGTTCGCGAACGGCCGGCTCTTCACCGTGGCCACGAACCGGCGCAAGGTGTTCGCGATCGATCCGGCGAACGGACAGACGCTCTGGCAGTGGGGAATGGACGAGGGGATTCGCTGGCAGAAGGCGCCGCGCGAATTCGCCGGCCGCGGGCTCGCGTACTGGACTGATGGAACCAACGAGCGCGTCGTCGTCGTGACGCCGGGCTACCATCTCGTGTCGATCGACGCCAAGACGGGCAAGGGCGATCCGGCGTTCGGCAAGGACGGTGTCGTCGATCTGATGACGGGACTTGGCTACCCGCTGGTGCCGCTGGCCGTGGACGATTCGGGGCCGCTCGTGATCAGCGAAGGCTATCCGGCGCGGCGCGCCAAGCCGGGGGAGAAGTGGAACGCCGAGACCAAGACCGGCGCCGACGGCACGATGGGCATCGATCCCAAGAACGGCCAGATCGCCAACAGCTCGCCGGCGATCGTCGTCAACGGCGTGATCGTGGTAGGCAACTCGTCGATGCACGGCTATTTCCCGCTGCGGCTGCACAACATTCCCGGCTTCATTCGCGGCTTCGACGTGCACACGGGCAAGCAGCTCTGGAAGTTCGATCTGATTCCGCAGCCCGGCGAGTTCGGCGCGGACACGTGGACGAACGGCTCGAAGATCGGCACCGTCGGCGTCGGCAAGGCCGACGCCTGGGCGCCGTACACCGCGGACCCGGATCTCGGGCTCGTCTACATTCCGGTCGGCGAAGGATTGAGCGACGAGTACGGCGGCTATCGCCCGGGGAACAACCTGTTCGCGAACAGCATCGTCGCGATCGACGTGAAGACGGGTAAGCGGCGATGGCACTACCAGATGGTGCACCACGACATCTGGGACTACGACCTGCCGATGGCGCCGAACCTGCTCGACGTGACCGTCGATGGACAGCCGCGGAAGATCATCGCGGCGACGACGAAGCAGGGCTGGGTGTACGTGCTCGACCGCACCAACGGCCAACCGATCTGGCCGATACCGGAGACGCCGGTGCTGGCGAGCGAGGTACCGGGCGAGAAGACGTCGCCGACGCAGCCTATCCCGAGCCGGCCGGTGCCGTACGCGCAGCAGGGCTTCGTCGACGCCGACGTGATCGACTACACGCCGGCGATCAGAGATTCAGCATTGAAGCTCGCCCACAAGTGCCGCATGGGTCCGTACTTCATTCCGGCGTCTCCGGCCGACGGAAAGGGGGTCAACGGCCCCGCCAAGTATCGGTGTTCGTGGTACGCGCCGGGGGCGAGCGGCGGCGTGAACATCGACGGCGGCGCCGCGGCCGACCCGGAGACGGGGATGCTGTACGTCGGCGGCCAGAGCGGCCTGGGGACGATCGAGATCGAGCACGACCCCTGCTCGGAGCACCGCTACAGCCAGCCGCACGACAGCTGCGGCCAGATCGGCGCCCTGCCGGCGCCGAAGAGCTACAAGTCCGCCGAGGACGCCGGTCCCGGCGACTTCCAGCCGCGTGCGGCGACGGCGATTGCCGGCATTCCCATTCTCAAATACAAGGAGTTAGGTGGCATCACCGCCTACGACCTGAACTCGGGCGACCGGAAGTGGTGGGTGCCGAACGGCAACCGCTGGCGCCAGCTGGCCAGCAACGATCCGCTGTTCGCCGGCGTCGATCTGCCGAAAGTCCCCGCGCTCGGCGGGCAGGCCGAGGTCATCACGACGAAGACGCTCGTCATCCACGGGACAGGACGCTCGGGCGGACCGGGCGGAGGCCGCGGCCGCGGTCGAGCCGGCGGCCGGGGAGCGGCACCCGCCGCGCCGGCTTCACCGCCGGAGCTCTACGCGTTCGACAAAGCGACGGGCAAACAGGTTGGCGCGGTGGCGATTCCAACCGTCAACACGGCGGTGCCGATGACGTTCCTGTACAACGGGAAGCAGTACATCGTGTT
>DATNAT010000322.1:0-4343 GCA_035572355.1 Gemmatimonadaceae bacterium
CGTGCGTCCGGCATCATCAGATTTCCATAAAGCGCTGCCCGGGCCGCCGCCGTTGAAGCAGCAGCTCGTGCGCCGGCGCTGATAGCTCGCCGCGTAGATCACGTTGCTGTTCGACGGATCGATCGCCACGTCGGTGAACCCCGTGTTCTCGTCGACGTACTTGATCTTCGTCCAGCTCTTGCCGCCGTCGGTGGTCTTGTAGAGGCCGCGATCCGCGTTCGGGCCGAACAGATGGCCCGGCGACGCGACGTACACCACCTCGGGATTCTTCGGATCGATCACGATACGCGCGATCGTCTGCGTCTCCTTGAGGCCGATGTTCGTGAACGTCTTGCCGCCGTCGGTCGACTTGTAGATGCCGTCGCCGAACGACGCCGTCTGCCGGTTGTTCGGCTCGCCGGTGCCGACGTACACGATGTCCGGGTTGGTCGGATGAATCGCGATGTCGCCGATCGACGCGCTGCCGTACGATTGGAACACCGGCCGGAAGCTGACGCCATTGTCGTCGGACTTGAACACGCCGCCCACGGCGTAGCCGACATAGATCACGTTGGGGTTGCTCGGCGCCGCTTCGATGTCGTCGACGCGGCCGCCCATGCTCGCCGGGCCGATCGAGCGAAAGTGGAAGCTCGTGACGAGCGGGTCGGATGAGACGTTGAAGTCGGGCTCCGCTCGCGGCGCGCCGCGACCCTGCGCGACGAGCGGCAGCGCGGCGAATGAAAGCGTGGCGAGAGCGACGAGTGGTGCCGATGCGCGATGCAGTCGCATGTAATCGGTCCTCTGGGTGAGAGCAGCGCCCAGAATATGCCGTCGGTGCACCGCGTTGGCGAGACTACTTCCGCCCGACGATTCGCCCAACGTTATAGACCGCTCCGGCGTACAGCGCGCGCGGCTGAGGGCCGGTGACCGGCACGATGACGCCGGCGTCGAACGCCAGCCATGGGCGCGCGAGTAGCGTCGGACCGGCGAGCAGCGCAACGATCGACGGACTGCCAGACGCGCCGTGGGTCGCCGGAAACCCGTAGCATTCAGCTACCCAGCCGACGACGCCCGATGTACCCGCGAATGGGCCGCCGAACGACGCCGTCCAGAGCGTTGCGTCGCGCGGGGCAGTCGAGCCGTCGCCGCTGCGCCGTGTGTAGCCGACGTTCAGGTCCATCGCCACACCGTCGAGGTCGTGGCTGGAGATGAGCAGGAGCGAGCCATCCGTCGTCCCCGTTCCGATACCGGCGGTTGCCGATCCGGTCGGGAGCTTGATCGCGGGAAAGATCGCGAAGTCGCCGAGCACGGGCGCATCGTCGAGGAGCCGCCACTTCACGCCCGCGCCCATGTCCCCGAGGCCGAGCGATGCATCGGGCGGCGTCACGCTCGTGCCGAAGACGCTGAGCTGCGCATGCCTCGCCACGCCGAATTTGACGACGACGGGCGTCGACACGCCCACGGTCGACGGCGCAAAGCGGTCGCGCTCGACCCCCGCCTCGATCTCGAGAAAGCCCGGAGCAACGGTCCCGGCGTGCGTCGCCACCGTCGGCCGCTCGGGCTGCACCGCGCGCGGATCGCTCGCCGTGTCGGGCTGCTGTGCCGAGAGCGACGCCGCTCGACCCGCGACGATCGCCATCCCCGCCGCCGCCACCATCATCGCCGCCACCGCCGTCGAAACTCGAGTCATGCGCGGTGTCATTGAATGCTCAGCGCGCCGGCGCCGATCCCCACCGGTTCCGGTCGTCGGCCTCGAAGCCGGCCACGTCGGCGAAATAACGCTGCGCCATTTCCGCCGACGCGGGATTCGTGTACACCTCGGCGACTGGATGCTCGATCGTTTGCGCGACGATCTCGGCGATCGCCTCGACGGTCTGCACGTAGGGTCCCGCGTAGATCGGCGTGTCAGGCGGCGACCCGATCGCGTTGCGGCCGAACGCGGTCGCGACCATGCCGGGCATCAGCGTCGTGACGTGGATGTCCGGATATTCGGTGCGCAGGTCCACGCGGAGATTCGCCGTCAGCGCGTTGAGCGCGGCCTTTGCGGCGTTGTACGCTGAGCGGTGTGTCGCGATGGGGACGCGCGCCAGGAACGACGTGTTGTTGATGATGTGCCCGTGGCCGCGGACCATGAAGTAGCGGGCGGACACCTGCATGCCGTACAGCGCCGACTTGAGATTCGCGGCGAAGGTGTCGTCGATGTCCTGATCGGTCAGGTCGAGCACGTGGCGCGTGATGCCGCGGCCGGCATTGTTGATCCAAACGTCGAAACTGCCGGCACGCGCGATGGCCTCGTCGCGCAGCCGCTCAACGTCGGTGCGACGCGTCACGTCGGTCGGGACGACCACGGCGCGTGCCGCGCCCAAGCGCATCGCGTCCGCGGCGACGCGCTCGAGCTCGTCGCGACGGCGCGCCGCGAGAACGAGCGAGTAGCCGCCGGCTGCCAGTCGCCGCGCGATTCCCTCGCCGATCCCCGCGCTCGCCCCGGTGATGACGACAGTCTTGCCGACCGATGCCTGCTCCGTGTGCTCGCTCGACTGTGCATCCGCCATGGCGCCTCACCATTCGTTCGACGCGCACAAGCTACGCGATCGAGGAAGTCGGACGCCATGCCCTCATCGGCAGCGTGCGCCACGGGATCGACATTCGGCGCGCCGGGACCGAAGTTTCGATCATCGTCGTCGTCCCGCCAATCTCTTCTTCGTGCCATGACCAATCGATCGTTGCTCGGCGCCCCCATCGCACTTGCTGCGCTCTGCCTCGCCACGCTGGTGCCGGCCGCGCACGCGCAGGATCGGCTCAAATCGATGCCGGGCTACGCGCAGTACGCGCGGATGGCGCCGCAGATCGCCGCCGTGTTCGGCGGCGGAGGACGCGGCCGCGGCCGCGGCTTCGGCGGCGAAGGCGTCGCCTGGTCCGCCGACTCCAAGTCGGTCGAGTTCAGTCGCGGCGAGCAGCGGGTGCGCTACGATCTCGCCTGGAAGAAGACGACGGAGGTGAGCGACGCGGCGGCGCAGTCGGCGGGCCGCGGCCGCGGCGGATTTGGCGGCCAACCGGCACGCGGCCGACAATTCGAGTTCGCCATCGCGCCAGCCGGCAACCACCGCGCCATGTACCGCGAGCGCAACGTCTGGATCGGAGACTCCACCGGGGCGAACGCCATTCAGATCACGACCGACGGAAGCGCCGCCACGCGCATCAAGAACGGCACGGCGAGCTGGGTCTATGGCGAAGAGCTCTCGCAGCGGACGGCGATGTGGTGGTCGCCCGACGGGTCCAAGCTCGCGTACTATCGTTTCGACGAGAGCAAGGTCCCGGACTTCTACATCACGCCCGACCTCACGCACATCCAGGACACGATCGACGTCGAAGCCTATCCCAAGCCCGGCGTGCCGAACCCGCTCGTCGACATCTTCGTCTACGACGTCGCGACCAAACGCACGACGCACCTGGACGTGCGCGACGGCAAGCCGCTCACGAACGACGTCGTCGGCTACTACGACTTCCACGTCGACTGGTCGCCCGACGGCAAGGAGCTGACGTTTCTGCGGACGAACCGCCGTCAGAACGTGCTCGAGCTCGCCGCCTGCGCGCCGGACACGGGGCATTGCCGCACGGTGCTTCGCGAGGAGTGGCCGACGGGCTGGATCGACGACGATCCGGCGCCGACGATGGAGTGGCTGGCCGACGGCAATCGGTTCATCTGGGAATCCGGGCGGACGGGTTTCAACAACTACTATTTATACGACTTTCATGGCGCGCGCCTCATCGCGCCGCTCACCAAGCTGCCGGCGGAAGTCGACGGCATCGTCCGGGTCGATGAGAAGGCGAACGCGCTCTACTACCTCGCCCGCGACGGCGCCAACCATCTGATGATCCAGCTGCACCGCGTCGGACTCGACGGACGGGACGACCGGCGGCTCACCGATCCGTCGTCGACACACACTGTGTCGCTGTCACCGGACGCGCGCTATTTCGTCGACGTCGCGGAAACGCACGACTCACCGCCCGTCACCCGGCTCGTCGACGCGGCGAGCGGCAAGACGGTCGCCGAGCTCGCGTCGACCGACATGTCGCGCTTCGACGCGTTGGGGTTGAAGAAGATCGAGCTCTACACCTATCGCACCACCGACGGGCAAGCGACGCTCCACGGGTCGATCGCCTTCCCCTCCAACTTCGATCCGAACAAGAAATATCCGGTACTCGTCAGCGTGTACGGCGGACCCGGCGTCGCCAACGGCGTCACCGAACGATTCGCCGTGCCGTCGGCGCTCACCGAGTTCGGCTTCATCGTCGTCGGCGTCGAGGCGCGCACGAACCCGGGCATGGGGCGAAAAGCGCTCGATGCCGTGTACCTCAAGCTC
>DATNAT010000323.1:0-4083 GCA_035572355.1 Gemmatimonadaceae bacterium
CCCCGACAATCCCAAATCGATTCCGCGCGACCAGGTGACGACGATCCTCGCCTACCTGCTGGCGCAGAACCATTTCCCGTCGGGCCATCGACTGCTCGTCGACGACCCCGATTCGCTGCGTAATATAAAAATACTCACCAACAAACCGTAACGGCGGTCACCCGCCGCGGCCGGCCGTCGCGGCGCTGTCCTTGGCCGCCGGCGCGGTGTTTGCCCCCCGGCCGCTGTCGGCGGGCGCCTGGGCGGCGTTCGCGCCGGTGTTGCGGTTGCGGCGCGTCGTGTCGGGCGGCGCATCGTACTTGAACGCCTTGGCCACCGCGGGGCTGCCCTCCTCGCCCATCACGCGTTGCGCGACGTACTCGCCGATCACCGGCCCGAACTTGAACCCTTCGGCGTTGCCGCCGCCCGCAATCCAGACATTCGTGCGGTGTGGATGCCGGTCGACGATGAAGTTACCGCTCGGGCTGATCTCGTAGTGACAGCAGTGCGTGGCGAGGAGCGGCGCATCCTTGAGCAGCGGAAAGCGGTGCGACACGAAGCGCCGCGGTCCGTCCATGTGAGCCGGATCGGGCCACCGATCGCTCGTGTCGGGATCGAGCTGGGCGGGCGGCGTGTTGGCGGTGTTGCCGAACCCTCCGCCCCCCGCGGCGTTGGCCGCCGCAGCCGGAGCTTTTGCGGCACCGCGTCCACCTGCTGTGCGCTTGGTGGAACCCGTCGCCGCCGGCGCGGCGGCGCCCCCTCCCCCACCCGGCGCTTGACCGGGCGCGCGCTCCCCGCCGCGCACACGAAAACCGAGGTTGTCCACCGGCAGCGCGGCCCAACCGGTGACGCCTGGAAAGTTGAAGCTCGGCATGTTCGGATAGGTGAAGCGTTCGTCACCAACCGGCGTGCCGTAGTAGCAGACGTACCCGAGCGGCGTGCGCATCGGATTCTTCTCGAACAGCTCGGGGAAAGTCTTCTGCATCCACGGCCCGGGCGCGTACACGAAGGTCTCGGCGGTCAGCTTCCGTCCCGTGTCGAGCGCGATCTCCTCGAGCCGGCCGTTCGTCACCTTCGACGGACTGGCGCGGCCGATCACGATCTTGCCGCCCAGTCGCTCGAACGCCGCGGCGACGGCTTGACAGGCGCGACGCGCGCGCACGACGCCGGCATCCGGCTCATAGAGGACGATTTTGATGTCGTCCATCGAGATCACCGGGAAGATCTTGCGAACGTCCTCCGGCTTGAGCGCTTGATATGGGATGTTGTGCTTGTCCCACCACTTCTTGTTGTTGACGAGGTACGGCTCCCAGTCCGCGCGGAGAATCAGGTCTCCCGTCGTATGAAACAGTCCGAGCCGCATATCGCGGCCCCAGGTGTCGTCGAACGCCGTCCAGCGCTTCATCGCTTCGCGCGCCCAGAGCATCCAATGCTCGCCGGTCGACCGATCGCCGTACGACGACCGCACGCCGCGCGACTCGTCGCCCGACGTCGACCGAGCGTTTCCCGGGCCGTACGCGTCGACGAGCGTGACCTTGGCGCCCATCTGGCGAAGATTGAGCGCCGTCCATCCGCCCCACGCGCCCGCACCGATGACGATGATGTCGGGCGATGACCGGCCGATGAGTGGGAAGCGCCGCTTGGGTTGAATCCCCGGCACTTCCGGATTGGCTGCCGGCGCGCAGCCGCCGAGCAGCAGCAGTCCGGCGCCGGCGCCGGCGACCTTGAGAAAATCGCGGCGCTCGAGCGCACCGGAGGTCGCGGGCTCGCGCGGTGCCGAAGACTTGGAATCGAACAGTGACCGCGGCGGAGTGGAGTCTTTCGCCATGACGCCCTAGGGGAAGATGGGTGCGGGACGGGGCAAACATGGCGTCGGCGAAAGACGAAATCAAACAGCCAGCCGTGTCGCCTTCCACGCAGCCCGCGGTATAATTGAGCGCGCCCACGGACGCCGTGGAGCGCCGCGGGCCGCGTCGGCGCCGCGATGGACGATCAGCGGCTATTGGAGAATCCTGATGCGAGCGATCGGCAGAACAACCGTGGCGGCGCTGACGACTCTCGAGCTGGCCTGCGTGTTGACGCTAAGCGGCTGCGATCGGCCGAAGTCGGAACCGGACGTGCAGACGGGCGCACCGCTTCCCGGCGCCGTCCAACCGGGCGCGATGCTCGCGTCGAGCGGACCGGCGCCCACCGCGGCCGACCTGCCGGGCGCGGCATCGCTTCCTGCGGCGACCTACGACGTCGCGCAGGCCGCGGCTGGCCAGCGCGTCTACCAAGCGGTGTGCGCACGCTGCCACCCGCCCGGCTCGCAGACGGGCGCCGCGTTCAGGACGGCGTGGAACAACCGGCGCGTGTCTGACCTGCAGTCGATCCTCGTCAACACGATGCCGCAGGACAAGCCGGGGAGCCTCACCGACGAGCAGTATCTCGACGTGATTGCCTACATGCTCAAGATGAACGACATCCCGGCCGGCGCCGCGCTGCCGGCCGACACCACCGCATTGCACAAGCTCAAGATCGGCGTGCCCGAGCCGCCGCCGGCCGCGCCCGGCCAGCGTCAGAGACAGGGACAGTGATGTCGCGCGCCAATTCGAGTTGTCTCATCGCGCTCGGATCGCTCGTCGCGGCAGTCTCGCTCGCGGCTCAGACGGCGGCCGTGCGCCCGACGAACGATCTACCGAATCCGTACCGCACGATCGAGGGCTGGGCCAAGCTCCCCGACGGGCGCGTCTGGGGCTCGACGAGCGCGGTCGACATCGATCGCAACGGCACCGACATCTGGGTCGCCGAGCGGTGCGGCGCCAACAGCTGCGCCGGCTCGTCGCTCGATCCGGTACTCGAGTTCGACGGCGATGGCAATCTGATCGCACACTTCGGCGCCGGACTGATGGTGACGCCGCACGGCATTTTCGTCGACCGCGACGACAACATCTGGGTCACCGACTGCGCCTGCACGGGTGGCCGCGGTGGACGTGGGGGAGGCCGCGGCGCACCGGCCGCCGCCGCGTCGGTCGGCCACCAGATCTTCGAGTTCAGCTCGCAGGGAAAGCTGCTCCGCACCCTGGGCACCCCGGGCGGCGCGCGCGAGCCGGGGTACTTCTTCCAGCCGAACGACGTGCTCGTCGCGCCCAGTGGCGACATCTTCGTGGCCGAAGGCCACTCGTCGGCGCCGGGGAGCGTGGCGCGCGTGCTCAAATTCTCGAAAGACGGAACGCTCATCAAAGCGTGGGGCCAGCTCGGCGCCGGCCCCGACGACTTCAATCAGCCACACGCGCTGGCGATGGATTCGCGCGGCCGGCTGTTCGTCGGCGACCGCGCCAACAACCGGATCAAGATCTTCGATCAGGACGGCAAGCTGCTCGACACCTGGTACCAGTTCAGCCGGCCGAGCGGGATCTACATCGACGCCAACGACGACATCTACGTCGCGGACTCGGAGTCCGGCTCGGTGGACCATTCGCGCACCGATTGGAAGCGCGGCATTCGCATTGGCAGCGCAAAGGACGGTTCAGTGCGCGCGTTCATTCCCGACCCCGCGCTCGATCCGCCGTCGACCAGCGCGGCCGAAGGAGTCGCGGTGGATGCGCGCGGAAATATTTACGGAGCGGAGGTGGGGCCGAAGGCGTTGAAGAGGTACATCAAGCGGTGAGTCCCCTCGGGGTCAGTCGGGCTCGAACTGCGCGCGATGGCAGTCTTGGAGTGGGCCGTTAGCCGTTGGGAGTGACCGATGGACCCCGACGGGTCGATGGCATCCACGGGTGCGGGCCACCTGGCCGCGCCGGATCCGTCGGAGTCCATCAGTCACGCAAAACGGCCAACGGCGAACGCCAGACTGCCATCGCGCGCCGTTGCCATCGCGCGCCGTTGCCATCGCGCGCCGTTGCATCCCAGCGTAGTGTCACTGACTACCGACTAGGCAGCGTCAGCGCCACCAACCCCGTGTGCTCCCCCTGCCCCGTCGCAAACACGATGTACTGCTTCCCGTTGTACAGGAACGTCATCGGCACCGCCGTGTTGACGGTTGGAATCGCCACCGCGCCAACCTGTTTGCCCGTCGCTTTGTCGAACGCGTAGAGCTCCGGCGGTGAAGCCGGCGCGGCGGGT
>DATNAT010000324.1:0-11806 GCA_035572355.1 Gemmatimonadaceae bacterium
AGCAGAAAATCCTCATTCGCGGCCACGTCTTTGGAGACGTCGATCACGCACGCCGGGCCGACGAACCGCCGTGCCGGGATCGTGTCGCACCGATTGTCCGGGAGATCCTTGCCGCTGATCCAATGCACCGGCGCGTCGAAGTGCGTACCGGTGTGCTCGCCGAGATGCAGGACGTTCCAGTACCAGGCTGGTCCCTTGTCGTCGAACTTCGAGACCACCTCCATCGTCAGACCTGGCGACTGGCCGAACTGCGGCGGCAGCCCGATCACGGGCGTTTCCGGCCCGAGCGGCTGGCTGAGATCGACGACCGTGATCGCGCCTGAGGACAATGCGTCGACGAGCTGGGTGAGGATCGGCATGCGAGAGAGGGTCAACGGGAAGGTGAGGGCGGAGCCTTGCCGGCGTCGCGCAGATAACGCTGGAACTGGTATCGGTTTTCCAGCAATGAGAGATCGGTAACATAGCCCGACGGCCCGACCGCTTCGACTTTGGCGACGATCGTCGTCAGATCCTTGGCCGCCACCGCCGCGGTGAATGCTTCGCGGAACTCGTCGAGCGCGACCACCGTCGCGGTGCGGCGAATGCCCGCCGCGGCGGCGATGCCGGCGATGTCCGTTCCGGTCGACGTCGCGGTCGGAAACCCGCCGACCGAGAGCAGGCTCTCGTTGTCGAATACCACGTGCACGAGATTGCGCGGCCGATACCGCGCCAGCGTCGTCAGCCCGCCGAGGTTCATCAGCACCGAGCCGTCGCCGTCGAACACGACCACGGTCAACTCGGGGCGGGCGAGCGCGATGCCGAGGCCCAGCGACGAGGCGAGGCCCATCGCGTGCTGGAGGTAGAAGAAATTCGGCCGGTGGCCGATCGACTGCAGCTCGGCCGCCACCGCTCCCATGATCGTCACGACGACGCACT
Source organism: Gemmatimonadaceae bacterium (assembly GCA_035572355.1). Classification (GTDB taxonomy): domain Bacteria; phylum Gemmatimonadota; class Gemmatimonadetes; order Gemmatimonadales; family Gemmatimonadaceae; genus JAQBQB01. Next base: position 916 of record DATNAT010000324.1, read on the forward strand.
GTTCGAGCTGCGGGTACACTGCCTCCATCGCATCGCGGCGCTTCATCGTCAGGCCTCCTCCCACATCAGGTCGCGGCAGAGGAGGAGCGCGACCGGACGGCTCGCCGAGTAGGCGAGCGTCTGCGCCTTGTGGATGCGCCGCGCCACCTGGCCCGGGTCCTCGAGACGCGTGTGCGGAATGCGCAGCGCGTCGAGCACGTGCGTCGTCACGCCGCCGCCCTCGGTCTGCCACGGATCGCGCTCGCCGAACTCGCCGCGATGGCTGATGAACATGAGGAGCGGAATGCGATAGAGCTGCGCGCACGACACGATGCCGTTCACCGACGCCAGAAACCCGTGGTTCTGCATCAACATCGCCGATTTGACGCCCGCCAGGTGCGCTCCGGCCGAGATGCCGACGCCCTCCTCCTCCTTCGCCAGGCGGACGAGCGTCATGTCGGCGTCGTCTTCGGCCATACGGATGAGATGGACGAGCCAGGTCTCGGGAAGCGCCGAGACGATGCGCACCCCCGCATCCTTGAGACAGTCGTAGATCAGCTTGGAGCTCGAAACGGAAACTGGCATGCTGGATGTGATATTACACGGCTTTGACGGTACCGAACACGCTCGACAGGAGCCACCACACGCCCACGCCGCCGATGATTGCCGGAATGCCGTACCGGATCCACTGGTAAAGCCAGATCGGCGCCGCCTGCTCGCCGCGCGCTCCCAGCTCACGAAGCGCCGTCGACCGCACGAGGCACCACCCGACGGCGAGCACCGCGACCAGCGATCCGAGCGTCTGCATCCCCGAGCCGAAGGTCAGATCCCACGGAACGAACACGGCGTTGTTGACGGTCGGGGGAATCGACAGGAGAAAGACCGCCGCCGCAACCACCCATACCGATCGCGCGCGCGAGAAACGCGTATTGTCGGTCAGTCCCGCCACCAGCACCTCGAAGGCGCCAATGTCCGACAGATATCCGGCGCCGAACAGCCCGATGAAGAAGAGACAGCCGAACAGCGCGCCGAAGGGAATCGCCGCGAACACTTTGGGCAGCGTCGCGAAGATGAGGCCCGGCCCGGACGTTGGTTCCAAGCCAAGCGCGAACACCGCCGGGATCACCGCGAATCCGGCGAGGAGCGCCGAGCCGGTATCGCCGATCACCGTCCAGATCGCCGGCCGCGCCAGACTCTCCCGTTCATCGAGATACGACCCGTACACCACCATGAACGTGCCGCCGAGCGACAGCGAAAAGATCGCGTGGCCGATCGCCGCCACCATCACGGCCGGCGTGAGATCGGCGAACCGAAACTTGAGGATGTACCAGCGGACGCCGGCCATCGCGCCGGGCAGCGTCAGCGACCGCACGGTGAGGATCAGCAGCACCACGAGCAGCATCGGCAACACGAGTTTGCTCGCCCGCTCGATGCCGCCGCGCAGGCCCTTGATCACGACCAACGCGCAGGTCAGGATCACGATCGCCGTGCAGACGAGCTGCAGCACGAACGATTTCGCGACGAAGCCGGTGTCCGGCGGCAGGATCGCCGAGGCGTCGAGTGGAATGTGCAGCGCCGCCGCCAGCTGCCCAACGGCGTAGTACAACACCCAGCCGATCACCGCCGTGTAGTAGCCCGTCGCGGCGATCACGACGGCGAAGAAGAACCAGCCTACGGCGCGGCCGAACGGCAGCCGCGCCGCCTCGAACGCCCCGACCGGTCCGCGCCGCGAGGCGCGCCCGAGCGCGAACTCCGCCATCAGCGCCGGCACGCCGATCACCACCGACACGAAGATGTAGAACAGTACGAACGCCGCGCCGCCGAATTTCCCGACCATGTACGGGTAGCGCCACACGTTCCCCAACCCGATCGCCACGCCGATGATCGTCATCAGCGTGCCGAGCCGCGAGGCGAACGTCTCGCGGCCTGTGGGTGCAGCAGCGGGAGTCGTCACGCCGGACGCAACACGTCGGCCAGCGCATCGAGCGCGGCGTCGACATCGCCGAGCGACGTGTAATAGTGCGGCGCCAGCCGGATCACCGGCCCGCGGGCCGACGCGATCACGCCGCGCTCGCGCAGCGCCAGTTCCACGGCGTGCGAGTCGTCGACCGCGAACGCCGTCGTCGCCGTCTTCTTCGCCATGTCCGCCGGACCGTACAGAGCGAGTCCGCGCTCTACGCCGCCGTCGATCAGGCGCTGCCCGAGCGTGTGCAGCCAGGGCCGGATCGCGCGCACGCCGATGCGGTTGATCAGCTCCATCCCCGCCCGCGCCACGAACGCGTTCATCACCGGCGGCGTGCCGGCGTCGAACCGGCTCGCCGTCGGCGACCAATCGAGCGTCTTGACGGCGAAGCCGAACGGATCGACGCGGCCGAACCACCCGGTGACGAGCGGCTCCAGCCTGGCGATCAGCGCGCGACGCACATACAAGAACGCTATCCCAGGAATGCCCATCAGAAACTTGAGATTGCCGCTGGCCAGAAAGTCGACCTCCGTGGCGGCGACGTCGAGCGGCACCGTGCCGAGCGACTGGTAGCCATCCACGTAGACGAGCGCGCCCCGAGCGTGCGCCAGTCGAGCCAGCGCACCGACGTCCTGTAGCGCGCCGTCCAGGTAATAGCCGTGGCAGGCCGATACCACCGCCGTCCGCTCGTCGATCAGCCCCTCGTACGCGTCGGCGTCGACCGCACCGTCGCGAACCGGCGCCCATCGAATCCGGGCCCCCCGCCGGGCCTGCGCCAGCCAGACCTGACCCACAGTGGGAAACTCCGCTTCGGAGACCACGACGCCGCATCGTTCGCCCGTGAAGTCGAGCGCCGTCGCCACGGCACTCGTCGCCGCCGAGACGGAGCTGCAGACGGCGATTTCGCCCGGGGAGGCGTTGATCAACCGCGCGAACTCCGCCTTGGCTCGCGAGACCTCGTCCATCCAGCCATCCCAATCCATGCCGCGCGCATTCCATCCGTCGAGGTAGCGCGCCGCCGCGGCCCGCGTTGCGTCGGTCTGCGGCGCCTGCGAGCAATTGTTCATCGGGATCGCCGAGCTCAGAATCGGGATCCGCGCGCGGGCCTCCGCGAGATCGTACGACGGGCGGTCGCTGGTGGCGATCACGTCAGCGAGACGTCTGGAGCACGGTCATGTAATCCGTGAGCTTGCCGGCGTTGAACATCGTGATCTGTTCCAGCATCGACGCCAGCAGCTGCTCGGCGCGCATCGCCGACCCCTGCCCGCGGGCGTAGCCCATGCCGTTGAACACCGAACGAATGAACGTGCTCGTCGAGTCGATCGGCAGCGTTGCCGCGTTGGCGTAGAAGCGCCGCCAGTCGTCCGGCGCTTGGAACAGATACTGCTCGACGTTGGACAGATAGAATGCCGTCACCGTCGCGCCGTGCGCCCTGAGATAGCTCGATACGGCTCGGATTGCCGTCGGTCCTGCGAAATCTCCGACCACCGGCACGACGAGATTGTTCGTTTCGAGCAAACGCAGCGCGCGATAGTTGGCCTCGGTGGCGAGGTAGGACCGATGCACCCGGGCGCTGTCGGTCTCCATCTGGAGGTCGGCATAGCTCGGCATGCGCGCGCGGCCGTAGAACGGCCGGCGTTGCGAGAAGTTGTATGTGATGTCGGGGCCCGCCGTGACGAACGCGTCGTACACGCTCTTCAGCGTTGCCCAATCGTCGGACGACAGCGCGAAGCCGTGCGTCGCAACGAGCCGGTCGTGAATCGCGTCGAGATTCCGGTGATAGAACGCGCTGTCTGGCGGGACCGCGGCGAATGCCGTGAAAATCGCCTCGGCGGTCGACGCGGAGTCGAGCCGGGCCGGCCGGGGACGGGAGAACACGTGCGAGACGAAATCAGCCCGATCCGCCGACTGCTCGATCAGGGCCTTGTACATGAGGTGCGTGAGCAAATTCTGCCGGCGAATGTCGAAGATGAAGGCGATCTTCGGCTGCAGCGCGACGAGGTAGGTGAAGTTCTGATCCGGTCCCACACCGAGGTACACGCCGCCGCGTTTGGTCGTGCGCAGCAGATCCGGAATCACCCACTGATAGCTGTTCTCGTTCGACACGTAGTTGTCGGAGCGAAAGTAGCCGTTCGACTCCGAGAAATCGGTGACGAGCTTCCAGAACTCCGCATCGCTGAGCTTTTCCGGGATGCTGCTCGCCACCGTGGGCGAGGCGGGCGCGCCGGGCGCGCCCTGCGCCGAGAGCAATGCCACGCATGCCAGCGCCCACGTCGCCACACACGTCGCAAGCAGAGCGATCGCGAACGTCGCGCTGTGCCTGCGTTTCGCGAGACGGGGGGAGAGGCGCGGCATGAGGAATCCGGGGAAGGGAAGAACACCCCCAAGATGCAGACGGCCGGCCCGCAAGGAAACCGTCCGGCTGCGTCCACCAACAGCACGATGGGCGGCCGGATCGTTCCCGGCCGCCCATCGTCGTCAGTGCCAAGTCGCGTCGCGGGACCGTCTAGGGGTTGGCCGCGCGCCGCGATGCCTGCGCCTGCGCTACCGCCAATACAGGTCGAAGTCGTAGTACGACGCGCCGCTCTGCGGGTCGTTCACGCGGAGCACCGTGGTGTAGCCGTTGTACGACGACGGTTGTTGGACGACGCTGACCGAGCCGCGCCCCTGGTTCTGCTGCACGCTCACCGACGAGCTGCCGCGGGGGATGCCCACGTTGCCGGCGTTGGCACGAATCGCCGTCGGCTGCGCGCCGCTCAGCGTCCGGTAGCTCACGCGCCCGTTCTGAATGCGGATCTCGAGCAGGCCGTCGACGTTGCCGCTCCAGTGCAGCATCGCGTTGCCGTACTGGCCGTTGTTGCCGTTTCCGTACCCGCCGCGGTCACCGTAGCCGCCGCGATCAGCGTCGCGATCGCGATCGCGATCATGGCCACGCCCTCGGCCGCGACCGATGTAGTCGCCGTTGGCGTAGCTCTCCCAGTACGCGGCCACGCGATACATCCCGGAACCGCCCGCTGTGTCGCGAATGCGCACGACGGTCGTCCACCCGTTCGACTGTGACGGCTGCTGGATCACGTCGACGTCGCCGCGCCCGCTCTCGAGCTGCGCCACGACGCGGCCATCCTGCCGCGGAAGCGGCGTGAACACGCGCGAACGCTCGCGCGTCGCCGTGTTGTTCCCGACGTTCCGCGTCCAAAGCTGATTGCCGCGCATCGAGATCTGTACTTCGCGATCGACGCGTCCGGTCCACTCGAACACCTGCTGACCCTGGGCGAACATGACCGGCGCCGCGCCTACGACGAGGGCCGCCGCCACCGGAATCGATCGAAGCACCCAACGTTGGATTCTCATTGCTCACTCCTCTGATGACCGACCGCTGCCATTGCGGTCGCGTGCACCGAACAGAAAAGCACCCCCCGTGCCGTTGCCCTGCAGGACCACCAGAATCGTGTGCTGCGGCGCACACATTCGCGCAACTTTGCGCGGCTGAGTCAGTTGCGGCCCACGTCGAGCTGGCACGCGCGGCCTGCCTGACCGACCCGGACCGTGCGATTGACGACGCTCGTCCGATCGCCTGGACAGAAGCGCGTCCGCTGCGTGGGACAGTTCTGCTCGCCACTGGCAGCGCTCTGGAGCGGGGCGCAGCTTTGTCGCGCCATGCTCTCGCGCTCGATCACTCCGCTCCACGCCACGGCGCTCGTCGTCGGCATCATCATCGGCGCCTCGATATTCGTGCAACCATCGGTGATCACCGGTGCGGTGCCCGGTGTCGGCGCCGTGTACGCGGTGTGGATCGTGTCCGGCCTGCTCACGCTGTGCGGCGCGCTCATCGCCGCCGAGCTCGCATCCGCGTTCCCAAAGGCGGGCGGTGTGTACGTGTTCCTTCGCGAGGCGTACTCGCCGGCCCTCGGCTTCCTCTGGGGCTGGGCGATGTTCTGGACGATGCACACCGGCATCATCGCGGTCATCGCGATGATTTTCGCGCGGTATGTGGCGTTCTTCGTCCCCGTCGGCGACGCCGGTCAGCGCGCTCTTGCGGTCGGCGCGATCGTCCTGCTCACCGGCATCAACTACGTCGGCGTTCGGCAGGGCAGCATCGTGCAGACGACGCTGACGATTCTCAAAGTCGGCGCCGTCGCGGCGATCATCGCCGTCGTGTTTGCGCTCGGGCATTCGCCCGTCGCACCGCCGGCGGCCGCGGCCGCACCTCCGGTGCCCAAGCTCGGCGTCTCGACCTTCTCCCTGGGCATCGTCGCCGGGCTGTTCGCATTCGGCGGCTGGCACATGGTGACGTACGCCGCCGAAGAGATCACCGATCCCGAGCGGACGATTCCGCGCGCGCTCGTCGTCGGCGTGCTCGTCGTCACGGCGAGCTACGTCGCGCTCAACGCAGCATACTTTCACGTGTTGTCGCCGAGCGCCATCGCCCGATCGAACCGCGTCGCCGCCGACGCGGCGGACGCCGTGCTCGGCCGCGGGGGCGCCGCGGTGATGTCGGCAATCGTCGTCGTCTCGACCTTCGGGGCGCTCAACGGCGTCATCCTCGCCGGTCCGCGCGCCTATCTCGCGATGGCGCGCGACCGACTGCTCGTCGCCTGGGCCGCCGCCGTCCATCCGCGCTATCACACCCCACATCGCGCGCTCGTGTTGCAAGGCGTGTGGGCGATCGTGCTGGTTTCCACCGGCACCTATCGCGCGCTCTTCACGCGCGTCGTCTACACCGAATGGATTTTCTTTGCCCTCATGGCCGTCGGCTTGATGCGACTTCGGCGTCGCCCGACCTACGCGCCGGCCTATCGCGTGTGGGGGTATCCGGGCGTGCCGATCGTTTTCGCCGCGTGCTCGACGTACATCGTCGCCAACCAGCTCGTGACCGATCCGGCGTCGAGTCGCATCGGCCTGCTGTTCGTGCTCGCCGGTCTCCCGGTGTATTATCTGTGGCTTCGCAAGCCAACGTCGCCAATTCCCGCCACACCCGCCGCCGCACCCCCCGCTCCTACTCGACATGCTGATTGACGTTCACAACCACTACTACCCGCCCGCCTACCTCGACGCCCTCCAGGCCGGCGACAGCACCGTCGAGCTGACGATCGACGCTGAAGGAAATCCCTGCCTGCACTATCCGGGAGACTTCAACGTCGCCGTGCGCGGCCACCGCGACATCGACTTTCGTCAGAAGGAGCTCGAGCGCGAAGGCGTCGACACGCAGATCATCACCTTCACCACACCGGGCACGCACGTCGAGCCCCCCGAGCGCGCAGTCCGCTTTGCCCGTTTGGTCAACGACGCCTTCGCCACCGTCGTTCGCGAACGGTCGCCGCGCTTCGCGTCGCTCGCCACGCTGCCGCTCTGCGATCCCGCTGCATCCGTCGCCGAGCTCACGCGCGCCATGACGACCCTCGGCATGTCGGGCGCGATGGTGTTCAGCAACGTGAACGGTGTCGCGCTCGCCGACGCGCGCTTCGAGCCGCTGTGGGCCGAGGCCAATCGCTTGAACGCGATCATTCACATCCATCCCACCGACCCGGTCGGCGTCGAGGCGATGACCGACTTCTGGTTGATGCCGCTCGTCGGCTTTCTGATGGACACGACGCTCGCCGCCGCCAAGCTCGTCTTTTCCGGCGTGCCGGAACGCTATCCGAACATCAAGTGGGTGCTCAGCCACCTCGGCGGCGCGATCCCGTACCTCTGCGAGCGCCTCGACCGCGGCTGGGAGGCGTTCGCCGACTGCCGCGCCGACATCAAGCGCCGTCCGAGCGAGTATTTGCGAAACTTTTATTACGATACGGTCAACTTCGATCCGATGGCTGTGCGCCTCGCCGTCGACTTCGCCGGCGCCGACCACGTGCTCGCGGCGAGCGACTACCCGCACCAGATCGGGAGCATCCCGAAGATGAAGTCGAGTCTGTCCGCGCTCAACGTCTCGGACGCGGAGCGGAAGAAGATTCTCGGCGAGAACGCTCGGGCGTTGTACAAGTTGTGATCGGCGTCTAATCAGTCGGCGCGCAGCGCGGCGAGCGGGTCCGCCCGCGCCGCGCGGCGCGCCGGCAGGTAGCAGGCGACCATTGCGATCGCGCCGAGCGCGAGCGACAGCGTCACGAATACCGTCGGGTCGGTGGGACTGACCTCGTAGAGCAAGCTCGCCAGCCAACGCGTTGCCACGAGCGCCCCGGCGACGCCGAGAATGACGCCGAACGCGGCCAGGCGCGCGCCATCGCGCAGAACCAGGCGCACGAGCGCGCCCGGCGCCGCGCCCACGGCCAGACGCACGCCGAACTCGCGCCGTCGCTCGGCGACGGAGAGCGACATCACGCCGTAGATGCCGATTGCCGCCAGCAGCACGGCGATCGCGGCGAAGGCGGCGAGCAATAACTGTGTCAGGCGTCGCGTGGCCAGCGATTGGTCGATGAACGACGAGAGCGGGCGCACCATGTCGAGGGGAATCGACGGCTCGATGTCTCCAATCGCATGCAGCACGCCGCGGATCGCCGCCGATCCGTCGCTCGTCGTGCGAACGGCGAGCGATACTCTTCCGCTTCCCTGTTGCGCGAGGCTCACGTAGAGATGGGGGGCCGGCAGCGTTGACGCATCGTCGTCGCGCAGCGCACCCACCACGCCGACGATCGTGAACCAGGTCGTGTCGCCGGTGACGCGGATGCGCTTGCCGAGCGCGGCCGCGCCGCGCCAATAGCGGTTGGCAAGCGTTTGATCGACCAGCGCCACCGGGATGCTCGTCGTATCATCGCTCGGTTCCACGTCGCGGCCGTAGACCAGCGGAATCCCGAGCGTCGTGAAATAGCCGGGGCTCACGCCGACTTGGTACGTCTGATCCTCGTTTCCCGACGCGGGCACGACGCGCCCTTCGATCAAATAGCCGTCGTAGTTGCTCTGTCCCTCGAACGGGAGTCCCCAGCCGAGTGCCGCGCTCTGCACGCCGGGTACCGCGCGCACGCGGTCGAGCACCGCCGCGATGAGTGGATTGGCCGTCGCAGCGCTGTTGTAGCGCGGCGGCAACGGGAGCGAGACGGCGGTCACCTCCTCCGGCCGAAAGCCGAGATCCGTCGACGTGAGCTGTCGGAAGCTCTGCAACATGAGTCCCGCACCGACGAGTAGCACGACGGAGAGCGCCAGCTGCGCCACGACGAGCAGGTCATTCGCGCGGCGCACGGAGCGGCGTGCGCCGTCCCGTGCTCCGCCGGACAGTGCGAGCGCGCCCCGCGTGCGCGCGGCGTGCCTTGCCGGCAGCAACCCGAAGAGCAAGCCGCTGGCCAGTGACAAGGCCAGGGTCACCGACAACACGCGGAGGTCGACGTGCACCTCGTTGATGCGGGGGAGCGCGGCGAGCTCGGAACCGGTGAACGCGCGCACGGCGCCGTACGCCAACGCCACTCCCGCCGCGGCGCCAAGCAGGGCGAGCGTTATGCTCTCGGTGAGCAGCTGGCGTGTCACTCGCGCCCCCGTTGCGCCGAGCGCGGCTCGCAATCCGATCTCGCGCTCCCGCGTCGCTGCGCGGCTCGAGAGCAATGTCGCCACGTTCGCGATCGCAATGAGAAGGATGAGCGACACTGCGGCGAGCAGCACGATGAGCGGACGCGTCGTTCGTCCCGTGATCGCTTGCTGGAGCGGCATGACGATGGTTCCCATGCGCGTTTGCTCGGGGGGAATCGCGCGCGTGCCCGCGCGCTCCGACCGCGTTCGCATCCAATTCCACATGATCACCGTCGTCTGCCGCCGGGCGTGCGCCACCGAGGCGCCCGGTTTCAATCGCGCGATGCCGGCGTTAGTGAACCCGAAGCGTCGCGTTGGATCGAGCCCCATTGGCAGCCAGGCCGCGACGTCGGTGCGGGGAAAGGCGAAGCTCGGCGGCATCACACCAATGATCCGCGTCGGCTTCCCGTCCAAGTCGACCGTCGTGCCGATCACGCTCGCGCGCCCGGCGAAATGAGTCTGCCAGTAGCCGTCGCTCAGGATCGCGACGTCGTTCTTCCCAGGCGAATCCTCCTCGCGCGTGAAGGTGCGGCCGATCGACGGAAACACGCCCATGACCCGGAAGAAGTCGGCGGTTACGAGCGCCACGTTGAGCCGCGTCGCGCGCCCACTCGAAGCGAGCGTCACGCCGGCGCTGCGGTACCCGGCGAACGACTCGAAGTCGGTCGCGAGATCGCGATACTGCGCGAGGTTCTGCTGCGAGAGTCCCCAGGTGTCGAGGCCCTTTTCCGGGTAAGACTGAATCACACGCACGATCCGATCGGCGTGCGGATAGGGAAGCGAACGAAGGAGAATGCCGTTCACCAACGTGAACATCGCCGATGTTGCGCCGATGCCGAGCGCCAGCGTGAGCGTCGCGACGACCGTGAACGCCGGCATGCGACGGAGCGTTCGCGTCGCGTAGCGCATGTCGGCCCAGACCGATTCGGCCCATTCGACGAAGCGTTGCTCGCGCGCGTATCCGCGATCGATCACGACACACTCGTCGCGCACTCGGTCCGCGTCTCCGAACCGGGCACGGGCTCTAGCATGCGCCTCGTTGGCGGACGCGCCGAGCCGCCGCAACTTCTCCTCGCGCATCGCGAGATGGAACTCGAGCTCATCGTCCACCTCGTGCTCGATGGATCTCTCGCCGCGCGTCAACCGCAGCAGCCGCCGCCATCCGGGCCCGACGCTCACGCCAGCTCCGGCGACGTCCGCGCCAGCGCGGCGACGATCGCGTCCGCGTGCCGATGCCAGACGCGCGACTCGGCGCGATAGCGGGCGCGCCCGGCCACTGTGAGCGTGTAGAACTTCGCCTTGCGGTTGGCGTCCGACAGACCCCACTCGGCTGCGATCCAGCCGCGGCGGGCCAAGCGGTGCAGGGCGGGGTAGAGCGTTCCTTCCTCGACGAGCAGCACGGTCCCCGATGCCGACTCGATCCATTCGCTGATCGCATAGCCGTGCATCGGGCCCCAGGTC
>DATNAT010000325.1:0-8867 GCA_035572355.1 Gemmatimonadaceae bacterium
TGCTCGACGAACTGCCGCATCCGCGCCGGATTGGCCGTGATTCCGTCGACGCACCGCTCGCGCAGCACCACGCACCCGTGCTCGAGCGTCTCGATGCTGCGCAGCAGCCGATAGGCGATGACCGGCTCGAACACGTTGAGCTGGAGCTGCCCCGCCTCGGCGGCCATCGTCACCGTCACGTCGCCGCCGATCACGTCGAAGCAGACCTGGTTTACCACTTCTGGTATGACAGGATTCACCTTGCCCGGCATGATCGAAGACCCGGGCTGCATCGCCGGAAGATTGATCTCGCCCAGCCCGGCCCGCGGGCCGGAGCTCAAGAGCCGCAGATCGTTGCAGATCTTGGACAGCTTCACGGCGCAGCGCTTGAGAACGCCAGACAGCTGCACGAACGCCCCCGTGTCCGCCGTCGCCTCGACCAGATCGGGCGCCGTGATCAGGGACAATCCGCTGATCCGCGAGAGCTCGCGACAGACGGTGGCCGCATACCCGGGCGGCGCGTTGATCCCGGTGCCGATCGCCGTCGCGCCCATGTTGATCTCGCGAATGAGCGCTTGGGCTTCGCCCAGTCGCTCCACATCCTCGAGGATCGTGTGCCCGAACGCCGTGAACTCCTGGCCGAGCGTCATCGGCACAGCGTCCTGGAGCTGCGTGCGGCCCATCTTTACGTAGGCGCCGAACTCCTCGCCCTTGGCCAGAAACGCCGCGGCGAGCGTGCTCATCGCCGAGCGCAGCGCTTCGATCGCACGATGCAGCGCGATCTTCACCGCGGTCGGGTACACGTCATTCGTCGACTGGCTGAGATTGACGTGATTGTTCGGGTGCACGGTGGAGTAGTCGCCGCGCCGGCGGCCGAGGAGCTCGAGCGCTCGATTGGCGATCACTTCGTTGGCGTTCATGTTCGTCGAGGTTCCGGCGCCGCCCTGGATCATGTCGACGACGAAGTGCTCGTGGTGCCGGCCGGCGCGCAGCTCCTCGGCGGCGCGCACGATCACGTCGGCCACGCCGCGGTCGAGCAGCCCCAGCTCGGCGTTGGCCAGGGCGGCGGCAGCCTTCACGGCGCCCAGGGCTTCGATCAACACCGGAAACTCGCGCAGCGCCACGCCGGTGATCGGAAAATTCTCGAGTGCGCGCAGCGTCTGCACGCCGTAGAGCGCGTCCTCCGGCACGTCGCGCTCGCCGAGCAGGTCGTGTTCGCGGCGGGTGCGGGCGCCGGTGAAGCCGAGCGTGCGCCCGCGGCCGACGAGCGTGGCGTCGGTGGCGGCGAGCCGCTGGGCGATCGACCGCGCCGCACGTCCGACGAGGGCCGCGTACACCGTCGGATACTCCTTCACCATCTCGCGCACCTGCTCGGCGTTCAGCAAATACGCTTCAGTGTGTTGTAATGCACGAGCGCTCGTGCCGTGCGGCAAGTCGTCGAGCAACAGGCCTTCGCCCACCGCCTGGCCGGCGTCGAGGGTGACCAGCCGCACCGGGCGGCCGTTCAACCCCTTCTCGATCGCCACAGCGCCGGAAACGATGATGGCGAGGAACTCGCGCGGCGCGCCCTCGTCGAACAACACGTCGTCGCACTCGTAGCTCGCCGGCGTGACGAGCTTGGCGAGCTGGTGCAGCGTCGAGTCGGTGACGCCCTCGAGGAACTGGGCCTGGCGCAGACGGTCGCGCACGGCGGAGGCTGACATAGGATGATGAAGATAATCGTCAGGTCGCCTGCCGCCGTCGGCCTCGGATGGCTCCCCGCGCGCCGCGGCGGTATGATTCCGTCAACTCGAGCGCCCAGCTGGGCGGGAGGACCTTCATGTCCATTTCACGCCGCGACTTCGTCGGGGCCGGCGCAGCGGCCGCCGCCGGCCTGGCGCTTCCCAAGCTCGCCGAGGCGATGCCCGTGATCGACGTGCGAGACCGCGCCGAGGCGCTGCCCAGGGCCTTTGCGGGCCGCCCAGTGATCATCTCGGCCGCCAACGGCTTCCGGAGCAAAGAGAATGGTGTTTCGGGGATCGAGAAGGCCTACAAGCTCATGGTGGGCGGCATGGACCCGCTCGACGCCGCAGTGCAGGGCGTTCAGGTGATCGAGCTCGATCCTACCGACCAGTCGGTCGGCCTGGGCGGGCTTCCGAACGAGGCAGGCGTCGTTCAGCTCGACGCCAGCGTCATGCACGGCCCAACCAAGCGCGCCGGCGCCGTCGGCGCCCTCGAGGATGTGGCGACCGCGGCGGCGGTCGCCAAGGCGGTCATGGATCGCACCGACCACATCTTCCTCGTCGGCGCGGGGGCGAAACAGTTCGCACTCGAGATGGGGTTCAAGGAGCAGAACCTGCTCACCGACCAGAGCCGCGAGGACTGGATGCGCTGGAAGGCCAAGCTCAATCCACGCGACAACTGGCTCGACCCGTCGGGATTCACGGTGCATGGCCGGCCCACGCCCGCCGCGCCGCGCCGACCGAGCGATGAGAATCTTCATATCACGTACGATTCAGACGGCGTTCCGCACACCACCGGCACGATCAACATGAACGCCGTCAATGCCGCGGGCGACATCGGCTCGGTGACGACGACGAGCGGGCTCTCGTGGAAGATTCCCGGCCGCGTCGGCGACTCGCCGATCATCGGTGCCGGCCAGTACTGCGACAACGAAGTGGGTGCCGCCGGGTCGACCGGACGCGGCGAAGCGAACATCAAGGTCTGCGGCGCCTTTCTCGCCGTGGAATTCATGCGGCAAGGCATGTCGCCCGAGCAGGCGCTCATGAAGGTCATGGAGCGCGTGATCGCCATGACGGAGAGTCGCCTCATGGTGAACGGCAAGCCGACCTTCCAGCTCACCTACTACGCGGTGAACAAGAAGGGCGAGTACGCCGGCGCCTGCTGCTACGAGGGCCCGACCTTCGCCGTGTGTGACGGGAGCGGCGCGCGGCTGGAGAAATGCGCCTTCATGTACAAGGCGAGCGAGCAGCCCACGAGCGAGCTCAGTGGGATCATGATCAAGCCCTGATCGGCGCGACGGCGCCGATCGGAAGCCGATCAGATCTTCATCGCCTGTGCCCCGCGCACCGGCGTGAGCCGGTTGCGCAGCGGGTCGCCCGGGATCTTGATCGGGCCGCTGGTGCGCGCCGGCTCGGCCGGAACGGGGCGCTCGAGACGCAGATTCGCTACGAGCTTGCTGAGGTGATCCGCCGCGCCCGACAGCGTCGACGCCGCGGCGGCGATCTGCTCCGTGCTCGCGCTCTGCTCCTCACTCGATGCGGCCACCTCTTCCATCGCCGCGGCGAACGACTCGGTGCCCGTGGCGAGCATGTCGAGCTTGGAGCGCATGGTGCGGGCGAGCGTGTTCGCCGCCGTCACCGTGCGCTGCACGGAACCCGTCCAGCCTTCGGCCTCGGCCACCGCCGCCTCGATCTGGCCAAACGAGCGCGAGCCTTCCTGCGTCGCGCCGCTCACGGCGTGGACCGTGTGCACGGTGCGTTCGCTCGAGTGCCGCGACTGCTCGATGCCGCGCAGCACGCCGCTGACCACGACCTCGGTCTTCTCCGCCGCGTCCGACGACATCGCGGCCAGGCGCCGCACTTCTTCGGCGACGACGGCGAAGCCATGCCCATGTTCACCGGCGCGCGCCGCTTCCATGGCCGCGTTCAGCGACAGCAGCTTGGACTGCCGAGCCAGTTTCTGCACCAGTGTCACGAAGCTCCGCACCTCTTCCGACGCCTGCGCCAACTGCTCGATCGACGCGGCGCTCGCCTCGACGTCCGAGCTGAGCGTGGAGAGCGCGTTGGTGCTCTCGTCGAGCCGCGCGCGGTTCTCGAGCGCCAGGGCGCGGAGCTTGTTGTTCCGGTCGACGCCTTCGTGCGCGCCGGTGTCGAGGTCCGATGCGATGTGCACCAGGTTCTCCGACGATTCGGCCAGCGCGGTGATCGTTTCTGCCATCGACGTGGCCTGCGCGCTCAGATCGGACGCGGTGTGCGCGATCTGTCCCGCGGAGGCCGCCATCTCTTCCGAGCTCGCAGTGATCTCCGTCGTCATGCTCGTCGTCTCGACGGCAGACTCCTTGAGCGCCGTTGCCAGATGCCGAAGCTCGGCGATCATCGCGCCGATCGCGCGCGCCAGGCGCCCGATCTCATCGTCGTCGCTCGACAGGGCGATCTGCTTCGACAGGTCGCCCGCCGCCACGGCTTCGGCGACCATGGCGAGCTGCGCGGCCGGCAGCGTGATGCGCTGCTCGATGAAGCGGCCGACCAGAAAGAGCGCCGCCAGCACGAGCGCGAAGATGGCGAGCATGCCGATGAGCATCGACCATCGGGCGACGTCGTAGGCATGCGTCGCGTCGGAGAGGTCCATGTGTGCGACGACCTGCCATTGCCCGCCGTTCGCCGAAGCGACGGCGCCGCGCTGCGCTGCGGAGTCGGCGCCATAGGTGAAGGCATGGCCGCCGTCGTGGCCGGAGAGCGAGCTGAAGGCCGCGAACGGCTTGAATCGCCGGCCCGTCGCCGAGCTGGCGATGACTTTACCCGTCGAATCGACGAGATCGACGCGGAGCGCGCCGCCGCCGGCGCTGCCTTGCGCGAGCACCGAGTCCACGATCGACAGGCCGAACTTGACCTTGACCACGCCAACGCGGGTCGAGTGGTCGCGGACCACCGCCGAGAGCTCGACGACCGTCCGCTGCGTGGCGGGATCGGCCGTCGCCTGGCCGGTTGTCGATCCGGTGTTCCAGGCCGTCTGCCACCAGCCTTCGTCGCTCTGTACGAAATCCGACGACGGCGACGTCGTGACCGCGTTGTAGCCGTACTGGTCGGTGACCATCACCTCGGCGATATCGAGCTTCTTGAGCAGATCGTCGAGGTAGGTCATGGCCGACGGGTCGACCTGCTGCGAGCGCGTGGCCTTGAACATCTGCTCGAGTTCCGGAATCGACATCTTGGGGAGGCCACGCTCGCGGGAGACCGCCCCGCCCTTCTCGGCGGCCGCTACGACGCTCGGCGCGGCCGCAATCAGGTCGACCTGGCGCGCGCGCTCGTCCAGCACCCGCTCGACGAGCTGTTTGGACAGCGCCGTTGCGTTCACGAGATGGTCGTCTTCGTCGCCGG
The DNA here is from genome assembly GCA_035572355.1 of Gemmatimonadaceae bacterium. Taxonomy (GTDB): domain Bacteria; phylum Gemmatimonadota; class Gemmatimonadetes; order Gemmatimonadales; family Gemmatimonadaceae; genus JAQBQB01. The sequence goes on from DATNAT010000325.1 coordinate 5,079, forward strand.
CGACCGAGCGCTTGAGGAGCTCGATTCCCGCGTAACCGACGATGCCGAGCACGATGACGGCGCCGATGCCGACGCCACCCACCAGCCGCCAGCGCAGAGAGCGGCCGGATCGGCGTGAGGCGTCGCTTGCGGCGCCTGGCTGCGAGCTCGTACTGGGATCGAGGTTCATCGGACGCTAAATTGCGCTCTCACAATGACAGAACCGACTGATCGGGCACCGGCCACCGAGGCGGCCGGCTACGATCCTGCTGCCGTAGAGCGGAAGTGGCAGGAGCGGTGGGAGAAGCAGGGGACGAACCAGACCGACGTCGAGAATGGCGTTCGGCCGTTCTACGCTTTGATGATGTTTCCGTACCCGTCGGCCGAGGGGCTCCACGTGGGCAACCTCTTCGCCTTCACGGGCAATGACATCTATGGACGATTCCAGCGCCTCCAAGGGCACACGGTCTTCGAGCCCCTCGGCTTCGACGCGTTCGGCATCCACTCGGAGAACTTCGCCCTCAAGGTCGGCACCCACCCGGCCGACCTCATTCCGCGCAACATCGACAACTTCCGGCGCCAGCTGAAGCGGTCCGGCTTGATGATCGATTGGGGCCACGAGCTGTCGACCACCGACCCGGCGTATTACAAGTGGACGCAGTGGCTCTTTCTGCAGCTGTTCGAGCGCGGCTTGGCCTACAAGAAGGGCGCCGCCGTCAACTGGTGCCCAAACGACAAAACGGTGCTCGCCAACGAGCAGGTAATCGCCGGCGAGTGTGAGCGGTGCGGCGCCAAGGTCGAGCAGCGCTTTCTCGAGCAGTGGTTCTTTCGCATCACCGACTATTCGTCGCGTCTGCTGGCCAATTTGGACTGGCTGGACTGGTCGGAGTCGACCAAACTGGCGCAGCGGAACTGGATCGGCCGATCGGACGGCGCCGAAGTCAGCTTCCGAGTGCAAGATCTCGCGGACTTCACCGGCACGGCGACGATCGCCACTGGTTTGAGCGGCGAGTATGCGGCACGCCCGCTCGACATCCGCGTGTTCACGACGCGGCCGGACACGATCTTCGGCGCCACCTACCTCGTGGTGGCGCCGGAGCATCCGCTCGTCGCCGCGTTGACGACCGACGATCAGCGCGACGCCGTCGGGGAATATCGCGAGCGCGCCGCCAAGCAGGACATCGTGACGCGGAGGGTGAGCAAGGAGAAGACGGGCGTCTTCACCGGCTCGTTCGCTACGAACCCGGCCACGCAGCAACCGATACCGATCTGGGTCGCCGACTACGTGCTGATGGAGTACGGCACCGGCGCGATCATGGCCGTCCCGGGACACGACGAGCGCGATTTTGAGTTCGCGCGCACGTTCGATCTGCCGATCCTTCGCGTCGTCGCCGGCAACGACGCGGACACGCACGGGCCGCTCGACGCGCCGTACACCGAGACGCAGCACGTCCACCTCGTCAACTCGGGCGAGTTCAACGGGCTCGGCGTCGAACAGGCGAAGCACGCCATCGTCGCCTGGCTGGCCGCGGCCGGCCATGCGCGCGGCGTGGTGAACTACCGGCTCCACGATTGGTGCATCTCGCGGCAGCGGTACTGGGGTCCGCCGATCCCGATCATCTACTGCGACGGCTGCGGTACCGTGCCCGTTCCGGAAGCGGATCTTCCGGTCGAGCTGCCGTACGTCGAGGACTTCCGCCCCGACGACACCGGCGTGTCCCCCCTGGCGCGCGTCGAGTCGTGGTATCGCGTGTCCTGCCCGCGCTGCGGCGGCCAGGCCCGGCGCGAGACCGACGTGTCGGACACCTTCCTCGACAGCGCCTGGTATTTCCTCCGCTATCCGAGCACCGATTTCGACGACGTGCCGTTCGACGAGGCGCTGACGAAGAAGTGGCTTCCGGTCACCTCGTACATCGGCGGCAACGAGCACGCCGTATTGCATTTGTTGTATTCACGATTCATCACTATGGTGCTCAAGGACGCCGGCCGCCTCGACTTCGAGGAGCCGTTCACGCGCTTTCGCGCCCACGGCATGATCGTGCGCGACGGCGCCAAGATGTCGAAGAGCCGCGGCAACGTCGTCAATCCCGACGAATACGTCGAGCGCTGGGGGGCCGACACCTTCCGCACCTACCTGATGTTTCTCGGGCCGTACGAGGAGGGCGGCGACTTCCGCGACCAGAGTGTCGCCGGCGTGCGCCGCTTCCTCGACCGCCTGTGGACGTCGGCGGTCGACGCCCGCACCGACGGCGCGCCGGACGCGGCGGTGCTGCGCAAGCTCCATCAGACGATCAAGAAAGTCTCCGAGGACATTCCCGCCCTTGCCTACAACACGGCGATCGCGGCCATGATGGCCTACCTCAACGTCGTGCGCCGCGACGAGCGCCCCGCCCACCGCGACGAAGTGTTGCCGCTCGTCCAGCTCGTCGCGCCCTTCGCGCCGCACATCGCCGAGGAGTTGTGGGAACGCTTTGGCCACGACGCCAGCGTGTTCGATGCCGGCTGGCCAACGTTCGATCCGGCGCTCGCGGCCGAAGACGCGGTGACGATTGCCGTACAGGTGAACGGGAAGATGCGCGGCACGGTGACGGTTCCCGCCGGCAGCGCGCAGGAGGCGGCCATCGCCGCGGCGATGGCCGATCAGAACATCGCCAAGTTCGTCGTCGCCGCGCCCAAGAAGGTGATTTTCGTGCCGGGGCGGCTGTTGAACCTCGTCGTGTAGCTGAAACCGGTGCGTAGGTGCTGTCGCTTCGGGCGCGTAGCGCCCGAAGCGAAGCGAACGCACCGATCTCGGATCAGCCAGCCAGCCCGGCGACCCACTGGCCGACGAAGTAGCCGACCACCGCCACTCCGAGGCCGACGACGAACATGTCGAGTCCGGAGCGGAACACGCTTCGCCCGGTGAACACCGACCGCATCGCGCCGACGATCCAGTGCGACGTCATCGCGATCACGAACGCGACGACGACCGCCGTCATGCCGGTCCAGAACAGGAACGGAAAGACGGGGATGAACGCGCCCACCGCGGTCGCCGCGCCGGTGATCCACGCTTCGCGCAGCGGCGACATGTGCGGATCGCTGATCCCGAGCTCCTCCTGCACCTGCTCCTCGAGCATTCTCTCCGGGTCGGCCATCACTTCGGTCGCCAGCGCGAACGCGGCGTCGCGCGACATGCCCTTCGTCTCGTAGATGATGGCCAGCTCGTCGCGCTCGACCTCCGGCATGAGCGCGATCTCGTCGCGCTCCATCGCGATCTCGTTGGCGTACACCTCCTGCTCGCTCTTCGCGGCGAGATAGCCGCTCGAGCCCATCGACAGCGCGTCGGCGATCAATCCCGCCACGCCGGCCACGATCACGGTGTGGTGCGCCGTCGAGGCCGACGCGCCAATCACGCCCGCGACGAGACCGAAGTTCGCCGTCAGTCCGTCGTTGAACCCGTAGACGACGTTGCGCAGGAACCCGCCCGACTCCGTTCGATGCCAGGGCTCGCCGCTCTTGTCAGAGATCTTATTGAGCGTTTCCGCATGCTCGGCCGATTCGCGCGCCAGCTTCAGCGATTCGGCGGCGCCGGGCGCCGCCGGCGCCGTGCGCCGATGCATGTCGAGGTAGCCTTTCACCTCGCGCCCTTCTTCGGCGAGCAGCATCGGCAGGAGAAAGCCGGGGCCGAAGATCCGGCCAAGGCCGGCGAGCAGCCGCGTCCGCGCGCTCGGCCGAAAGCGCCCCGGTTCGCGGCCGTGGTCGCGCAGCAGCCCTTCCCAGATCTGGACGTGCCGATCCTCGACCTCGGCCAATCGCGCGTACAGCTCCTTC
>DATNAT010000326.1:0-2539 GCA_035572355.1 Gemmatimonadaceae bacterium
CGCGACGTCGACGCTCTCGAGCTGTTTGGCGATGCCGAAGTCGAGCAGCTTCACCATGCCGTCCCCGGTGACGAGGATGTTCGACGGCTTGAGGTCGCGATGGACGACGAGATGGCGATGGGCGTGCTGCACCGCTTCGCAGACGTCGCGAAAGAGTCGCAGCCGCGCCGCGATGCCGAGCGAGTGACGCCGGCAGTATTCGGTGAGCGGCACGCCTTCGACGTACTCCATGACGAACCAGGGCGTGTCGTCGCGCAGCGTGCCGGCGTCGTACAACCGCGCGATCTTCGGATGATTGAGCTGCGCCAACGTGCGCTGCTCGCTCGTGAATCGTTCGCGCCGCGCCGGTGAGAACCAGGCGTCGCGCAGAAACTTGACCGCGGCCCGTGCCTGAATGTCTTCACGCTCGGCGAGGTAGACGACGCCCATGCCGCCTTCCCCGAGCACGCGGATCAACCGATAGGGACCGAACTGCTGCGTCGACGGCGAGAAGGGCACTTCGCGACCGAGCACTTTCTCGGCGACGCTGGCGACTCCGCGATCGAGGACCGAGCCGCCGAGCGCGTCCTCGGCGAGAAGGCTCAGCGTATCGTTGACGAGTGAAGGATCGTCGCCGCAGGCCGACTGGAGGAAGGCTAGTCGCTCCGAGTCGGGGAGTGCGGCCGCGTCATGAAACAGCTCTTGGACCCGTTCCCAGCGTGCCGCATCCATCGTTTTCCCCCTCGACCCGGCGTCGGGCCGGATGACGTCAGCAGGGCGGCTCAGTGACGGCATGCTTTGGCCGACCGGAGTTCACGGGCCAGCCAGGCCTTGGCGGCGCGCCAATCGCGCAGGGCCGTCGACTCGGAGATCTCGAGCAGCTCGGCGGTCTCGCCGATGCCGAACCCGCCGAAGAAGCGACTCTCGACGAGGGCGGCCTGCCGCGGTTGGAGGCGGGCGAGATCCTCGAGGGCGCGATCCAACTCGAGGAGATCGTCGGCGAAGGCGGTGCCATCGGTGATGGCATCGTCGAAGGTGACGATGGCGACGTCGCCACCGCGCTTGGACGCCTGGCGTCGGCGCGCCGCTTCAATCAACACCTGGCGCATTGCCCTGGCGGCAATACGTTTGAAGTGCGCGCGAGACGTACGCGCGACCCAGGTCGACGATTCGAGCTTGAGCCACGCTTCATTCACGAGCGCGGTCGGGCTGAGCGTAGCACTCGGATCGTCGCGCCGAACCCGGGCCGCGAGCCGCCGCAGCTCCTCGTACGCCGCGCTGAATAGATCGTCGAGTGCCCGCCTGTCGTCCAGCAGTCCGCCGAGCTCACCCACATCCGGCTCTGGTGACATGAAAAATTTGATGCGGATTTGACGGTTTTTCACGCCCGTCTGCGCAATGCTGTGTGATCCAGCCCAGCGGACGGCGGTAAGCATGCACTTCCGGCGGCGTCGATGCAAATTCGACCGCGCATCCGTTGCACTGCGTCGCATGGCGTTCGTGGCTCCAGTCCCGATTCCCTCCCCCACTCCCTCCATCCTCACCTCAGCGGAGAACGGAACATGATGCGGAAAACCCTGGGTCTCGTCGCGGCGGCCGCCTTCGTGGCCACCTCGGTCGCAGGCGCGCAGAAGGGCGGTACTCCATCGTTCGGCCTCGGTTACACGGACATCGGGCCGACGGTCGGTCTCGGCGGCATCAATGGCGCGAGCGCGTCGTTCGGCGGCCGGTTCGAGCACGCGATCAAGGCGCTGCCGGACATGGGGAACGGAATCCTGGGCATCCAGGTGGCCGCGGAGTACTACTCGTGGTCGGCGACCGGGTTCGGCTTCAGCTCGAGCGTCAAGTATCTCCCGATCGGCGTCACGGCGAACTACCACTTCAAGGTGGAGTCGGAACCGAAGTTTGATCCGTTCATCGGCCTCGGGCTCGGCTACGACATCGTGTCGTGCAGCGTCTCGAGCGGCAACTTCAACGGGGACTGCGGATACAACAGCGCGCTCTACTTCATCGGCCGCGCCGGCGCGCGCTACTTCTTCGCCCCGAACATGGCGGGGTACGCCGACGTCGGCGCCGGCGGCGCAACGCTGAACATCGGGTTGATGTTCAAGCTTCACTAAACGGCGGTCGTTGGTAGCAGCACATCGGGCCCGAGGCCCGATGTGCTGCTACCGAACCGCACTACCGCCGGGGGCCGCCGCGCCGCGCACCGCCGACGACCGGCGCCGTGAGCGGCGGCTCGGGCGGGACATCGTCCCAGTTGATGATCGAGTTGAACACCATGTTGAACTCGCCGTGATTCTGCCAACGATAGATGGGATTGTTGGCGAACATCAGCACGCGGCCGTGGCCGTTGTGCGCGTTCGGGATGTCGACCGCGAACGCCTTGCCCTTGAGATTGTCGGCGCCGACCATCAGCCCGCTCAGCACTGAGGCGTCGCCGCCAACGTATTCGGCGAGCACGTTCGCCTGGTCGGCTACGCCGACGTGGAAGACCTGCGCGCCCTGGCCGAACTTGATCGGAAAGATCTTGTTCTCGTAGCCGTAGAACACGGGGTGG
>DATNAT010000327.1:0-5165 GCA_035572355.1 Gemmatimonadaceae bacterium
TCGCCGAGCAGCACGTGGCGCGGCTGTCCGTCGGCGCCGGTGGAGGTCAGCGCGTCGAGCAGCGGCGCGGCGGGGACGAACAGCGCGTCGTCCCCGCCGACGGTCAGCGGAGGTGCGCGGCGGGCGTCGGCGCCGGCCACTGGAGCAGGTCGGGCGGGTTGATGCCGCCGCGCTTCCGCCGCACGCCGGCGAGCACGTGGTGCACGTCCTCCGGCTCGAGCGTCGGAAGGTAGAGGAAGCCGGCGACGCCGGCGCGATTCAGGAGATGCACGTCGCCGGGATGCCGGGTGAGGCTGACGGCGACGAGCGGCACGTCGCACAGCGCCGGATCGTTCTCCCAATCGCCGAGCGAGGCCGTTGCGAGCAAATCATAATCACAGATTATTAAATCCGGCTGGGTGGCGCGCGCCCGCTCGATCGTCTCCTGCAGCCCGACGGAGGGAAGCGTATCGACGCCGAAGCCGTCGAAGAAGCGGCAGAGATGTTCGCTCAACATCGGATGACGCGCCACGCACAACGCTCGCATGCGGTGAATATACCGCGCGTTCGCCGCGTTGATGAGAGGCGCGAGCGAGCGCGAGCGCCTGTGACCGCCGTCACGCAGGCGTTGCGGCGATTATTGCAGAGTTTCGCGCTCTCTTCCGCTCCGGGATTCACAACATGCATCGACTGTTCGCGCGGGCGCTCCCCTGGCTGCTCGCCATGCCCATGCTCGGCGCCGGGGCCTCGGCCCAACTGCCGCTGCCCAAGCTGAGCGTCGCCGGCGGCGTCTCGCACTACGACTTCGGCACCAGCGGCACGTCGGCGATCGGCGCGCTGCGCCTCGAGGTTCCGCTCGTCTCGCTCGTCGGCGAAGGGAGCCTCGCGCTCTTCCGACCAACGATCGACGGCGTGGCGCGCACGGCGCTCATTCCCGAAGCGCAGCTGCAGTGGCAGTTCTCGCCGGTGCTCGTGCGCCCGTACATCGGCGCCGGCGGCGGGTGGATCGTCGCCGCGAGCGGGCCGTCGCCCCGCCCGACCAGTGGAACGCTGTCGGCGTCGGCCGGCGTCCGCGTCGGCATTCCGTTCACCCCGCTCACCGCGCGCGGAGAGGTGCGGGTCCGCACGATGGGATCCGGCACCTCGCGCCACGCGACCGAGCTTACGCTCGGCGCGAGCTGGTAGTCGCGGCGCGCGGCTCCGAAGTGCGCGGCTCCGGCGCGCGCGCGCCGGGTTCGCCGTCCGCGTCGGGCTGCTTGCGGTCGTCGTTCGTCTCGCGCTCGATCTCCTGATCGACCAGACGCAGCGTGCGCGCTTCCGCGTTCGCCGGCATCTCGAGGCGGAAGGCGCTCCCCTGCCCGGGCGTCGAGCGCACGGAGAGCGATCCGCGCAGCAGCTCGGCGAGCCGCCGCGAGATGGGAAGGCCGAGGCCCGTGCCGTCCTGGAGCTGCGTGCGGCCGAGCTGGACGAATTCGTGGAAGATGCGCTCCTGGTCGACGTCCGAGATTCCCTCGCCATGGTCGATCACCTCGACTGCCGCGCCGCCGTCTTCGGTCGGCTCGCAGACAACTTCGATCGGCTTGCCGCCGCCGAACTTGATCGCGTTCGACAGCAGGTTGAGCAGGATCTGCCGAACGCGTCGCGGATCGGACACGATCTTGAGTGGATGGTCGGAGCGGAGCTGAAGGGAGAGCGTCGACCCGTGGTCGTCGGCGAGCGGGCGGACGGTGACGAACAGGTCCTCGATCAGGGACGGGAACTCGACCGGCTGCAGGCGGAGGTCGATCTTTCCCGCTTCGATCTTCGACAGGTCGAGCACGTCGTTGACCAGCTCGAGGAGATGGCGCGCCGCCTTCTGCGTGCGCTCGATCCCCTCCTCCTGCTTCTGATTGAGCGGTCCGTATATGTGCTCTAATAGCAGAGTGCTATAGCCCAGCACGGCGTTGATTGGCGTCCGCAGCTCGTGGCTCATCGAGGCGTAGAAGCGGCTGCGGGCGGTCATCGCGCGCTCGAGCTCCAGCTGCCGCTGGTGCAGCTCCTCATTGAGCTCCTTGAGCTCGCGGGCCGACGCGGCGATCGACCGCGCCTGGTCGGCGGCCGCCCGCTCCTGGCGCATGCGCTCGGAGATGTCGCGCGCGATCAGCGTGTAGGTGCGGCCGTTCGGTGAATCGAGGCAGGACACCGATGCCTCGATCGGAAAGGACTCGCCGTTCGCACGGCGGCCGGCCAGCGCGCGGTGGCGCTCGCGAGGCGACGGCGCCTGCCCCTCGTCGAGCGCGCATCCGGCATCGAGCGCCGCCGTGTCCACTCCCTCCGGCACGAATTGCGAGATCGGCGCGCCGACCGCGCCGCCGGTCGTCGTGTGAAACATCCGCTCGGCCGCGCCGTTGACGAGCGTGATCTTGCCGTCGGCGTCGAAGCGGATGATCGCGTCCATTGCCGAGCTCACGATGTCGCGGAACTGCGCCTGGGAGTCGAGCAGCTCGCGCATGTGGCGGAGCTCCAAATCCTGCCGCTCGATCTCGCGCAGCCGCTGCTCCTGCTCGGTGATCCGCCGCTGCTGAACGTAGAGGTCGACGAATACCTGCACCTTCGATCGCAAAATCTCCGGCCGGAGCGGCTTGAACATGTAGTCGACGGCACCGACTGAATAGCCCTCGAAGACGTACTCCTCGTCCTTGCTGATCGCCGTGAGGAAGATGATCGGCACGAACTTGGTGTGCTCGCGCGCCTTGATCAGCTTCGCCGTCTCGAAACCGCTCATGCCGGGCATCTGGACGTCGAGCAGGATCACGGCAAAGTCGCGGCGCAACAGCCAGCGCAGGGCTTCTTCTCCCGACTGCGCGCGCACGAGGCGTTGGCCGAGCGGCTCGAGGATCGCCTCGAGGGCGAGGAGATTCTCCGCGCGATCGTCGACGAGGAGGATGTCGACCTGGTCTACCGGCGGCGATGTCATCGCGCGTCCGGAGCTCGAGCGCCGCGCATGGCGGCCGCCGACTCGACGGGCTGCGCCGGCAGCGTGCCGAGCGCGGCGCCGATCTCGGCGATCGCCATCACCCGCGCCTCTGGCACCGCTTTCATCGCCGCAGCGGGCATGGTCGGACTCTCGGCCGTAGCCGGCGTCTGCACGAATCCGAGCCCGCCGCGGTCGACGAGCCGGCGGAGCCCGCGCGCGCCGTCCGCGTTCGCACCGGTGAGCACCACGCCGACGGCCCGGCGGCCGAACACATCGGCCACCGACGCAAAGGCGACGTCGATCGAGGGGCGGCTGTACTGCACCGGCTCGTCCATCGAAAGCGAGAAGTGGCCGTCCTCGACGAGGAGATGGTAATCGGCGGGCGCGAGGTAGATGCTGCCCGGTGCGATCGGCGCCTTGTCCTCGACCTCGCTCACGGGCAGCGGCGTGCTGTCCTGAAGGAGCGTACCAAGCAGGTGGTCCGAATCCGGATGCCGATGCTGCACGACGACGAGCGGCAGCGCGAACGACCGGGGCAGCGCCCGGACGAGCTCGCGCACCGCGCTCAACCCGCCCCACGAGGTTCCGACGACCACGATCGCGTAGGCCACCCTCACCTCACCTTGCGGTAGAGCTTTTCGCGCGCGTCCAGCTTGTCGTAGCACTCCTCGAAGTCCGAGAAGCGCAGCGATTCCTTGCTGCCGAGGGCGAGAATGCCGAACATGACGAGGCTTTCGTAGAAGAGCCCGTGCACGCGGTTCTGAAGCTCGCGGTCGAAATAGATCAGCACGTTGCGGCAGAAGATCACGTTGAACTCGCTGAACGAGTGGTCCGTGACCAGGTTGTGCTGCGAGAACACGGCCGTGCGCGTGAGCGACGGGCTGAACAGCGCGCCGTCGTACTTGGCGACGTAGTACTCCGAGAACGAACGCGTGCCGCCGGCGCGGATGTAGTTCTCGGTGTATTCCTGCATCCGGTTGAGCGGAAAGATCCCGGCGCGGGCCTGATGCAACACGGCGTCGTTGACATCGGTGGCGTAGATGCGCGTGCGGTCGAGAAGGCCCTCCTCTTCGAGCACGATCGCCGTGGAGTAGACCTCCTCGCCGGTCGAACAGCCGGCATGCCAGATCCGGATGAACGGATAGGTGCGCAGCAGCGGCACGACGTCCTGCCGGAACACGCGGTAGAACACCGGATCCCGGAACATCGCCGTGACGCTGATCGACAGATCGAGCAGCAGGCGCTCCATGGCCGCGGGGTCGTGGAGCACGCGCACCTGCAGCTCGGAGATCGACGTCAGCCCTTCGGCTTCGATGCGCTTCCATAGTCGCCGCCGAATCGACGCGTACGCGTACGATCGAAAGTCGAAGCCATAGTGCCGAAACACCCCCTCCAACAGGAGCTCGATCTCGATGCGCTCGAGGCCAGCGTCGTACGTGACCGGTGGACCATTCAGCGACCGGTTGGGCTTTAGCGGTACAGCCATACCCGCATCAGACTCAACAGCTGATCCGTGTCGACCGGCTTCGTGATGTAATCCGAGGCGCCCGCAGCGATGCACTTCTCCCGGTCGCCTTTCATGGCTTTGGCCGTGAGCGCAATGATCGGGAGGGCGCGGAACTGCGACTTTTCCCGGATCGCCCGCATCGTCTCGTAGCCGTCCATCTCCGGCATCATCACATCCATCAGCACGAGGTCGATCCCCGGCGTCGAGTCGAGCGTGGTGAGCGCATCCCGGCCGTTTTCCGCGAACGAGACGTTCATGCCGTGCGCCTCGAGCACACTCGTCAACGAGAAGATGTTGCGTACGTCGTCGTCGACGACCAGAACGTGCTTGCCGGCAAACACCGCGTCGGTGTTGTGCAGCCGCTCGAGCATGCGGCGCTTCTGCTCCGGTAGGCGCGCCTCGACGCGATGGAGGAACAGCGACGTCTCGTCGAGGAGCCGTTCCGGCGAGCGGGCGTCCTTCACGATGATCGTCTCCGCGTATTTCTTCAGCCGTGTCTCCTCGCGGCGCGTGAGCTCCTGGCCGGTGTAGACGATCACCGGCAGCGTCGAGAACCGCGCATCTTTCTTCAGCTGCTCGAGCAGCTTGAAGCCGGTGGTGTCGGGGAGCTTCAGGTCCAGGACCATGCAGTCGAAGGTCTTCTCCTCGAGGCGCTGGAGCGCCTCCTCGCTCGAGCCGACTGCCGTGACCTCGACGTCGTCGCCGCCGCCGACGAGCTCGACG
>DATNAT010000328.1:0-4712 GCA_035572355.1 Gemmatimonadaceae bacterium
CCGACGCGGGACGGGTCGAGGTGGACGGCCGTCTCGTGACCGGGTGGTCGACGGCGGATGCGATTCGCGCCGGAGTGGGGATGGTGCACCAGCACTTCATGCTCGTGCCCACGCTCACCGTGGCCGAGAACATGGTGCTCGGTCGCGAGCCGACGCGCGGTGTGCAGCTCGATCTGGCTCGCGCGGCGCGCGAGGTCGCCGAGTTGAGCAAGGCGACCGGTCTCGCCGTGCGCCCCGAGCGCATCGTGGCCGATCTGTCGGTCGGCGAGGCGCAACGCGTGGAGATTCTCAAGACGCTCTATCGCGGCGCGACGATTCTCATTCTCGACGAGCCGACCGCCGTGCTCTCGCCGCCCGAGATCGCCGAGCTCTGGCAGGTGCTGCGCGGTATGCGCGACCGCGGCGAGACGATCGTGCTCATCACCCACAAGCTCGACGAGGTGATGGACATCTCCGACACCATCACCGTCATGCGTCACGGTCGCACGGTCGAGCGCCTGCGCACAGCGGACACGACGCCGGCGGCGATCGCCAGGGCGATGGTCGGGCGCGACGTGCAGCTGGCCATGGACTATGTCGCCGAGGACAAGGGGGTGCGCCCGGACGCCGGGGCGCGGCCGATCATAGAACCGACGGCGCCGCTCGAGGTGCGCGATCTGGTCGTGCGCGACGCGCGCCGGCTGGTCGCCGTGGACGGCGTGAGCTTCACCCTCAGCGCCGGGGAGATCCTCGGCATCGCCGGCGTGGAAGGGAACGGCCAGACGGAGCTGATCGAGGCGATCGCCGGATTGCGCGCCGTGGAAAGCGGCTCGATCCGCCTCGCCGGCCGCGACGCCACGGGCCAGCCGGTGAGGGCGCGCGGCGACGCCGGGCTATCGCACATCCCGGAGGACCGCCATCTTCGCGGACTCATATTGGACTACTCTGTTGCCGAAAATCTCATCCTCGGCCAGCAGCACCGATATGTGAGGGGAGCGAGGCTCGACGACGAGCGCATCGCCGCCAACGCGCGGCGGCAGATCGAGACCTACGACATCCGCCCCGCCGACCCGGCACTGCCCGCGCGCGCGCTGTCCGGCGGAAACCAGCAGAAGGTCGTGGTAGCCCGCGAGATGGGGCGCGACTTCCACACTCTGCTCGCCGCGCAGCCCACGCGCGGCGTCGACGTGGGAGCGATCGAGTTCATCCACGCGCGGCTCCGCGCGGCGCGCGACGCCGGCAAGGCGATCCTCCTCGTGTCGGCCGACCTCGCCGAGGTGCTCGCCCTGTCCGACCGCATCGCCGTGATGTACGGCGGCAAGATCGTCGTCGTGCTGCCGCGCGCGAACGCCAGCGCCGAGATTCTCGGCCCCTACATGACCGGCGCGGCGGCGCATCGGGCCGCGTGAAGGATCTCCGCGAGGGATTTCTTCCCGCGCTCGTCGCGCTGCTCATCGCGGCGCTCGTCGGCGACGTGCTCATCGTAAGCTTCGGACAGAACCCGGCGACGGTCTATCGGCTGCTGCTCGAGGGCACGTGGGGCAACGCATATGGCTTGGGCCAGGTGTTGTACAAGACGACGACGCTCGCCTTCACCGGATTGTCGGTCGCCGTCGGGCTGCGCGCCGGCCTGTTCAATATCGGCGGCGAGAGCCAGCTCGCGGCGGGTGGATTCGTCGCCGCGCTCGTCGGCCTGCTGCTCCCCGCCGGCGTGCCGGCACTCGCCGCGCTGCCGCTCTTCATCGTGGCCGCGGCCGCGGGCGGCGCGGTGGTCGGCGGCATTCCGGGCGTGCTCAAGGCGAAATTCGGCGCGCACGAAGTGATCACGACGATAATGCTCAACTTCATCGTGCTCGCGCTGCTCAGCTACGTCGTCGCCGCACATCTCAAGGTCGAAGGCTCGCTGCATACCGCCGAGATTCACTCCGGCGCGCTGCCGCGGCTCTCCGCGTACATCAGCGGCTTTCATGGCTCCGCGGCGAGCGTCGTGCTGTTCATCGCCATCGGGGCGGCGATCGCGACCTGGTGGTATCTCTTCCGCACGCGGCGCGGCTTCGAGCTGCGCGCCGTCGGGCTCCAGCCCGAGGCCGCCGAATACGGCGGCGTGAGCGTCGGCGGCGTCTGGTGGCGCGCCATGGCGTTGTCGGGCGCACTGGCCGGCATCGGCGGTCTCAATTTCGTGCTCGGCTACAAACACTACTACGAGGATGCGTTCGCGTCGGGCGCGGGATTTCTCGGCATCGCGGTGGCGATCGTCGGGCGCAACAATCCGTTCGGCGTGCTGCTCGCCGCGCTCGCCTTCGCGACGATCTCGCAGGGCGGACTCGCGGTGAACGCCGTGGTGCCCAAGCAGATGGTCGACGTGCTGCAGGCGGTGGTGATCATCGCCGTGGCGGCGTCGGTTCCCGAAGTTCGGCGCGTGCTGCGCACCGCGCTGCGTCGCCGCAACGACGCAGCCGTCGCGCCACCGGCGACGGCGAGCGAGGGCACGCCGTGATCGTGTTCCTGTTTCTCGCGCAGACGCTGCGAATCGCCATTCCGTATCTCTTCGCGGCGTGCGGCGGCGTGGTGTCCGAGCGATCGGGGCTGATCGGACTCGGGCTCGAGGGCTACATGCTCTCCGGCGCGTTCTGCGGTGCCGTGACGAGCTATTACACAGGGAGCCCATGGCTCGGACTGGTCGGCGCCGTGGCGGGAGGCGCCGCGTCCGCGCTGCTCTATGCGGTCACGGCAATCCGATTCCGCGCCGATCAGGTGGTCGTCGGCATCGCGATCAACCTGCTGGTGAGCGGAGTAACGCGCTTCTTTCTCCGGCTCCTGTTTCACAGCTCGTCGAACTCGCCGCGCGTGCCCGGCTTCGGCGCCGAGCGCGCCGGCACCGGCGTGGCATCGCTCGTCGCCAATCCGCTGATCTGGCTCGGGTTGATCGCCGTTGCCGCAGTGGCCTGGATGCTCTACCGAACACCGATTGGACTACGAGTGCGCGCCGCGGGCGAGCACCCGGCGGCCGCGCTGTCGGTGGGAATCCGCGTCGACCGGGTGCGCTATCTTTCGGTCGCGCTCTCGGGCGGGCTCGCCGCCCTTGGGGGCGCCTATCTCGCGCTGGACCAGCACCAGTTCAGCGCCGAGATGACGGCGGGGCGCGGCTTCATCGCGCTCGCAGCGACGATCTTTGGCCGGTGGGATCCGCTGCGCGCGGCACTCGCCTGCCTCCTCTTCGCCGCGGCCGAAACGCTTCAGATCCAACTGCAAGGGGCACAGGTCATCCCATCGCAATTCGTCGAAATGATTCCGTACGCGCTGACGATCATTGCCCTCGCCGGCATGGTCGGCCGCGCGGTCCCGCCGGCGGCGCTCGGCCGTGTGATGGAGTAGCGCCGCTCGTTCGGAAATCGTCAATACTTCACGGAGCGCGACGGCCGACCGAGCGGCTGGCAGTATGATCAGGTTCCGCTTCGCGTCCAACGCTTCACGTATGCCGACCAACGCGCCACCCGATGGCCAGCCGTAATACCGACGTCGCCAAGCTGACCGTGTTGATGATCACCGCGTTCATCGACATGGTCGGAACGCTGATGATCCTGCCGCTCATGCCGTTCTACGCCGAGTCGTTCGGCGCAAACGGTCTAATGGTCGGTCTCTTGGTGTCGTCGTTCTCGGTCGCGCAGCTGTTGAGTGCACCGATGTGGGGCCGATTCTCCGACCGCTACGGCCGGCGCCCGGCCCTGATCGTCGGCATGACGGCCTCAGCGATCGCGTATGTCGTGTTCGCGTATGCCAATTCGCTCTGGTTGCTCTTTTTGTCGCGCCTCATTCAGGGCTCGGGCGGCGGCACGGTGAGCGTGATCCAGGCGTACGTAGCCGACGCGGTGAAACCGGATCAGCGGGCCAAGGGACTGGGCTGGCTGTCCGCGGCGACGAACGCGGGCGTGGCGCTCGGTCCGGTGCTCGGGTCGAAAAGCCTGCATTTCGGAAGTCACGGACCCGGGCTCACGGCGGCGATTCTCTGCGTGCTCAACATCGGGTTCGCATTCAAGTATCTCGTCGAGTCGCGCGACATGGTGGAGGCCAAGTCGAGTGTCCATGTACCAGGACGGTCGCTCAAGGCCGCCATGCGAGTGGTCACCCACTCGAGCGAGCCGGCACCGCGATTGATCTGGATTTACGCGATTGGCATCGGCGCTTTCCAGGGTCTGAACGCGATCTTCGCGCTCTTCCTGGCAGCGCGGTTCGCTGTGACGTCGGACACAATCGGATATTTCTACACCTACATCGGCGCGCTTTCGATGGTGACGCGAGCGGTCATCCTGGGGTGGGCTTTGGACCGGTTCGGCGAAGTGCGGCTGTCTCGAATAGGACAGACGCTGCTCGCCCTTGGGCTGGCAGCGTTGCCGTTCATGCATCCGATCTCCGATCCGGCGGCGATGGCCGCGCGTCTGGGCGGGATTTTGCCTGTGTCGGCGGTTGCGCTCCTCCCGTACCTGCCATTGGCGTTGGCGGTCGCGTTGCTGCCGCTCGGTACGGCGTTCACGTTTCCTTGTGTGACCGCGATGTTGTCCCGGGTGATCCCGAGCAACGAGCGGGGTATGTACATGGGGGTGCAGCAGACGTTCGGCGGCATGGCCCGCGTGCTCTTTCCGATTGGAGCGGGCTGGGCCTTTGACCGCCATCAGGAATTGCCATTTTTGGTTTCGGCCGGACTGGTGGCTGGTACGATTTTGCTCGGGCACGGG
>DATNAT010000329.1:0-45464 GCA_035572355.1 Gemmatimonadaceae bacterium
GCGTCGGTCTTGGCGAGGCTCTGCGTGACGACGAGCGGCACCGCGAACTTGATTCCGTGCGGCGCGAAGTCGTAGGCGACGGCCGAGCCGGCGCGCGCCGTGACCGAGATCGTCGTCGTCGAGAGCACCGCGAGCGGCGGCACGACGACGGTGATGCCCGCCGCCGGAATGGACAGCACGCCGCCGAGGATCCCGATCCGCTTTGACGCCGTGATGTCCGACGAGAGCGGCGTCGTGCGGTTGAGGGGCGTGACGGTCGTCGGAGTGCCGAGCACCGTGCCGAGGACGCCGCCGAGCAGCGAATTATTGGCCGACGTCGGGGCAGCGATCGGTGCCGACGACGGGGCGGCCGGTGCCGGCGGAGCGACCGGACTATCGCCGCAGCCGCCGGCGAGCAGACCAGCGCTGAGGGTGGCGGCGATGGAGGCGAAGGAGCGGAAACGCATCTGGGGGGTCCTCGGGGAGGTTGGGCGCGACGAGCTACGGGCCTGCAGTCGAGCCCGCACCAAAGCAGCCCTTGTGCCACTAACCCAAGTCATTGTTTTCAAAAGAGTTGACACGAAATGGCCATCTGCCAAGGAAGCCTTTGGCGAAAAAATTTTACACAGGCACGCCTGAACCTGTAAAAATTTTTCGCCGCCGTTGGCGAGGGCGCGGCCGGTCAGCCGTCGATCGAGAACTCCTTCTCGATCTCTGATTCAAACGCTCGTATCGCGCGCCCGCGCGCCAGACGGTCCCAGCCGAGCAGCGGCGCGACGGCTTCCGCCGCGCGCGCTGCCGCGCCGATGCCATGGTCCCGCGACTGGTGGGCGAGGTGTGTGCGGCGAATGAGCAGATCGCCCAACGTGCACGCGAGCTCGGCCTCGACGGAGTAGCGCAGCTCGCCCGCGGTGTAGGGGAGCTCGCTTTCCACGAGCTCGCCCCCACCGTCGGATTGGACCTCGCGCCAGACCTCGCGCCAGCGCGTGCCGTGTGCCCCAACCAACCGCGCGGCAAGCGTCTCGTCTTTCGTCAGCCGCGCCGCTTCTTCGACCAGCAGATCGACTGAGGCGAAGTCGCCGCCGGGCAGCGGAACGTCACGGGTGGGATCGCGACGCTTCACGCGGCGGCCAAGCTGCTCGGCGACCGTGCGCACGACATCGCGCGCCATGACGCGGTAGGTGGTGAGCTTGCCTCCGGTGATCGACACGAGACCGCTCGCGCTCACCGCAACCGCGTGCTCGCGCGACACGCGGCCCGGCGACGCCGCGGCCGACGGCAGCAGCGGCCGGATTCCGGCCCACGAGCTCACCACGTCGTCGTCACGCAGCCCGGCGCGCGGAAAGTAGGCGTTGGCGGCTTGGAGCAGATACCGCACGTCGGCGCGCGTCGCGCGCACGGCGTCCGGAGACGCCGCAGTGAACGTGTCGGTGGTGCCGATGATCGCCTGCGCGCCGGCCGGCAGCACGAAGAACACGCGTCCGTCCGCCGGCACGAGCAGCGTGAGCGCATCCCGGTTGCCGACTCGTGCGCGCGGCACCGAGATGTGCGTCCCCTTGCTGCCGCGGACCGCCGCCCCGTCTGACCGTTCGGTCGTCGCCAATTCGTCGAGCGCGCGCAGGTCGTCGCTCCATGGGCCGGTTGCGTTCACCACGACACTCGCGCGCACGTCGAGCTCCGAGCCGGTGAGTCGGTCGACGACCGATGCTCCGGCGACTCGTCCGCCATCGACTTGAAGCGCCCTGACCGACGCGTGGTTGAGCATGACCGCGCCGGCCTCCACGGCACCGACCGCGTTGGCGAGTGTGAGGCGCGCGTCGTCGGTCGCCGCGTCGAAGTAGCGCGCGCCGCCGCGCAGCTCCTCGACGCGAAGCATCGGCTCGTGCTCGAGCACCCCGCGCGCTGACAGACGCTCGTGGCGCGCGACGTTTCGAAACATCGCGAGCGCGTCGTAAGCGAACAGCCCGGCGCCGAGCTTCAGACGCGACACGCGGGCGCCGGCGTACACGGGCCAGGTGAAGGCAAGCGGCCTGACGAGATGGGGCGCGAGGCGGAGCAGACGGCGCCGCTCGGCGCTCGCCTCGAAGACGAGATGAATCTGCCCGGTCTCGAGGTAGCGCACGCCGCCGTGGACGAGGCGCGACGACCGACTCGAGGTGCCGCTGGCGAAGTCGCCCTTCTCGACCAGGGCGACCGCGAGCCCGCGAAGCGCCGCTTCACGCGCGACGCCGCAGCCGGTGATCCCGCCGCCGATGACGAGGAGATCGAACGAGCGGCTGCCGAGGGCCGCGAGTCGCTCGCGGCGAGTCGTCGCGTGGCCTTGCATTGCATCAAAGGTAAGCCAGTTTCCACGCATGCCATCATTGGGCGGCCCCGGCCGGCGTGCGGCGATCATCGCCGGTGTGCGCACGCCGTTCGCGCGAGCGGGGACGGCGCTCAAGGACCTGACGGCGATCGAGCTCGGCAAGCGGTGTGTGTCCGAGCTGCTTCAACGCACGAACCTCGATGGCCGCGAGGTCGAGGCGATCATCTACGGCACGGTCGTACCGGCCGTCACGGCACCGAACATCGCCCGCGAGGTGTCGCTGATGCCGATGCTGCCCAAGAGCTGCGACGCCTACAGCGTGAGTCGCGCTTGCGCCTCGGCCAATCAAGCGATCACCAATGCCGTCGACCAGATCGTGCTCGGCCACCACGACGTGGTGATTGCCGGCGGCGCGGAGTCACTGTCGAACGTGCCGGTGCTGCATTCGCGCGCCATGGCGTCCAAGCTCGTGGCCATGTCGCGGGCAAAGAGCGCGATGGCGAAGGCGCGCATCGCCGGGTCGGTACGACCGCGCGACCTCGTCCCGATCACGCCGGCGATCGCCGAGCCGTCGACCGGCGAGACGATGGGGCAGTCGGCGGAGAAGATGGCGAAGATCAACCACATTCCGCGGGAAGAGCAGGATCAGTTCGCGCTGCGCTCGCACCGCCTGGCGGCGGCGGGAACGGCCGAGGGTACGTTGACCGCGGAGATCGCGCCGACCTACCTGCCGCCGCGGTACGCGACAGTGCTGGCGAGCGACAACGGCATTCGCACCGACACATCAATCGATCAGCTGCGCGCGCTCAAGCCGGTGTTCGACCGGCGCTACGGTACAGTGACGGCGGGAAACTCGTCGCCGCTCACCGACGGCGGCAGCGCAGTGTTGTTGATGAGCGAATCGCGCGCGCGATCGCTCGGCTACCGGCCGTTGGCGTTCGTGCGCTCGTACGCCTACGCGGCGCTCGATCCCGGCGAACAACTGCTCATGGCGCCGGTGCTCGCCGCACCGGTGGCGTTGGAGCGCGCCGGGCTCGGCCTCGGCGAGATGGACCTGGTCGAGATGCACGAGGCGTTCGCGGCGCAGGTGCTGTGCAATCTGGCGGGCTTCACCTCGCACGCCTGGGCGGAGCGAGCGGGGTTCGCCGAGCCGGTGGGCGAGGTCGATCGGGCGCGCCTCAACGTGATGGGCGGATCGATCGCGATCGGACATCCGTTCGGCGCCACCGGAGGCCGCATCCTCACGACGCTGGCCAACGAGCTCGTTCGGCGCGGCGGACAGTTCGGATTGATGACGGTCTGCGCCGCGGGCGGTCTGGGGCACGCGATGGTGATCGAGAGCGCATGACGACCGACGCGCAGCGGTTGGCCGGTGGCCCGTCGCTCGCCACGCGGCTCGACGGCGACGTTCTCGTCGTGACCGTCGACCGCCCGGGCGAGGCGGTGAACACACTCGGCGCGTCGCTGATCGGCGAGCTGGAGGGGATCTTCCTGCGCGTCGATGAGGATCAGCTCATCAAAGGGATGGTATTGGCCTCCGGCAAGCCCGACTCGTTCATCGCTGGCGCCGACATCGAGGAGTTCCGCCACGTGCAGTCCGCCGTCGAGGCCGAGCGGATGAGCCGGATGGGCCAGGACGTGCTCGTGCGCCTCGAGCGACTGCGGGTGCCGGTCGTCGCCGCGATCCACGGTCCTTGTTTGGGCGGCGGGCTCGAGATGGCGCTCGCCTGCCGCTATCGCGTCTGCTCCGATGACGCCAAGACGGCCTTCGCCGCGCCCGAAGTGCAGCTCGGCATCATTCCAGGCATGGGCGGCACGCAACGCCTCCCGCGCCGCGTCGGCCTGCAGGCCGCGCTCGACATGATCCTTACTGGACGGAGCATCCGCGCGCGGCGCGCGCTCCAGATGGGGCTCGTCGAAGAGATGGTGCATCCGGCGATTCTCCTCGACATCGCCGTGGCCCGCGCGCGATCGCTCGGCGGCGCCGGCAAACGCACCGGCCCGAAATTGCGCGGACCGACCAATCTGCTGCTCGAGCACAATCCGCTTGGCCGGCGTGTCGTGTTTTCCAAGGCGCGCGCCAGCGTGATGGAGAAGACGCACGGCCACTATCCGGCGCCGCTCGCCGCGCTCGCCGCGGTCGAGGCCGGCTATTCCCGCGGAATGGAAGCGGGTCTGCGCGAGGAAGCACGCTTGTTCGGCGAGATGGCGGTAACCGAAGTCTCGCGCCAGCTCGTGTTCCTGTTCTTTGCGAGCAATTCGCTGAAGAAGGATCCCGGCGTCGGCGGCAGCGCCGCGCACATTCCCGTGCCGCGCGATGTTCGCCGCATCGGCGTCCTGGGCTCCGGATTCATGGGCGCCGGCATCGCCTCGATCGCGATCCAGCACCATACCGTCGTGCGACTCAAAGACACGGACGCCGCGCACCTCGGCAAAGGACTCGCTGCGATCCGCGACGTGCTCGACGAGCGCGTCGTCCGTCGGCAGATCACGCGCCCGCAGGCAGACGACCTCATGACGCTCGTCGGCCCGACGACCGACTACTCCGGTTTCGAAGCGACGGACCTCGTGATCGAAGCGGTGTTCGAAGAGCTCGGTCTCAAACACCGCGTGCTCGAGGAAGTTGAACCGGCGATTCGGCGCACGACGGTGTACGCGTCGAACACGAGCACGATCCCGATCACGGCGATCGCCGAGGTAGCGCAGCATCCGGAGCGTGTGCTCGGCATGCACTTCTTCTCGCCGGTGCCCAAGATGCCGCTGCTCGAGGTCATCGCGACGCCGCTCACGTCGCCGGAGGCTACGGTGACGGCTGTCGCGTACGGCAAGCGCCTTGGCAAGACCGTGATCGTCGTCAACGACGGTCCCGGCTTCTATACGACGCGCACGCTGTCGGCCTACATGAATGAAGCGGGCCGCCTGCTCGACGAAGGCGTGCCGATCGACGCGATCGATGCGGCGCTGGTCGGCTTTGGGTTTCCGGTCGGCCCGATCACGCTACTCGATGAGGTGGGCATCGACGTGGGGGGCAAGGTCGGGGCGGTGCTCGCCGACGCGTTCGGCGCGCGCATGTCGCCATCGGAAGCAATGCGTCGGGTGGTCGCAGCGGGACGCACCGGCCGCAAGGGCGGGTCGGGATTCTACGAGTACGATGAGTCGGGTGAGAAGGGCGACGTCGACGACAGCGTATACCAGCTCATCGGTGCGACGCGTCGTGCGCCAACCGACGTCGACTCGGCGGAGATCACCCAGCGATGCGTGCTGGCCATGGTGAACGAGGCCGCGCTCTGCTTGCAGGAAGGGATTCTTCGTTCACCGCGCGACGGCGACGTCGGCGCGGTCTTCGGGATCGGCTTCCCCCCCTTTCGTGGCGGGCCGTTTCGTTATGTCGACAGCGTCGGCGCCAACGAGATCGTAGAAAGAATGGAAGAGCTGAACGTTCGTTTTGACCCGCGATTCCGCCCCGCCGAGCTTCTGCTCGACATGGCGCGGGACCGACGAACGTTTTACTGACGCTCTGGTACGATAAGGGCGCCCACGCGGGTGAGATTTTTTCCTAATGTGACCCGCGCCACAATACACAGGTCTGTGCTTCGTGGAAGGTAGTTCAGACGCAGTGATCGTCGCCCGCGTCGTTCGCGGGGATGTGGAAGCGTTCGCCGCACTGGTCGAGCGGTATCGAGACCGGTACGCCCGCTACGCCTTTCACATGCTCGGCAACCGTCAGGACGCCGAGGAGGCGCTCCAGGACGCCTTCACGCGCGCCTATCGCTCGCTGGCTCGTTGCGAGGATCCGGAGCGGTTCGGTGCGTGGCTGTTTCGCATTCTCGTGAATCGCTGCCGAACGTTGGGTGCGCGGCGGGGTCGCCGTTCGCGCACGTTCGTCGTCGACGAAACGGCGCTGCTCGAGGCATCGGAGGAGCATCCGGCCGATCGGGCGGCGTGGCGCGAGGAAATCGACCGCGCCTTGCAGCAGCTCCGCGCGGAACAGCGCGAGGCGTTCTTGTTGAAGTACGTGGAAGAGATCGGTTACGACGAAATGTCGCAGATGACCGGAGTCGGCGTGTCGGCGCTCAAGATGCGCGTGCTGCGCGCCTGCGAGCGACTCCGCGAGCTGCTGAGCGAGGTGCACAGTGCGTGACGAGAACGAACTGCCGCTGCGAGAGATCGCGCGCGAGCTGCGAGAACCGGTGCCGGTGAGCGAATCGTTCGACGCGCGAGTCATGCGGGCCGTACGCGCGCTGCCGCGCCACCGATTTGGCTTCTGGCTGCGGCTCACCGCGCCGCGGACGATCACGATCAAGCCGCTCACGTGGGGCGTGCTTGCCGCGTCGCTCATCGTCTTTGCGGCGGCCGGTGTGCCGCGTGCGTTCGGTGCCCTGCATCGCGCCACACGGCCGATCGCCACGGCGCTCTTTCCGTCGTCGGCCAAGGCCCCGGTCAAGTCGCAGCGCGTGCAGTTCGTGCTCGTCGCACCGGACGCCAAGAAGGTTGCCGTGGTCGGCGATTTCAACGGATGGGACGCGCAGCACGCTGAGTATCAGGCCAAGCACCGGGGCGGCGGAGTCTGGTCGGTCACGGCGCCCGTTCCGCTCGGCCATCACCGCTATTCGTTCGTCGTCGACGACAGCGTGTGGGTTGCCGATCCCACGGCCCCCCGCGTGGTCGACAACGACTTCGGGACGCCCAATTCGGCGATCGTCGTCGAAGAGCTGAAATGACCGCCGTCGGGCGCGCACTGCTCGCGCTCGCCGTCGTTGCCGCGCCGGCCTTCGCGCAGGACCCGCGGCTCGCCGCGCGGCTCGACAAGCCGACGCTGATCGCCGTGAACGCGATCGTCGATTCGGCGCGGGTGGCCAAGCTTCCCACGTCGCCGCTGGTCGACAAGGCGCTCGAAGGCGCGGCGAAGGGCTCGGACGGTCAGAAAATCGTCGTCGCCGTGCACCAGCTCTCGCTGCGCCTGGGATCGGCGCGCCACGTCCTCGGCGCCGGCGCGAGCATCGACGAGATCAAGTCGGCTGCGGGCGCACTCGATGCCGGCGTCACACCGCACGATCTGGCGCGCATCCGCGCCGCGACGGGCAAGCGGGCCGTCACGATGCCGCTCGCCGTGCTCACCGATCTGATCGAGCGCGGCGTGCCGATAGCGACGGCGACGAGCACCGTCATTCAGCTGGAGCGCTCGGGCGTCAAAGATCAGGAGCTCGCGATGTTCCAGCGCAACGTGCGCGCCGACATCGACCGCGGCGCCGATCCGGGAGTGGCCGCCACGACGCGCGCTCGCGGCCTCGTGCTCCGCTCCGGCGGCGCGCCGGACAAGCCGGCGCAGTAGCGGTTCCACGCTCCGGGCGGATAGCTTCCCCGTTCCATTGCTGATCGGGGCTATCAATGCGTCGTATCGTGCTCTCGTTGGTCCTCGCCGTCGCGGCCGGCGGCACGGCGCGAGGCCAGCAGACCGAAGATCTCTACACGATTCCCGCCAAGAGCGCCTACACGCTGCAGAGCTTCGCGGGCAAACGGCCGCTGACGCGCGCCGAGCGCACCAATTTCACCGAGACGTCGCACTACGACGACGTCATCACGTTCATCGACTCGCTGAAGCTGCTCGGCGCGAAGATCGCCACTGGGTCGATCGGCAAGACGATCGAAGGGCGCGAGCTGCCCTACGTGATCGCCTCGCGCCCGATGGTGTCGACGCCGGCGGAAGCCCGGCGGTTGCATCGGCCGATTGCGTATATCCAGGCGAACATCCACGCCGGCGAGGTCGAGGGCAAAGAGGCGATGCTCTCGATGCTGCGCGACCTGCTGTTCGACAAGCGGAAGGATGTGCTCGATTCGGTCGTGCTCATCGTGCAGCCCATCTACAATGCCGATGGCAACGAGAAGTGGGGTCCGCAGTCTCGGAACCGTGGGTCGCAGAACGGACCCGAGCTCGTCGGCACGCGACAGAACGCTCAGGGCTGGAATCTCAACCGCGACTACGTCGGCGCCGATGCCCCGGAGACGAAAGGCTCGCTGGCCATGCTCAACGCGTGGAATCCCGATCTGTTCATGGATCTCCACACCACGGACGGCAGCATCCACGGATACGCGCTGACGTACTCGCCGCCTCTCGCGCCGGCGGCGGTGAACGTGATTCCCTACACGACCAACATGCTCGCCGAGATCCGGCGCCGCATGCTCGACAGAGAAGGCTTTTATGTGAACGACTACGGCGACTTCAGCCGGCCGCGACCGGGCGGGCGGAGCGCCGCGCCGGGCGGCGCCCTTGGCGGCGGTGGATTCGGGCGCGGTGGAGCCGGTCGCGGCGACAGCACCGCTCGCGGGCGCCGCGGCGGCGGATTCAATCGCGGGCCGTCGCTCGAGCAGATGATCGCCGACTCGATCTCGACCAGCGGCTGGGTCTTCTCGACCTACGAGCCGTTCGCGCGGTACGGCACCAACTACTACGGGCTGCGCAACCGCGTTGCAATTCTCAGTGAAGCGTTCTCGCACGACCCCTTCGCGCGGCGCGTGGCATCGACCTACGATTTCGTACACGAGATTCTGTCGTACACCGCCGAGCATGCCGGCGAGATCATGAAGCTCGGGCCCGCCGGCGACGCGAAGGTTCGCGCCTGGGCGCTCGGCCGGCAGCCGTCGCCCAAGCTGTCGCTCAAATCGCGAATGGACACGACGCGGATCGAAGACGTGCGCGTCGAGGAAGTGCTGCCGCTCACGGACAGCACGAAGCGCGAAGCCGGACTGGGCAACCGGCAGCGTACCGGAATCATCAAGCTGGTGCGGATGCCGGTGATGGCGAGCTTCACGGCAACCGAGACGGGCACGCTGCCGTTCGCGTACGCGTTCGACTCGGCGGCGGCCAAGGCGATTCTGCCCATTCTTGGCATCCACGGCATTACCGTCGAGCGGCTCGACGCGCCGGCGCGTGTGACCGCTGCAACCTACGCGGTGGACAGCGTGCCCGATCGCGGTCGCTCGGAGACGCCGCGGATGATGAAAGACGTGGCCGGACACTGGAACGCGCCGGCGTCGCGTACGCTCGCCCGCGGAAGCTACATCGTGCGCGCCGGCCAGCCGTTCGGGTTGCTCGCCTTCTATCTCCTCGAGCCGGAGTGCGAGGACGGGCTCGCGCAGTGGAGCTTCTACGACGGCGTGCTCGAGCCGCACGCGGATTTTCCGATCGTGCGCGTCGAGAAGCCGGCGACAGTCACCTCGCACATCGTCCGCGACTGATGCTGCGTTCCACGCTGCTCTATCTGTCGAATCAGCCGCGCGTCTATCGATTCGTCCGCAACAACGGTCTCGCCAAACGGTTTGCCAAGCGGTTCGTGGCCGGCGAAGTGCTCGACGACGCGCTCGCCGCGGTGCGCGCCCTGAACGCCAAGGGGATCACCGCTTCACTCGATCTCCTCGGCGAGAGCGTGACGAACGAGCGCGAGGCACGGAGCGCGGCGAATGCCTATCGCGACATCCTCGACCGGATCCACGCCCAGCAGCTCGACGCCAACGTCTCGCTCAAGCTCACGGCGATGGGGCTCGACATCTCGGAGGAGCTCTGCGTCGACATCGTGGCCGGCGTGCTCGAGAAGGCGCAGTCATACGACACGTTCGTTCGTCTCGACATGGAGTCGAGCGCCTACACTGACCGGACGCTGCGGCTGTTCGAGGACCGGCTCTACCCGGCGTACAAAGAGAACGTCGGCATCGTCCTCCAGAGCTATCTCTATCGCACCTGGTCGGACGTCGAGCGCGCGATCCAGCTTCGCTGCCGCGTGCGTCTCTGCAAGGGCGCGTACAAGGAGCCAGCCGCCGTCGCCTTTCCCGACAAACGCGACGTCGACCGGAACTACGTGAAGTGTCTGCACGCCCTGCTCGAGCGCGGACACTACCCGGGCGTCGCCACGCACGATCCGGCGATCATCGCCGAGGCCAAGCGATACGCCGCCGATCATCAGATTCCAAACTCGCGATTCGAATTTCAGATGTTGTATGGCGTGCGCCGCGACCTTCAGGAGCAGCTCGTCGGGGAAGGCTATGGCATGCGCGTCTACGTTCCGTTCGGTACGCAGTGGTATCCCTATCTCATGCGCCGCCTCGCCGAGCGGCCGGCCAACGTCGCCTTCATCACCGGCAACATCGCCCGCGAGATGCTCGGCGGAAGGAGGCGGCAGGGATGATGGCTGCCGCGCGGTTCGTCCCGCCCGATCACTCGAAGGGTGATGAGGCGACGATCGGCGGCTATGCGGCCGTGCACGACCGCCCGGCGGCGTTCGAGGGCGCCGACGGATTTTCTTATAGTGTCGAGATCATGGCCGAGCAAGCGGCCGCGCCGGATGGTCCGTGGGTCGCGTTCTTTCTGTTCGTGAAATGGGCGCGAATCGGCGCGCAATCACCCGAGGGGCACTTGGAAAGCGATTACCTCGCTCGCGGCGCAACCGAAGCCGACGCGCGCCAAGCGCTCGGACGCACGCGGCTCGACGAGGTGAAGCGCCTGCTCGACGCGCTGATCGCCGAACGACGACAGGGCGCGGCGACGCGGCCTTGGTGGGACGCGATGCGCGACGAGGGCGAGTGACATCCGACGTCGAGATGACCGGTGTCGTGCTCAGTGGAACGGGCGGCGTGTGGCGCGTGCGTACGGCGAGCGGCGACACCGTCGACGTCTCGCTCCGCGGCAGACTGAAAAAATCCGATGCTGGCCGCCGCGCCGACGGCTCGCTGCGGCGCGACACCGTCGCAGCGCGTGCCGGAACGCTCAAGCTCGCCGTCGGCGACGACGTGCGCCTCGAGCGGGCTGAACGCGGCCAGGAGTGGGCGATCGCCGAGATCCTGCCGCGCCGCTCGAAGCTCGCCCGGCGCGCGCCCGGCGGAGGGCAGGGAGAGCGGATCGTCGCCGCCAACGTCGACCAGGTCGTCGTCGTCTTCGCCGCGGCAAACCCGGAGCCGCACGTGCGCATGCTCGACCGCTTTCTCGTCATCGCCGAAGGAAACGAGCTCGCGGCTCGCATCATCATCAACAAAGTCGATCTCGTCGGTGAGGCGCCGGCGCGTGCGCGCTTCGCGGCGTATGCACGCGCGGGCTACATGATCGAGTATACGAGCACCAAAGCCCGCATCGGGCTCGACGAGGTGCGCGGGCTGCTCGCCGGCCGTCGCTCGGTGCTGAGCGGCCCGTCGGGCGTCGGGAAGTCGTCGCTGCTCAACGCCATCTTTCCCGGCGCCGATCTGCGCGTGGGCGCGATCAGCGAATCGGTCAACAAAGGGCGCCATACCACCGTCGGCTCGTTGATGCTCCCACTTCCCGACGAGGCGGGCGGCTACGTGATCGACACACCCGGCCTGCGCGAGGTCGGCCTCTGGGACGTTCCCGTCGAGCGACTGGATGGCTTCTTCCCGGAGATACGCTCGCTACGGGCCGGCTGCAGATTCGCCGACTGCCGCCACGTCGCGGAACCGGAATGTGCGGTGCGCGACGCCGTCTGCCGCGGCGAGTTCAGCGAGGAGCGATACGACAGCTACCGGCGGCTGCGCGACGAGCTCGAAGCGGCTCGCTGACACCGGCGTCGACGCTCTGCGTCGACGCGCGCTGCTACCAGGAGCCGCGTTCGCCGGCCATCGCGATCACCTTGCTCAGCCGGTCGGCGGCGTGCCGCCAGTTCACCTGCACCGCGAGCTCGGCGTCGTCCGCGCGTCCTTCGTCGATTGCCGCCGTGATGATGTCGTGCTCGTAGACCGACGTGCGAATGTCGCTGGTGAGCATGCTGATGTACATCCGAATGTACCGCTCGGCCTGCGGCTTCACCGCGTCGTGTAGCGCGAGCAGCCGCGGCCCCGCGCTCGCTTCGATGATCCGGCGATGAAAGCGTTGGTCGGCGTCGTACAGTGCCGAGTGGTCGATCGGGAGCGCCTTCCCGGCGCGGTGGAACTCGCCGTTCAGCGCCTTGAGGTCGCGCACCAGATTGCGCCGGTCGTTCACGGCAAGCTGCGCGGCGATGCGCGACCCCAACCCTTCGAGCGCACCGACGATGTTGAGCAGCTCGTACACGTCGTCGCGCGTGAGCGGTGCTACCGTCAGGCGCGACTGCTGCGCGCCCGGTGAGCCGTTGACGTAGCCTTCCTGCTGCAACCGCTGCAGCGCCTCGCGCACTGGCGTGCGGCTCACGCCAAGGCGCGTTGCGATCTCGGTCTCGACGATCCGGCTGCCCGGCGCGAGCAGGCCCTGGACGATGAGGTCGCGCAGGCGGGTGTAAACCTGTTCGGGGCGCGACCCGTGGGGAGCGTCAGCAGCGCTTCCAAGTGGAAGCTCGCCGCCGGCGCCGTCGCCGATCAGGATTGCCCGAGGTGTTGGTTTGCGCGCAGAAGTCATGCGGAGGGTGCGTTAATACTGGCGCAGGGCGCCGACCACGGCAACCACGACGCAGCCGTTGCTCGATTTCTTTACGGACGCGACATTGTCAGCCACCCATGAATCGCCGCGACGCGTTGTCATCGATATGAGCTGGGCGCTCGACGAATTCTTCGCGGCCGTCGAGGAGGAGTTCAACGTGCCGATCGGCGCCGCCGAGGATCAGTTCCTCGAAACGCCTGGCGCCGTGATCGACTTCATTGCCGACAATACCGAGCCGAGCGACGGAATGACCGACGAGGAGCACCGCGATCACGTCGCCGGTGTCGTCGGCGAGATCATGGCACGAACGCTTGGCGTCACCCGCTACGCGGAAGGTTCGCGCTTCATTCAGGATCTCCACATCCGATGAGCGACCGGCGAATCCTCCTCGCCGATGCCGACGCGTTCTTCGTCGCCGTAGCGCGCCTGGTCGATCCTGACGGCGCCGGAAAATCTCCGCTGCTCGTCGTCGGCGGGCGGCGCGGCGGGCGCGGTGTCGTGTGCTCGGCGTCGTACGAAGCGCGAAAATTCGGCGTGCGTTCGGCGATGCCGATCGCGCGCGCGGAACGCTTGTGTCCCGACGCGATGTTCGTTCCCGTGCCGCGAAAAATATGCGGCGAGAAGAGCCGCGAGATTCGCGGGGTGCTCGAGCGGTTCTCGCCGGTCGTCGAGGGCGCGAGCGTCGACGAATGGTACCTCGACCTCGGCGGCACCGAATCGCTCTATGCGGGCGAGCCGCTGGCCGATACGGCGTCGCGCATTCGAACGGCCGTCACGGCGGCGACGGGTTTGTCGGTGTCGCTCGGCGGCGGCACGTCGAAGCTCGTTGCCAAGCTCGCGGTCGAACGAGCAAAACCGAAACCTGGTACGGGCGCGACCGGCGTTCATATCGTCGCCGCGGGTGGCGAGGCGGATTTTCTCGCGACGTTCGAGCTGGCCGAGATTCCATTGATCGGTCCACGCTTCCAGGAGCGGCTGGCGCGGCTCGGCATGCGTCGTGTGACCGACGTGCTGCAATACGACCTCGCGACGCTCGCGCAGTGGCTCGGCGAGCGGGAGGCGGACTGGCTGTACGATCGGGTGCGCGGCATCGACGCCCGCGACGTGGAGGGTCACGGCGACGCAAAGAGCATCAGCCGGGACGAAACGTTCGGCGCCGACCTGGACGACGATGACGATCTGCGCCGCGAGCTGCTGGCCCTCGTCACGCGCGCCGCCACCGACCTTCGCGCCGACGGGCTCACTGCGCGAACGATCACCGTGCGCATTCGCGACCACGACTTCAAGACGCGACAGGCGAGCCGGACGCTCGACGCGCCGGTGATCACGGACCGCGTCATCCTCGAAGTGTCGCACCGGCTGCTCGACAAGCTTCGGCGGGCGCGCCGTGTGCCGGCGCGGTTGATCGGCGTCGGGCTGTCGTCGCTTGCCGCCGATGCGACGGCGGACCAACTCGCACTGTTCGAGACCGCCGACTCGCGGCTCGCCGAAACGGAGCGCGATCGCGTGCTCGCGCGAACCGTGGATCATCTCCGCGCAAAGTTCGGCGACCGCGGCATCATGCCGGCGCGGCTCGTCGACTAGCGCTTCGCCGCTGGCTTCTTTCGGGCCGCGCGCTTCTTGGTCGATTGCGCGGCGGCTTTTCGAGGCGTGCGGTTGCTCGTCCAGACGCGCCGCGCGCGCGAGCCTATCTCGTCCATCGTCCGGCCTGTCGCGACAGAGGTGGTCTCGTCGGCCACGATGTCGAAGGTTGCGTCCGCGGTCTCGTCGCGGTGCTTGATGAGAAGCCACTGCGCGCGGTCCGATTCGTCGCGCCACATGCGCACGAGCACCCAACCGCCAACGAGCCGCTTGCCGTGCATCACGATCTTCAGATCGCCGCGCTCGTACCCGGCGCGCAGCGAGGCCGCTCCGCCGCCGTCTTCCGCCTCGTACGTGCCGCGGTCCCACACCATGACCGTCCCGCCGCCGTACTCGCCTTTCGGAATCGTTCCCTCGAAGGTGTTGTACTCGATCGGGTGATCCTCGACCTCCATTGCCAACCGTCGCACTGTGGGGTCGTAGCTGGGACCTTTGGGAACGGCCCAGCTCTTCATCACGCCGTCGAGCTCGAGTCGAAAGTCGAAGTGCAAATGGCTCGCTGCGTGTTTCTGAACGACGAAGCGCAGCGCGCGCGCCGACTTCTTGCGCGCAGCCGATCCTTCGGGCTCCCTGGTCTTGGTGAAATCGCGCTTGCGCTGATATTCGCCGAGTGGTTTGGCTCTGGTCGCGCGGCGCTTGCCAGTCGTGCGAGTCGTGCGGCTCTTCATTGGCGCTTCCTCCGCCGTACGAATCGGGCAAGGCGCATGCCCGGCGCTGCCGCGCTCAGGTGTCGCCGCGCCGCACGCTCATCGTGATCATCGCCACGCCAGCGAGGATGATCGCGGCCGCGATGAGCGTGCGTGCGGTGACGGGCTCGCCGGCGACTGCCCATCCGAGAAAGACCGCGACGAGCGGATTCACATAGGCGTACGTCGACGCTTTTGCCGGCGTCACCGCTTGCAGGAGATAGATGTAGGCGGTGAATCCGATGAGCGAGCCGAAGGTCACGAGATAAACCCACCCGATCCACGATGCGGCGGAGATCTGCGTTGGGTGAAGGCGCGCCGGCTCGCCGATCGCGGCTCCGATCACGAGCAGCGCGACGCTTCCCGCGAGCATCTGCATTCCCGTCGACATCGCGGCCGAACGCGGCCGCGCGCCGTAGCGGTTGTAGACTGATCCAGCGGCCCAACCGAGCGACGAGACGATCAGTACGAGCGCGGCCACGAGATCGATCCCGCCCGTACTGTCGCCTGTCGCACCGGGCTTCACGAGCACGAACAGTCCGGCGAGTCCCACGACGACGCCGAGCATGACGCGGCCCCGAGGGCGGCGTCCGTGCGGGCCAGCCCAGTCGAGCAACACCATCCAGAGCGGTACCACCGCGACGAGAAGCGCCGCGAGACCGGATGGAACCCGCAGCTCCGCCCACGACACGCTTCCATTGCCGAAGCCAAGCATCAACCCGCCGGCAATCGCCGCGTCACGCCACTCGCGCCGCGTCGGCCGCGGCGCGCCGCGCAGCCGCGCCCACCAATAGAGAATCGCGCCCGAGACGATGAACCGCGCTCCCACCATGAAAAAGGGCGGGATGGTTTGCACGGCGTACCGAATCGCGAGGTACGTCGAACCCCAGACGATGTAGACGGCCGCGAACGCCGCGATCACCCGAGCGCGCGGGTACGTCGCCTCCTGTGGTGCGGCCGCGCTCGCGCCGTACGCCGGTTCGCCGACCGGCTCGGCGACGCGGCCGCTGGTCAATCGCCCTCGACGACGCGGCGGAGCGCCTCGACGTCGACCTGCGGCGTGTCGGCTGATTCGACGCCGGGCATCGCCGGCTGAAGCGCGCGCGGGATCGTAGTCACGAAGCGTGCGCGGACACAGCCTCGCGTCTCGCGCAAGGCGATGCCGAGCGAGGCGCCCTGCCGCGTGAGCATCGCCTCGTCGCACACGACGACGTCGAACGGCGTGTGCGCGGCGAGCTTGAGCGCCATATCGCTCGACGCAGCGGTGATCACCGCGTGTCCCCGCGACGACAGGAAGCTCTCAATGCGGGCGAGAGTCGCCGCGTCGGCACTGGCGACCAGCACATCGAGCGCGCGAACGACGCCGGTGCTCGCGATGCGCCGCCCCGAGAGAACGAGCAGGTTGTGGACGATCGCAGCGGATCGAATCGCCTCGTTGTTGATCATCTCGAGCGCAGCGCGATCTTCGGCCGGCCACGGGCGCTTGAGCAGCAGTTGGGCGAAGCCCATGATCGCAGCGAGTGGATTGTTCAGCTCGTGCGCGAGTCCGGCCAGTGTCTGGCGGAGCTCGGAGACGTTCGAATCCGGCGCCCGGGCGGCGGGCGAGTCGACCGGTTTCTCTCCAGCGGGCGAATCAGGGTCTCGCGCCATGCTGGTTGTCTGTCATGTACGGCCGGCTGTTCATGAGTTTTCCTGCGGACGCTGGGAGGGCAGCACTTAACGTTGTATTTCGACAGTTAAAGCCGTACTGGCTCAGCGCGGGCTTGTTTCGCCTGGTCCCAGAGGGCCTAAACTATGGATCACGTCGATTGGCCTGGATAGCCCTCGCCAAATGCGTTTTACCGACATATACTTAACGCGTCAATTATTTACCACGAGCTAATTGAGGAGCGGCGCTTGAAGGATCAGGATGCTGCATTCGAGCGGGAAGCATTACCGTGGATCGATGATGTGTATCGTTTCGCGCTATCGCTCACTCGCGATGAAAGCGACGCCGACGACGTCGTGCAGGACACCTTCCTGCGCGCCTACCGCTCGTGGCACACGTATCTGCCGGGCAGCGACTGCCGGCGCTGGTTGTTCACCATCTGTCGCAACGTGTTCCTGCGTTCACGCGAGCGCGCGCGTCCCACGGTCGAGCTGGATGCGACCGACGTAGATGCCGCGGCGGCCGGGTCGGTCTATGCGATCGCCGCGCGCGAAGGGTATGAGGACATTTTTTCCCGCCTCGACCTCGTGCCCGCGATCAGCGACGCCCTGGACAGAGTTCCGGAACCATTCCGCTCCGCGCTGATTATTGTGGATGTGGAAGATCAATCGTACGAGTCGGCCGCCGAGATGCTTGGCGTGCCGATTGGTACGGTCCGGTCCCGGCTGTTCAGAGGTCGACGCCTGATGCAGGAGCAATTGCTCACGTATGCCATCGACGCGGGGTTTGCCCCCCGCATGGCGTGCGTCGAGCAGCGACGAAATGCCTGATACCCTCTCCGAGGTCATTCCAACAGAGTGCATGGAAGTGGTGCTGCATCTCTGGGACTACCTCGATGATCAACTGACCGCCGAAGCGACGACGAACCTGCGGGCGCACATTGCCGTGTGCCCGGAGTGCTACGCGTTTCAGGCCTTTCAGCGAGGCTTTCTCGATGCGCTCGCCGGCCTTCGCCGGCCGCAACGCGCACCCTGGCGCGTCAAGGCGCGCGTGCTGGCGTCACTCGCCGAAGCCGGTCTCCGAACGCACTGACCCGGGCGCGATCAGGCGCCGGGCGTCCATACTTTCTGCCGGACCGCCGAGCCGCGCTCGCCATTCAGCGTGAGGACGGTCTCGACGACGATGTCGGCGCCCAGTGAGGCGGCCACTGAGCAATAGTGCTCGAACGAGAGCTGAATCGCGCGCTCGGCCTGATCGCGCTCGACGTCGGCGCCGTCGATCTTGAACTCGAGCGCGACTCGTGTCAGGCGCCGCGGAAAGTCGGAGCGGCGTTCGCCGGTCACGAGCACGACCATGCGCTCGACAGGCGTCTTTCGTTTGGCGATGATCTCGACGACGTCGACGCCGGAGCACGACGCGAGGGCGCCGAGCAGCGTCTCGACGGGCCCGGGGGCTTCCTTGGCGTTCGCGTCGATGCGGTGGGTGCGGCCAGCGGGCCCGGCGTCGAACAGCCGTTCGCCGCGCCACGTCACTTCGGTTCTCGTGATGACCGGCGACGGCGGGCCGGCCGGTTGGGTCGAAGTCGACATCCTTGCTCCTATCGTTCGATCGGGGCGCGGACCGCGTTGCCCCACTCGGTCCAGCTCCCGTCGTAGTTTCGAACGTTCTCATAACCGAGCAGGTACCGCAGGACGAACCAGGTATGGCTCGAGCGCTCACCGATTCGGCAGTACGCGATCACGTCGTCGGTCGGGGCCAGCCCCTGCTCGTTCTCGTAGATCGCGCGCAGCTCGTTCGCCGGTTTGAAGGTGCCGTCGGGGTTGGCGGCTCTGGCCCAGGGGACGCTCTTCGCGCCGGGAATGTGGCCGCCGCGCAGCGCGCCCTCCTGCGGGTAGTCGGCCATGTGCAGCTTCTTCCCCGAGAACTCGTCCGGCGACCGCACGTCGACGAGCGCCGCGTTGGCGCGCAGGTGCTTGCGCACGTCGTCCATGAAGGCGCGGATCGGGGCGTCGTTGCGCGGCTTGGCACTGTACGACGTCCGCTTGGGCGGCGCCGACTCGGTCGTCATCGGGCGGCCCTCCTGCTCCCATTTCGTGCGGCCGCCATCAAGGACTTTCGCATTCGTGAATCCAAAGAGCTGGAAAACCCAGAATGCGTACGTCGCCCACCAGTTGCTCTTGTCGCCGTAGAACACGACGGTCGTCGATTCGTCGATCCCCTTCGATCGGAGCAGCGCCTCGAACTGCTCGCGCGAGACGTAGTCGCGCACGACGGGATCGTTGAGGTCGATGTGCCAATCGACCTTCACTGCACCGGGAATGTGTCCGGTGTCGTAGAGCAGCACGTCCTCGTCGCTCTCGACGATGCGGATCGAGGGATCGTCGAGATGCGCGCCGAGCCACTCCGTCGTCACGAGCGCCTCGGGGTGCGCGTAGCCCTTGACGGCGAGCGCGGGGTCCAGCAGCGGAGCAGTGGTCGTCATCGTATCGTGCGGGTCATCCAATTCGGGTTCCGTTGGCCACCGGCTGATCGATCGCCAGCAGCACCACCTCGCGCTCGCTCGGCATGGCGCCGAGCACGAGCACCTCGCTCACGTATCCGGCGATGCGGCGCGTGCCCAGGTTCACCGCGGCAACCACCTGGCGGCCGACCAGCTGATCGGGCCGATAGTGCATGGTCAGCTGAGCGCTCGAACGCTTTTCCCCGAGCTCCGGCCCGAAGTCGATGCGCAGCTTGATCGCCGGCTTCCGCGCTTCGGGAAAAGGCTCGGCCTCGAGCACAGTGCCAACCCGCATCTCGATCGCAAAAAAGTCGTCGGCGGTGGCCATGGGTCAAACATACTCGGGCAACCAGTCGGCGATCGTTTCGGCGACAGCCTGCCAACCGCGCTCGACGATGAGCATGTGGCCGTGTCCCGCGAACAGTCGAACGGGTGCACCGTAGCGTCGGCCCACGCGCTCGGAAATCCGGCGCGGAATGAAGTGATCGTCGTCTCCCGTCACGACGAGCATCGGACATCTGATGCGCCGCGCGTCGACCGGGACGCCGGTGATCGACATGTCGCGGCCGGCGCGCCCGCTGTCGGGCACGAGCGACGCGATGAGTGCATTCTGCTCGGCGGGCGAGAGATGGTCGAGCACGAGGTCACGGAGATCGTTCGCGCCTGGTTTGACGAGTCGCGAGCCGAGGATCGCGGGCAGATACTTGAGCTGCTTGAGGGCGACGCGCGGCGACAGCACGCTGATGCCGCGCGGCGGCGCGGGAGCGACGAGCACGGCGGCGCGGATGAGCTGTTCGGCGGCGAGGAGCTGGACGAGAAGCCCGCCCATCGAATGCCCGACGGCTGCGGGCGCTCCGTGATGGGCAGCGATGTGCCCGACGACGAGCCGCGCATCGTCGACAAAATCGGCGATCGAGGCGCGGCCGAGGGACGCGCTCGGCTCGCTCCCGCCGCGCCCGCGAAGGTTGAGCGCGTAGGCGGGAAACCCGCGGCTGGCGAAGAAGGCGAGCCAGTCGTTCCAGACGGTCGCGTCGGCGAAATAACCGTGGACGAACAGCACCGCCGGACGCGTGACTCGTTCCGGCCGTGCATGCAGCACAGTGATTCGCTCGAGCTCCAGTCGCTCGATCATCGCCCGCGGCGCGATAACTTTCTCGCCGGCGGCAACCCTCCATCCGACATGACGCTTCCTCCGCTCGAGCCAACGATGCAGCCCTACTCGCGCCATATACTGGTGTGCGTGGGCGGATTCTGCTCGCCCGACCGGCGCGGCGCCGAGCTCTATCGATTGCTGC
The DNA here is from genome assembly GCA_035572355.1 of Gemmatimonadaceae bacterium. Taxonomy (GTDB): domain Bacteria; phylum Gemmatimonadota; class Gemmatimonadetes; order Gemmatimonadales; family Gemmatimonadaceae; genus JAQBQB01. Next base: position 20,445 of record DATNAT010000329.1, read on the forward strand.
CGTCGCTGCTGCAGCGTGAAGGCTTGCTCTTCGGGCCCAACCGGGTCAAGCGCGGCGAGACGCCCTGTCTCGGGGTGTGCACGGGCGGGCCGATCGTCGTCGTGTACCCTGAAGGCGTGTGGTACGGCGGCGTCACTCCGGCGCTGCTCGAGCGAATCGTCGTCGAGCATCTCGGCAGAGGGCGCGTCGTGCGCGAGGCAGTGTTCCATCGCCTGACGCCGCCCTAGCAGCGCGGAGCCGCTCATTGCGCGCGGCGCCGAACGGCGGCAGTTTGTCGCGCATGCCGAGCGACATTCTCTACCAGCGCGTCATGGGCCATGGGCCGTCGGTACAGATTCGCGTAACGAGCGCGAGCGGCGAATCGCCGATCACAGCCATTCTCGAAGTCGACCGGCGCGCGGGCACGCCGCGGGCGGGCGTGGGCACGCTCCCCGGGTTGGCGCATTGCGAGGCGCCGAGCGAGGCGGACGTGCTCGCCGCGCTCGAGGTGCAGGCACGCGACGACCGGACGATCGCCATGCTGATGCGTGAGAAAGGGCTTCGCTAAGGTTTCTTGGCGTCGTCGTAGGCCGCGAGCTCGTCGTTCAGGATCCGCAGCAGGCGCGGCCACACGTGCACGGCGTATCGGAAGAAGCTGTCGCGCGCCTCGGCGTTGTCGTGGAGGAATTCGCTGAGGCGGCGGTGGCCTTTGAGCGTGTTGCAGGCCCTACAGGCCGTCACTAAGTTGCCTTCCGAGCGATCGCCGCCTCGAACGCGCGGCTGGACGTGATCCAGCGTGAGCTCGTCGGCGGGGAACTGGTTGCCGCAGTAGCAGCACCGGAAGTGGTCGCGCTCGAAGATTCCGCTCCGCTTCAATGGACAACCTCCCAAATTCCCGACGCATGGCGATGGACCGGGCGCGTCGGTATCTGCTCGAGCAGATCGGCGGCGATCCGTTGCAACGCACTGACGATTCTCCACCTCGTCTGACCCTTCACGCTCTCGAGAAGATTCGTATGTCACGCTCCCGCGAACGCATTCTGGCCAATCTGGACGAGATGTACAGCGAAGCGTTCGAACGAGCCAAGGAGAGCGGGGACGCCGCCCAGATGGCGACCCTCGACTTTGCCTACCGCCGCGAGCAGCTGTACTTCGAGATCCTGCTCGACGTCCGCGACGCGATCGAGAAGCGCGGCTAGCCGGCGGCGCCGCCCGCCCGATCGTCGCGCTTCGGCACCACCATCGATGCGACGATCGACAGCGCCAACACCGAAAGGATCACGGCCAGCGACAGCTCGATGTCGACGTGCACGACGCGGTCGAGCAGCATCTTCGCTCCGACGAAGCTGAGGATCACCGCCAGGCCGTACTTGAGCAGATGGAAGCGGTCGACGACCGCGGCGAGCAGGAAGTACAGCGAGCGTAGGCCGAGCACCGCGAAGATGTTCGACGTGAAGACGATGAACGGATCGGTCGTCACGCCGAAGATCGCCGGGATCGAGTCGATGGCGAACACGAGATCGGTAGCTTCGACGAGCACGAGGACGAGCAGCAACGGCGTCGCGACGCGCCGCCCCCCTTCGACCGTGAAGAAGTGCTTGCCCTTGAAGTCCGCCGAGATCGGCACCCAGCGCCGCACGAGGCGCACGATCCGGTTCTGTTCGCCGTCGAACGAATCGTCGCGCTTGATCGCCATCCGCACACCAGTGTAGATGAGCAGCGCGCCGAACAGATACAGCACCCAGTGGAAATTGGAGACCAGCGCCGCTCCCGCGGCGATGAACAATCCGCGCATCACCAGGGCGCCGAGAATGCCGTAGAAGAGCACGCGGTGCTGACAGCTCTTCGGCACTCGGAAGTATTCGAAGATCAGCACCATCACGAAGATGTTGTCCGCGCTCAGCGACTCCTCGATCACGTAGCCGGTGAGGAAGGTGAGCGCAACATGATGGCCGCCGATCAGGTATAGACCGAGCGCGAACAGCAGGGCCAGCGCGACCCAGACGACCGTCCAGATTCCGGCCTCGACCGGGCGCACCTCGTGTGGCCGGCGGTGGAACACGCCGAGATCGAGGGCGAGCATCGCCAGCACGAACCCGATGAAGCCGACCCAGAACCAGACGGTGGTGTGGAGCATGGGTGCATCAAAGGTAGCGAAGTTCGAATGACCGACGCATCGCTTGCCGTGGTGAACGCGCGCATCTGGACCGGCGATCCGGCGCGGCCGTGGGCCGAAGCGCTCGTCGTCGAGGGCGAGCGAGTCGCGCACGTCGGGTCGAGCGCAGAAGTGCGGAAGCGCGTTGCGGCACCGGCGCGCGTCATCGATGCGCGAGGCATGCTGATCACGCCCGGCTTCATCGACGCGCACGTGCACTTTCTTCAGGGCGGGCTGGCGCTGGCATCGGTGCAATTGCGCGACGCCGATACGCCGGCCGAATTCTCGAGGCGGATCGCCGAGCGGGCGGCGAGCATGCCGCGCGGCCGCTGGATCACACATGGGGATTGGGATCACGAGCGGTGGGGCGGCGCGCTGCCGCGCCGCGGTTGGATCGACGCCGTGACTCCGGACCATCCGGTCTGGGTGAACCGCCACGACTCGCACATGTCGCTCGCCAACAGCGCGGCGTTGCGCGCCGCCGGCGTCACGCGCGACACCGGGGACGTCGCCGGCGGCACGATCGTGCGCGATGTCGACGGCGAGCCGACCGGGCTGTTCAAGGACAACGCGCGCCTGCTCGTCGATCGAGCCGTTCCCCCGCCGACCGATGCGGAGCACGATGCCGCGCTCGACGCCGCGATGCGGCACGTCGCGGCGAACGGTGTGACCGCCGTGCACCACATGGGGACGTGGGAGGATCTCGCCGTATTCGAGCGAGCACACGCCGGCCGACGGCTCGGAACGCGCATCTATGCCGCGGTTCCGCTCGCGACCTGGTCTCGCCTCCGCGATCGAGTGGCGGCCACCGGACGCGGCGACGCCTGGCTCCGCATTGGCGCGCTCAAGGGCTTCGTCGACGGATCGCTGGGGTCTCATACCGCGGCGATGCTCGAACCGTACACCGACGCGCCGCACGATCGCGGGTTGTTCGTGACGTCGCCCGCGGATCTCGGCGCCTGGTGCAGCGCGGCCGACGCAGCCGGCCTGCACCTCATCGTCCACGCGATCGGCGACCACGCGATCCGCGTTCAGCTCGATGTCTACGAGCGCATCGCAGGCGAGCATGGTCCGGGCGACCGCCGGTTCAGGATCGAGCACGCCCAGCACGCGGCGCCGAGCGATCAACCTCGCTTCGCGTTGCTGAACGTCGTGGCGAGCATGCAGCCGTATCACGCAATCGACGACGGTCGCTGGGCCGAGCGAGTGATCGGCGCTGAGCGAGCCCGCTACACCTATCCGATTCGCTCATTGCTCGACGCCGGCGCGCGAATCGCGTTCGGCAGTGACTGGCCCGTGGCGCCGGCGACGCCGCTCGAAGGCATCTACGCCGCAGTGACCCGACGCACGCTGGACGGCGCGCATCTTGGCGGATGGCATCCCGAGCAACGCGTCACCGTCGAGGAGGCGCTCAGGGCGTACACGAGCGTGGCCGCGTTCGCCGGCTTCGCCGAGCACGAGACGGGAACTCTGACGCGCGGGAAGCTCGCCGACTTCACGATGATCGATCGGGACATCACGCGCGCGCCACCCGAGTCGCTCGCCGAGGCACGAGTCATGATGACGGTCGTGGGTGGACGAATCGTTCATGAAGCCATCTGACCGCGCAACGCCCGCTGTCGCCATCGGGTTCGCCTTGATCCTGGGCGGAGGCATGTCGCACGCCGGCCAGGCGCTCGCCCAACGCGGCGGATCGGCCGGCGCGATTCCCGGCGTGGCGTATACGATTCACGTGGTGAGCCAGCCGCGGTCAGGGGCAGGTCTCGCGGGCGTGGCCGCCGAGGCGGCGCAGTCGTATGTCGGCCACGCCGTGTTCGCCGCGAATCGTGGGCGGCTCGACATCGTCGACGGCGCGGCGGAGCCGACGCTTGGCGTGGGCGACTACATCCTCTTCGACACGACTGCCCTCGTCGTCGTGCATCCACGGACGCGCGAGTTCACGATCGTGCGCCGCGACTCGAGTCTCACCGACCTCGATCGGCTGAACGCGCTCGGCGTGACCGTGACGCTGTCCGACGTGAAGGTCCAGCTCGACAGCCTCGGGCCGAGCGATACGATCGCCAGCTTTCCAACACTGCACTACCGAATGACGACTGCGTTCAACATGTCAGTCGAGGCGGCGACGATGGTGCAGCGCATGGGCACCGAGGCGGTGACGGACTACTGGGTCGCCGTGGTTCCCGGCTTGCCGAACAATCCGCTGCTTCGGGCCAACGGCGTGCCCGGCGGCGCCGGCATGGCCGGTCTATTCCGGGAGCTGGAACGGCGCGTCGACTCGGCGAGTGCCCGCATGGGGAAAGCCGTGACGCTGCGCAGCAAGACGGTGAGCCGTCTGATCGAAGGCCCCGGCTCGAGCGCGACGGTCGAGCAGACGTCGGAGGTGTCCGACGTCGTTCGTCGCCTCGTCGATGAGGATTTGCTGATCCTGCCCGCTGATTACAAGTATCGTTCGCCTTCCGGCGCGGCAGCCGACACGTTGCTCGACGCGGGCGCGAAGTGGCGGCGCCCGCCGGCCTAGAGCCGATAGACGCCGCGGCTGTGCTGGACGCGGATCAGTGTACGACGGCTGCGGCCTGCGACGAGCTCGTGCAAGCGGAGTGCGCGCACGAAACGTCGATCCGATAGACGCCGGCGACAGCGATCGGACCGGCGAACGCCGCGAGCCCCTGCACGTCCGTCTCCTGAGAAATGCGACTGGTCGAGCCCGGGCCGCCGCTAATGTCGAAATCCACTTCCAGTCCCACTGCGGGCGCGCCGGCCTGGTCGAGCACCCTAGCGTAGAGCAGCGGGCTGGACGCCACGAGTCCGGCGGCGAGACTGACCGTGTCGGATGCCGTACCGATCGACAGTTTCGCAGCGTCGAGCAACCCGAGTTTCAAGCCGGTGGCCGTCTGACTCGGGATTGGTTGACTCACAGCCTGGGCCAGCGACCCTGACGTGGCGAACAGCACCTGGTCGCCAGTGAGCAGACTGAACGTGAGATCATCGAACGTCGCGGCGCCGTTGGCGGCGTTACGAGTGAGTGTTCCGCCGAGAAAGCTCGAGAGACCGTTGGCCACCGAGATCGTGACGGGATCGGTCGACGTCGTCTGGTTGCCATAGCGGTCGACGATCATCACTGAAACCGGCGCGAGCAGCGTTGCCAGCTTGTATACGGGCTGCGACGCGAACTTGAGCGCCGTCGGTGCTCCGGCAAGGGCGCTCGCGTGGAAAGACACGGCGGACGCGCCGTTCGCAAGCGCCGCCGTCACGACCACGTCGCCGGTGTGTGTACCGAGCGTGAGCGTGTTGGACGACAGCCCGGACACATCCGTCGTCGTCTTTGCGCCGACGGTGCCATTGCTGGCGGTCCACACCACCGACGCACCCATGATCGGAGTTCCGACGGCGTCGGTGACTTTGACGACGAGCAGCGTCGTGCTGCTCGAGCCGACGCTACCCGTCAGCTTGTCACCCGACACGATGCTGAGCCGCGTCGGCGGGCCGGCGAGAGTTTGCAGCGTGAACAGCGCCGGTGCCGCGACACCCGAAACCGATGCGCTCACCGTCTCGACCCCAGGAATCGAACCGAGCGTGTACTTCATGGTCGCGCGGCCGTCGGCATCGGTGGTCGAGGTCGAGGCGCCGAGTATCGCCACGAGAGACGATGTTTTCCAGGTCACGACGACGCCCGGCGTCGGGTTGCCGAATTGATCAGTGACGCGGGCGACGAGCGGCGCGACGGTGGCGCGCACGGTGTCGCTCTGACCGCTTCCCGAGAGCGCGGTGATCGACGCCGGATCGCCGGCCGTAGCGGTAGCGGGAATGGCGACGCTGAATTCACCTGTCGTCGCCAGGAAGCTCTGCGCACCGATGAGGGTGCCAAGCTTGAGCGTGGTCGATGCGCGACCGTTGGCGTCGGTGGTCGCCGTCGCCGAGCTGACACTGCCTCCGGCGGGTGCGGCGAAGACCACGGTGACGCCAGGAACGCCAGCGCCATCGACGCTGCTCACCCGCACGACAGCCGGCGATGGAAGGAGAGCGCCGACTTTGCCGATCTGTCCGGCGCCGCTCACCAACGAGATCGAAGCGGGGGGCAGAACGATGGTCGCCGTCGCGTTGTCGGATGCGCCGGACGGCGTGGACGCCGTGATGGTGACCGTGCCGCGGCTGCCTGTTGGGTGCAAAACCCCATCGGAGGAAATGGTGGCGATGCTCGGGTCGGAGCTCGTCCAGGCGACGAGCGCGTCGGGCACCGGCGCGTTGTTGGCGTCGAAGGCCGCCGCCGTGAAGGTCTTGGTCTCGTTTCTGAGCACCGACGCGGTACGAGGCGTGATCACGAGCCGGGTCGCGCTGGCGCCTGGGCCGACGTATTCGATCGGCAGCTCGGTTGGCGCCGCCGAATGATCCCCATCGTGCGCCTGGACGCGTCCAGTACCGTGGAAGACAACGCGTCCGTTGCTGGTATAGTCGATGACGGCATCGAACGACTCACCCGGTTCATGCACATCGACCGTGAGGTCGAGTGATATGTCGTTCGACTCGGGGCTGAACGAGAGCGTGGTGTCCTTCACGCTCTCCGTTGGCGGCCGCGTGATCGTGATCCGAACATGGTCGTAGCGGATGCCGAAAATCGCGAGGTCGGCTGCGGCGGCGGACGCCGCGCGCGAAAATACCGGCGCGATCGCGATGTGTGCTCCGGCTCCCGCCCGCCTGACCGGCGCGTGCGGCGTATCGGAACAGGCGGCAAGGCCTGCTGCGATGATTACCGGCGCGATCGAACGAAGGGAGGGATGCATTGGGAGCCCGAGGTTAGGCCTGAGTATCGGCATCCCCGGTGCCACGGTGAAACGTGGCCGGGATATGGCCTCGACGATCCCGCAAGGGTCCAAGGCACCAAAGGACCGGCGCTGGCCGGTCCTTTGGGGGGTCTAGGATTGCTCGACCAGCGGGAGCGGGGCTAGAACCGCGCGAGCTCTTCGCAGGCGCGCTTGATATCCTCAGTTTGCGGCAGTGTGGCATCCTCGAGCCGGGGGGCGTACCCGACGAATGTGTCGGTCGACCCAAGCCGCCGAACGGGCGCATCCAGCCAGGCGAAGCAGTCGTCGGCAATGCGCGCCGCGATCTCGGCGCCGTAGCCCCAGGAGATCGAATCCTCGTAGAGCACGACGACGCGGCTGGTCTTTTTCACCGACGCGTACACCGACTCCTGGTCCCAGGGCGACAGGGTGCGCAGGTCGATGACTTCGACCGACAGCCCCGACTCGGCGAGCTGGTTGGCGGCGGTAAACGCCCGCTGCACGGTGGCGCCGTAGGTGACGACGGTGACGTCGGTGCCTTCGCGAACAGTCTTCGCTTTGCCGAACGGGATCATGAAGTTCGGCCCGGGATACGCCGCCTTGTTGTACGTCTGGCGGTAGAGGTGCTTGTGCTCGAGGAAGATCACCGGGTCGTCGCAGCGGATCGCCGTGCGCAGCAGCCCGTTGGCGTCGAGCGCCGTGGCGGGGCAGACGACGCGCAGGCCCGGGCAGTGCGTGAACAGCGACGCCCCCGTCTGCGAATGATAGATGGCGCCGCGGATGTAGCCGCCGTACGTCGTGCGGATGACGACCGGCGCGCTGAAGTCGTTGTTCGACCGCCAGCGCATCGTCGCGAGCTCGTTGCGGATCTGCATGTAGGCCGGCCAGATGTAGTCGAAGAACTGCACTTCGACCACGGGCTTGAATCCGCGGATCGCCAGACCGATCGCGCGGCCGACGATCGTCGCCTCGGCGAGCGGCGAGTTGTAGACGCGCGCCGCGCCGAACTCCTTCTGGAGGCCGGCGGTGACGGTGAACACGCCGCCCTTGCCCTTGACCTCGTTCTTGTACTTCTCACGCGACAGGTCGGCCACGTCCTCGCCGAACATGAGGATTTTCTGATCACGCCGCATCTCGTCCTTCATGCAGGCGTTGAGCAGGTCGACCATCGTCGTCTCGTTGCCGGAGAACTGGGGATCGTCCTCCGTGTCGAAGGCGTCGCTCGTCGGGTCGACGTCGGGCGAATAGACGTAGTTGTAGACCGTGTCGGCGGCCGGCTGCTCCTCGGCCAGCGCAGCGTCGGTCGCCGCCTGCACCTCGGCCTCGATCTCTTCCTGAATCGCCGCGATCTGCGCCTCGGTCGCGTAGCCTTCCGCGACGAGCCATTTCGGGAACTGCATCACCGGGTCGCGCGCGGCCTCCGCCTCGCGTTCCGACTTGGGCTTGTACTTGAGCTCATCGTCGGACTGCGAGTGCGAGTACGGACGAATGACGTGGGCATGCACCAGCGCCGGCCCTTTGCGCTTGCGCGCGTGTTCGATCGCCCGTTGCAGCGCCTGATAGCTGGCCACGAGATCGCAGCCGTCCACTTCCTGAACGAACAGACCGGGGAACGACGACACGAGCTTCGAGATGCTCCCGCCCGCCGTGTTGACCTCGACCGGAACCGAGATCGCGTACCCATTGTCCTCGACGAGATAGACGATCGGCAGCTCGAGGTTGCAGGCTGAGTTGAGCGACTCCCAGAACTCGCCTTCGCTCGTCGTGCCCTCACCGGTCGAGCAGAACACCACCTCGTCCTTCTGGAAGCCGTCGGTGATGTCGAGGAGCTTGGCGCGGAGCGTCGCCTCGGCCGACCCGACGGCTTGGAGGAACTGCGTGCCGGTCGGGGACGAGGTCGACACGATGTTGAGCTTCTTGTGTCCCCAGTGGCTCGGCATCTGTCGGCCGCCGGAGTTGGGATCCTTCGCGGCCCCGACGGCTGAGAGGAGCATCTCTTCCGGCGTCATGCCGAGCTGCAGGCAGAGCGCGCGGTCGCGGTAGTAGGTGTAGAACCAGTCGTACGCCGGACGGAACAGGAGGCCCGCGGCGGTGAGCACCGCCTCGTGTCCGGCGCCCGAGATCTGGAAAAATATTTTGTTCTGTCGCTTGAGCTGGAGCTCTTTGTCGTCGAGCCGCCGCGAAAGGAGCATAGTCCGGTACGCGCCAACGAGCTGGTCGCGCGAGAGCCCGGCCGCCGTTTTCCGCTCGGCTTTGCTTGTCGTGGCCATGTGAGCAAGCTAATGCGGGCGCGGGGTGTCCGCTGGTGGGCGGGGGTCGGCTTTGCAACACTTTGACGCTGGCCAACTGGCACCGTCCGTGCGTTCGTGGAGGCCATGGAAACCCAGCACCACTGCACCTTCTGCGATCTCATCCATGGCGCCGCCGAGGTGTCGATCTGTCACGAGGACAGCGACGCCATCGCGTTCATGGACATCCAGCCGGTGAACAACGGACACGTGCTGGTCGTGCCCCGCGCGCACTACGAGTCGCTGCTCGACGTGCCCGAAGAGATCGGCCTGCACCTGTTCAAGGTGACGATGCGGTTGGCGAACGCGATCCGCAGAGTGACGGGATCGGACGATCTGAACATCGTCGTGAACAGCGGCGCGGCGGCAGGACAGGATGAGCCGCACTACCACGTGCACATCATCCCGCGGCGCGCCGGCGACGGCTTCGACATCCCATTGCCGTTTGGCGGGTCGCAGATGCCGGACCGGATGATGCTCGACGCCTATGCCGCCCGGATCATCGCGGCGCTCACCGATCCGATGCGCGTCGAAGCCGCAGACTCGGGTCACGGTCGTGTGCACGGGTCGGACAGCTCGAAGAAGCGAACCGAGGGACGCATCTCGCCCAAGTCGGCCGAGCCGAACCCGGAACGTTCCGTTGCGCTTCCGGTGTATGACGAGTCAGGAAGATCGAGGCCGTCATCATCGACCCCGGCGCGAGACGAGCGATCCGAGCGCCGGTGGCGGGTTCGCGAGGGCGCGCATGGCGAATTGCTGTACGAGCCGAATGTCGACTCCACGGGAACTGACGACGCGGCGTAACGACGCCGCGGACGGCGCTGTCCGTCCACGCATGGGCTGGTTCATTCAAATCGAAACCCCGCCACGGGCATCTGTCCCGCGGCGGGGTTTCGCCTATTTGGCGAGGTGACATTGTCACGACGTCGGCATGTGAATCACTCCCACCACGTCTCCCTCCCCAGGCTCCCGCGCGGGCCGCGTCCCCGGCGCCGGACGCGCGCGATCTCCGCCGGCCCGCAAAAGCGAGCGATCAAGCACGCGGCGATGCGGGACTGCTGCCGCCGCTGCGTCTACTGCGCGGCGCCGCTCGACTTCGACTACGCGACGCTCGACCACGTGCAACCGCTGGCGCACGGCGGCGCACACGCGCCGGGCAACCTCGTGTTGGCCTGCGCGCGGTGCAACCGGCTCAAAGGGGACCTGCTGCCGACCGAGTTCTTCGCGCGATACCCGTGGGCAGGCCTCAATTTCATCGCCTACGCGCGCGCGGTACATCGCGCGTTGAAGCGATGCGCGCGGCGGGCGGTCAGCTTGGCGTGCGCCAAGGCGGCGTAGCCGCCCGCCTCGGCTCAGTAGTCTACCGGCCGCAGATACGATTCGCCGATCGCCGTCGGGCTGACCATCGCCACGGTGGGGAGCCGGCGCTTCCAATGCGTACCCGCCACGCGCTTCTTCACCAGCGCGACCTCGTCCGCGTCGAAGCCGCGCGCCACGAGCTCTCCGTCGGAGTAGCCGCTCACCAGCCAGTTGAGGATCTCGTCCGCCCGCTCATATGAGATCCCGAAATCAGTCTCATCCGTCTGGCCGGCCACGAGGTCGGCCGTGGGAGGCTTGCTGACGATTACCTCCGGCACACCCAGGTGCTTGGCGAGCGCCCAGACCTGCGTCTTGAACAGATCGCCGAGCGGGTTGATTGGTGGAGAATCGTCGGCGTGCCAGGTGAAGTAGCCGAACAGCCGCTCTGACTTGTTTCCGGTCCCCAGCGGGATGCCGCGATGCTTCGCCGCGAGATCGAACAGCGCGATCATGCGAATGCGTGCCATGACGTTGCCGCGCCGTCCGTCGTCGGCGTCGGGCTCACTCGCCAGATAGCCGTCGACTGCCGCCGAGATGTCGAGCGTCCGCGACTGGATGCCGAGGGCATCGACGACCAACTGGGCGTGGTCGACGCTTTCCTTGCTCGACGTTCGGTAGGGCATGCGGACGCCGAGCACGTTCTTGGCGCCGAGCGCCTTGGCGGCGAGGTAGGCGGTGACGGCCGAGTCGACGCCGCCGGACACGCCGACGATGGCGCATCCGAATCCCCGCCGACGCATCTCGTCGCGAATGAAATGGACGAGCCACTGTTCGGTGAGCGCCGGGTCGATCTCGAGCGGTGCCGGTCCCACGTCGCGGGCCGGCGCGGCCTGCACGACGCGAATCTGTCCGGCGGTCGCTTCGCCGCGCGGCGGCGTGAGGCGCGCAGCGGCGGCCGCTGCGGGTGGATCGTACTCGCACACAGCCGGCGTCCGCGCCATCACCTCGTCGAGGCTGGCGCGCAGGTGTGGCACCATCGTCTCGAGATCGGCGACGAGCGGCATGTCGGCGCGCGCGCGCGTGACGTCGGCGAGATCGGCCGTCGCCGATAGGATGGCGTCGTCCCAAACCGGCGCGCGGCCGGCCACCTCACCCTTGGTGCCGGCGAGCATCGAGCCGCCTGGAAAGACCTTGCCCCCCTCGCTGCCGACGAGCGTCGTGAGCGCGACGAACACGCCGTGTTCGTCAGCGATGTCGCGGACGAGGCGGTCCCACCGGCTCACGCTTTCCGGGCCCGGGATGCCGTCCGACTTGGGGCCCGGCCCGCGCGCCGGGGGCGCGGCGCAGACGAAGATGATCTGCGCGCCGTCGAGCGCGGCGATCGTCGCCGTCATGCTGTGCCAGGCGTCCTCGCACACCAACATCGCGGCGCGTCCCCACGACGTGTCGAAGGCGCGCACGTCGCGTCCGCGTTCGACGAAGCGCTCCTCGTCGAACAGACCATAGGTCGGCAGAAAGACCTTACGATGCACATGGCGTACGCGCGGCTCGCCCTCGCCGAGCGTGGCGTAGATCGCACTGTTGTACAGTTTATTATTCCAGATCTCGTAGAATCCCAGCGTCACGTCGAGCGGGCGCGGCGCGGAGACGGCGGCGCGGTAGACGCGGTCGAGATCGGCGGCAAGGGTGCCGGCGGTGACGGCGCTGTCGCGCACGCCGCCCTCGAGGAAATACCCGGTGAGCGCGGCTTCCGGCAGGCAGAGCACCGTCGGCCTCGGCGAGAGCCGATCGAGCTGCCCGAATACCGGACCCAGCCGCTCCAGATTTCCGGCGTAGTCCCCTTTCCGCGGCGTGATCTGCGCGAGAGCCAGGTGGACGGTAGGCGCCATGGTGGTTGAAAGCTAAGCGATCCCGGGCCCGGACGGCGCGCCGGAGTTGCGCCGCGACGCGCTGTAGCGACCTACGATGCGAGTCGTCTTTCCTGCGCCTCCCCCTTTAACCTCCTCTGCGAGCCTGCCGACCGCGGGTCGTACGTCACGGTCCCGCCCGCAACCGACGGATATTCTTTCGGGTAGTACACGAACCACCGTTCGTCGCATGACCTCCCTGGAGCACCGTTTCGTGATCAGCCATTCCGCCGGGCGCTCTGCGCTTACCCGGCGCCGCACGCTCGCTCGGCTCGCCGGCGCGCTCGCCGCGGCTTCGCTCGCCAGCGCACCGGGCCTCGGTGCTCAAGACACTGCCCACAGCACCGGCCAGGCCTGGCAGCTCGTGCAGCTTCCGCAATCGTCGCTGGTTCTGGCGCGCGACAGCACGTTGATCGGCGAGATCGGCCGCGAGATGCGCACCAGCGTGTCGATCAAGTCGCTGCCGAAGTACGTGCCGCAAGCCTTCGTCGCCGTCGAGGATCAGCGCTTCTACGAGCACGACGGCGTCGACATGATCGGCGTGCTCGGCGCGATCAAGGGCAAGGTGCTGGGAGAGAATCGCGGCGGTGCGAGCACGATCACCCAACAGTTGGTCGGCTATCTCCATCCGGATCTGATCGATCGTAGAGAGGTGAGCGGCACGGCGGGGCTATCACGCAAGCTGCGCGAGCAGTCGGCGGCGCGCGAGATGGAGAAGCACTACACCAAGGACGTCATCCTCGAGGAGTATCTCAATCAGATCAACCTCGGCCGCGGCTGGTTCGGGGTTGCGGCGGGCGCACGCCACTACTTCGGCCGCGGCCCGGAGCGGCTCACGCTCGCCGAAGCGGCGACGCTCGCCGGGCTGCCCAAGTCGCAGCCCTACTACGACCCGATCGCCCATCCCGAGCGAGCGAAAGAGCGGCGCGACCTCGTGCTCGAGAAGATGGCGGAGCAGCACTACATCACGCAGGAACTGGCCGACAAGACGAAACGCGAGCCGATGGTGACCGCGCCGAATGCCGGGATGTCGGCGCCGTCGGGCTATTTCGTCGACGAGGTGCGGCAGCAAGCCGAGCGCGCCGGCATTCCCGTGATGAACGGCGGCTACAAGATTTACACCACGCTCGACCCGGCGTTGCAGCGGCAAGCGGTCGACGCGCTGGTCGCGGGCACGGCGCGCATCGAGGCGCAGAAGGGCTACAAGCATTTGACGCAGGCCGCCGCGCGAGGAAGGCAGACCGACTATCTCGAGGGGATGGCGGTGGCGATCGATCCGGCAACGGGCGACGTGCGCGCCCTCGTCGGCGGGCGCAACTACGCGCGCGCGCCGTACGATCGCGCCGTATCGTCGCTCCGGCAGCCCGGGTCGGCGATCAAGCCGATCGTGTACGCCAAGGCGATCGAGGACAGCATCGCCGCGAACACGATCGTTCCCGACACGGCGCTCGAGATTCCGCTGCCGTCGGGCGACATTTACAAGCCGACCGAGATTGACGGCAAGTTCCTCGGCCCGATGACGATGCGCGAGGGATTGATCCATTCGCGCAACAACGTGGCGATCCAGATCGGTATGCGTGTGGGCATGGACTCCGTCGCGGCGCTGGCGCAGCGGCTGGGCATCACGACGCCGATGGTGCCGGTGCCGGCGAGCGCGATCGGCGCATCGGAGGTGCATCCGATCGATCTGGTTGCCGCGTACACCGCGTTCGCCAACGACGGCGCGGTGGTCCAGCCGCGGTTCATCACGCGAATCGACGATCTGGGCGGGCGGACGATCTACCAGCGTCCGGCATCGACGCCGCAGCAGGTGTTGGACCCGCGCGTGGCGTTCATCGTGCGCGACATGATGAAGGACGTCGCGGAGCGCGGGAGCGGCGGCGCCGCGCGGCGCGCCGTGCCCGCGCGTGTTCCGATCGCGGGCAAGACGGGCACGACCAACGACAACGTCGACGTGTGGTTCGTCGGCATGACGCCGGATCTGGTCGCGGGCGTGTGGCTCGGCTTCGACAAGCCGAAGACGATCACCTCGGGTGCGGTGGGCGGCGGTCTCGCCGCGCCGATCTGGGGCGAGATGATCGGCCGTTACTACGCAGACCGCGCGGCGGGAACCTGGGGTTCGCCGCCGGACGGTCTGGCGTACGCCGAGCTCGATCGTGCGACCGGCTTGGTGGCCGAGCCCTCGACGCCGGCCGACGAACGCTACGTCGAGTACTTCCTGCCCGGAACGGAGCCGGCGGATCTGAAGAACAACCCGTGGACGGTGCCGCAGTGGGGACCGCTGCTGGTGCCAATCAGACCCCGGTAATCGGTGTCTTCGCGTCGCGCTCCGGCCGGCTCCGCCGCCCGACGCGAAAACACCAATCACCGCCTACGGTACGACCGCCTCTCGCGTCGCCGCGTTGTAGAACTTTTCCAGATCGCCGCGCAGCTTCTTCATCGACGGCGCGTCGATGTACATCATGTGGCCGGCGTCGAATCGCCCAATGGTGATGTTGTTCTTGGCCACGTTGGGGTCGATTGACAGATGCGACAGGGTGTACTGCACCGCGAAGTACGGCGTCGCGGCGTCGTAATAGCCCTCGGCCACGTAGAGGCGCATGTACGGATCTTTCGCGAACGCTCGTTCGAGATTTGGAACGACCGTGGCGTAGGTGTTCTGCGGATAGTTCCAGCGGCCGATGCCGCCGCCGAGGATGTAGTAGATATCCTCGTCATGGAAGTTCAGCTCGCGCCGCGTGTAGTCGGTGAGCACGGTGGTGAAGCTCTGGCGAATGCTGATGTCGCTCGGGTCGCCCACGCCGACGCCACCCCCGCGGCCGCCGGCCGCGATCGGCGCGAAGCCGGTAAAGCGGCCGTCGAGGCGGCCGACGGTGAGATGCTCGTCGCGCAGCAGCTCCTGGTCGAACGTGCCGAGGGGAACGCGCAGGTCGTTGAGGTCGATCACGTCCTTGGGCAGGCCGGTGAAGCGCGCCATCTGATCGATCGTCGCCTGCCGCTCGGCCGGCGTGAGATTGTTCCCCTTCATGAGCGCGCTCGAATAGTCCGTCGCCGCCCACTTCTCGGCGGCCGACGCCACCTCGTCGACGGTGAGCTTCTGCATGTCGGCGGGCAGCTTCTTGTGGAACCAGGCCGTAGCGGCGTAGGTCGGGATGAAGTTGATGAACCCGATGTCGTTGCCGCGCGTCTGGGAGGAGTACTCGAAGTTGAGCACCGAGGAGAGCAGCACGACTCCGTTCAGCGAGATGCCGTCGTCGGCTAGCAGACCGGAGAGGCCTGAGGCGCGCGTGGTGCCGTAGCTCTCGCCGGCCAGAAACTTGGGGCTCGCCATCCGGTCGAACCGGGTGAGGTAGAGGCGAATGAATTCGCGGAACGCGGCGAGATCCTCATCGAGGCCCCAGAACTTCGCGCCCAATGCCTGCGTCACGGGACGGCTGTAGCCGGTGCCGATCGCGTCGATGAACACGAGATCCGTCTGATCGAGGAGCGTGTTCTGGTTGTCCTCGAACGAGTAGGGCGGGGGCGGCGCGCTGCCGTCGGCGTTGAGCTTCACCTTCTTCGGCCCGAACGCACCGAGGTGCAGCCAGACCGTCGCCGAACCCGGGCCGCCGTTGAACGCAAAGGTGATCGGGCGCGTCGCGGTGTTGGCGCCGTCTTTGGTATAGGCGACGTAGTACATGCCCGCCTCGACGGCGTCCGTCTGGGCGTTGCGAATCGGTAGCATGCCGGCGGACGCGGTGTAGTTGATCGTTTGACCGCGCACGCTGATCGTGTGGTGCGATACGACGGGAGCCGCTTCGGTCATGGCGATGACGTCGTGCGACGTCGCCGCGCCGGTGCCGCCGCGGCGCGCGCTCGTCGAGCCACTATCGCCGGCCGGCGCGACCTGGTCCCCGTTCGGTGAGGCGCCGCCACGACCGCCACGGCCGCGTTGCGCTGTCGCCACGGTCAGCGGCGCCACCAACAGCAAAGCCGGCAGCGTTCGGAAGAGCGAGTGAATGACCAACCGCATTGTGTATTGTCCTCGGGTCGAATGGGCCCGCTAGCATGGCACCAACTCGCGGTGAAATCCAGAAGCCCGCGCCATTGCCCGGGTCGATGGGACGTGCAATGATACAGTCCCTCCCCGTAGCGACCTCCCATTCCTCGACGACGAGATACACATGCCACGACTCTCAACGGCTGCCCGACGGTTTGCCTGGATTGGTTTTGCGGGAGTGCTGCTTGGCTGCGGCTCGGACTCGACGGGGCCCAAAGGAGGTCAGAGCACGCTGACGAGCGCGCAGGCGGAGCTGGTGGCGAGCGGCATCTTCGAGGAAGTGTCGCTCGCGCTCAGCAAGTCGGGTTTCGCGCCGCAGCTGGCACCGAGCGCGGCGCGCTTCTCGGCAGTTCCGTTCACCGGCTCGGCGTCGATCAACGCACCGTGCACGAACGGTGGAAACATCAGCGGCACGTACAACTACAGCGACGACGTCGGAACGAACGGCAGCGGCACGGCCACCGGCACGATGACCGTGACGATGGCCGGCTGCAAGGTGTCGACGGGAACGGAACTGATCGCGGTGAGCGGCAACCTCACGTACACGTTCAACTTTGCGTTCTCGCAGACCGCCTCGCTCGACACTTTCGATTGGCGCGGCACCGGCTCGTTCAACTGGACCGGCGGCAGCTGCGGCATCGATTACACCGTCCACTACACCGGCGCGACCGGCGGGCACTTCACGATCAACGGAACGATCTGCGGCGTGAACGTGAGCGAAACGGCGTAGGAGGCGTGGATAGCGGGGCGGGGATCGTAATCGCTCAGCGATGAGCTACGAGTCGCGAGCGGTGGCTAGCCCCGCGACGTTCAAAGTCCTTTCCGTTTGTTGTCGGTGCCCGTCCGTGTGAGTGCTCAAGTCATTCCCACCGTACGCGGCGACGGGTCGGTTCTCATGAGAGCGGCCGGCCCGTTCGCCTTTGGCTCCGGTGCATCGTGCCGGTTTGCGCTTGTTCGCGCCATCCGCGCCCAACGTGTTCCGACCAGATTCGCCGCCCAGACTCGCCGCGACGAGTAACAGCCACTCGGGAAATCCCACCGACTAAAGCCGGGTACGGGTTCACCGGATAGCAGCACGGATCAAACGGATCGTGCGTACCCGGCGCGCTGGGGTGACGAAGTCGTAGAGCCGTTCTCACACGTCGCTGAGCATGCATCTCACGATCGGCGCCCCACGATCAAAAACTGAACGGCAACAACGTGCTCGGTGTCGTCGTCGCGAGAAAGACGAGAACCGAAAAATCGTCCGGGAAGAGCGCTCGACCGAAGTACGCAGTCTCCGAGCTCGGATCGAATACGGCTCCGATCGATCGCATCGCGATCGGACCGGCGAGAGGAGCGGCTGCCGCGCCGCCGCTCGAGATCTTCCGCGTGTCGAGCAGCAGCATCGGTTTTCCTGTGGCGAGAAACGCGGATTCGAGTGACCCTTTGGGAACGATGCTCACCTCCCAAGCCCGAAGTCCGGCCGATCCTACGGCGTTGAATCCACCGGTGCCGAACGCGAAGCCGAGCGGCAAATAGTCGGCGCCGTACGATGCGCGAAGATAGCCGCCCATGAGCTGCGGCACCGCGTTGATATGTCCGTTGTGCGCCCAGAGCGCGATCTTCGCACCGGTTCCGGCCTGCTGCCGAATCCAATCGATGTTCTCGGCCATCGAACGGTCGCGTGACAGGCTCGACACCTGCGGGTCGCTGAGCGAGATCATTGTCTCGTATTCCTGCACGAGGCGCGCATGATGAAGCGTCTGTTGATACACGGCCGGCGAGCTCGCAGCCTGGTAGGCCGGGCTCGAGCTCTGGATCAAATCGTGGACGGCCTGCAATCCCGCGGCGCAGGCGGCTTTGGTTGATGGCAACGACAGGGCGTACTGGCTCGTACCGGCGCCGGGCGTCGGCCCGTGGTTGCGATACGGGGCGAGGCAGGCGTACCGGTCGGAAACGAAACTGGATTGTCCGGGATCGACCCGGCCGATGAACGCGGCGACGCTGTCCATCGACGCGCCCGGAGTCTGCATGTCGAAGCCGAGGAACTGGACACGCTGGCTCGGCGCGGCGCCCGCGTTCCATTGGCGCATCCACTCGATCATGTCGAGTACTTCCTGGGTGTTCCAGGTCCAGAAATAGAGTCGTGACAAGAGGGTCTTGGGATTGCCCTCCCCGGTCAGAACGTACCGATTCAGGTCGTCCGCCTCCGGACTCGTCGCCTCGATCGCGAACACGGTGAAGCCGAGCTTCGTGACGAGGTACTTCAGGATCCGGTGCTTCATCTGGAAGAACTGCCGCGTGCCGTGCGTATCCTCGCCCATGCCGACGAGATGCGCCGAGCCCACGATCTGTTCCAGCGGCTGAAGATCGTCCAGACTTGCCGACGGATCCGTCGTCGCGAGCGGCACCGCGTTTGACGCGACCCATGCGACCGTCGCCGGCGGCGTCTCGGCGATTCCTTCGAAATCGAGATTGACCGGGCTGGACGGCGTCCGCGCGTAGCGCGCGACGAGCGTGGCCGAGTCGGATCCCGACGGCGGTGGGCTCGGCGGCGAGGTGACGGCGACGTCGCTGCCGACCGTGTCGAGCGACAGGTCATCGACGAGCAGCGTACCCGTACCGTTCGACAGCGCGCCAAAGGTGATGCCGATCGCCGTTGCCGGAACGTCGAGCACGATCGACACCTGATGCCAATCAGCGGTGCCGGTCAGCGGTCGGTTCGACATGTTGTCGAATCCGAGTGTGACGCCCGGTCCGTCAATGCGCATCCAGAGGCCGCACGTCGAACAATTCAGGCTGACTTGTCGCACCCAGCCGGCGAGCCGTATGCGTTTGCCGCGGAACGCATCAGCGCGAATTTCCTGGTTGACGGTGACGAACGGGGGCGTGCTCGGCGGCAGTGGTGGGTTAACGGCCGTGAGATACAGGGCGGCCCGTCCGCCGTGGTGGTCAGTTTCGTCGAGGCCCGCGCCGAACGGCGCGCCGATGCTGCCAACCCACCCGTCGGGCGCGCCAGGGATGACGACGGGGGTGCTGGGGCCGCTCGGATGCTGGTTCTGGGTGGCCGTCGGGGCATCGCCACCGCACGCGGCGAGCAGCGAGAGCGCGAACGCCTGCAGAAGCCGACGGGCGGTGCGAATCGACGTCATTTCTCTGAGCGCCAAGCGTGAACCGGCTAGCTGCACAAAATTTTGCATACAATAACGCTCGACCGAGCTTTGGCAAGGCCCGCCCGGGCCGGCCCGGCACTCCCAAAACAGAATGCGCCCGGCTGACCGCCGGGCGCATGCAGTTCCTGGTGCTCCGCGAAGGCTCAGGCGACCTTCGTCGTCGCGTTCTCCTCCATCGTCTCCATCAGCGTCGGCTGAACGTTTGCCGGCGCCGTATTGGGCAGCGGCACGAGCGCGATCGCAAACACTTCGTCGAGCGTCGACACGCAGTGGAACGTCAACTGCTTGCGCACGTCCTCCGGAATGTCCTCGATGTCGGCCTCGTTCTCCTTCGGCAGGATGATGGTCTTGATGCCGGCGCGGTGCGCGCCGAGCACCTTTTCCTTCACACCGCCGATCGGTAGCACGCGGCCGCGCAGCGTGATTTCGCCGGTCATCGCCACGTCCTTGCGAACCGGACGCCCGGACATCGCGCTGACGAGCGCCGTCGACATCGTGACGCCGGCCGACGGTCCGTCCTTCGGGATCGCGCCCTGCGGGACGTGAATGTGCACTTCGATCGAGCCGAGCCGGTCTTCCGGAATCTGGAGCGTCGAGGCGTGCGTGGCAGCGAAGGTCATCGCGGCGCGCGCCGACTCCTTCATCACGTCGCCGAGCTGGCCGGTGAGAATGAGCGATACGTTGCCCCACCCGCTCACCTGAGTTTTCTCATCGTCCGTCGCGCGGTTGCCGTAGCCGAACAGCCGGCGGATCGCCGCTTCGACGAACATGATGTCGCCGCCGGCGGGCGTGTAGTACATGCCCGTCGCCACGCCGACCTCGTTCTCTTCGGCGGCGTGTTCCGGGTGCACCTTCGGCCGGCCGAGCAGGCCGTGCACCTCGTCCGCGTCGATCTTGCCGTCCTCGATCACCTTGGCGTCGCCCGAGGCGATCTTGCGCGCGACTTTGCGCGCCACGGCGCCGACTTGACGCTCGAGCTGCCGAACGCCCGCCTCGCGCGTGTACTGGCTGATCACCGCGGCCACGGCCTCGTCGGTGAACGATACGTTCTTGTCGCCGAGCCCCGACTCCTCGAGCTGGCGGGGGATCAGGTACTTCTTCGCGATCTCCGCCTTCTCGCGCTCGGTGTACCCCGCGAACTCCACGACCTCCATTCGGTCGAGCAGCGGTCCGGGAATGTTCTGGATGAAGTTCGCCGTGGCGATGAACAGCACCTCGCTCAGGTCGAACGGAATCCCTAAATAGTGATCTGTGAAGTTGTCGTTCTGCGCCGGGTCGAGCACCTCGAGCAGCGCGCTCGCCGGGTCGCCCTGGAACGAGATGCCGAGCTTGTCGACCTCGTCGAGCAGGAAGACCGGGTTCTTGGCGCCGCCCTGCTTCATCCCCTGAATGATTCGCCCCGGCATCGCGCCCACGTACGTGCGGCGGTGGCCGCGAATGTCGGCTTCGTCGCGCGCGCCGCCGAGCGCCACGCGCACGTACTGGCGGCCGAGCGAACGGGCGATCGACTTGGCGATGGACGTCTTGCCGACCCCCGGCGGTCCGACGAAGAGCAGGATCGGACCCTTCGCCATGGCGCGCGCCTTGGCTTCTTTGGGGTCGGTGATCGGCTTGTTGTCGACCGTGCTGTTGCCGAGTTGCGGTGTCGCGTCCTCTTTCGAAGCGCGGAGCTTGGCGATCGACATCTCGCCGGTTTGCTTGAGCTCATCCGCCATCTGCTGTGCGCGGAGCTGGCGCACGGCGAGGAACTCGAGCACGCGATCCTTCACGTCGGGCAGACCGTAGTGGTCTTCGTCGAGCACGGTCTGGGCGTGGGTAAGGTCGAGATTGTCGTCGGACCGATTGTTCCACGGAAGCTCGGCGATCCACTCCAGATAAGTGCGGATGACCTGCGCTTCCATGGACTCGCGACCCGAGCGCTCGAGCCGGCCGAGCTCGCGTTCGACTTCCTGACGCGCTTCTTTGGGGAGCTCGAGCTTGTTGAGCTTTTCACGCAGCTCGACGATCTCCTTGGATTGGTCGTCGTCGCCGAGCTCTTTCTGGATCGCCTTCATCTGCTCGCGCAGGTACATCTCGCGCTGCCGTTCGCCCAGCTCCTCCTGCACCTGCGACTTGATCTCGTCCTGCATCTCCAGCATGCCGATCTGCTTCTGGACGTGCACGAGCACGCGGCGCAGGCGCTCGTCGACGCTGAGCGTCTCGAGCAAGCCTTGCTTCTCGGGCGGTTGGAGCTCGATGTAGCCCGCGACGAGGTCGGCGAAGCGGCCGGGGTCGGTCACGGCGTCGAGCACCTGGTGGACGACCTCCTCGGGCAGTCCGCGACGTTCGCCCAACTCGGCGGCCCGCTCGCGCAGCTCCTTGTTGAGCGCGACGAAGGCCGGGTCGTTCTCGTTCGCCGGCTTCATCTCGTCGACGGGCATGACGACGGCGCTCAGATACCCCTCGGTCGTCGTGTACTGGAGAGACGTGGCGCGCTGCTCGCCTTGAAGCAGGAGCTGGACGCCGCCCAAGCCGCGCTGGATCTGCCCGATGCGCGCGATCACGCCCATCGAGTAGAGGATGTCCGGCGTGGGTTCGTCAGTGTTGTCGCGCTGGGCCACGGCAAAGACGAGTCGCTCGGCTTTGAGCGCGGCCTCGATGGCGCGAAGGGTCCCCGGTCGGCCGGCCGCAATGGGCGCCGTGAGACCCGGAAAGATGACCGTGCCCCGCAACGGGAGTACTGGAAGAGTCTGGCGAGTTGCCATGAGGAATTTCCGAAAGTGAGGTCGGGCTGCAGAAGCTACTGCTGCGGGTGCTGCGCCGGCTCGCCCGCCGACTCGCACACTCCATTCCATCAACTTGCCGCCCGGCTAACTGCTGCGCGGCTTGAAGTTACGACCCGCAGCCTGAAGGGCCCACTGCTGTGCACAACGCGCGCTCGCCAAAAAGCGTCAGCCTGGCAGCAAAATGGGAGGGTCACACGCCAGTTGCGGCGGCGTAACTGCCTCAACGGCGTGGACCTGGCGGCGCGCA
Source organism: Gemmatimonadaceae bacterium (assembly GCA_035572355.1). Classification (GTDB taxonomy): domain Bacteria; phylum Gemmatimonadota; class Gemmatimonadetes; order Gemmatimonadales; family Gemmatimonadaceae; genus JAQBQB01. The sequence continues at coordinate 43,057 of DATNAT010000329.1, forward strand.
ATGGTGTCTTTCACGAAGCTTAGCCGCGTGCTAAAATGCGTCAGCCCGCCCCCCAGCCCATAACCCGAGCATTCGATTGTCGGATCCTGCGGCACCGTCTTCGGACTCCGAGCTGAGCGCGCACGTCGAGCGCGTGCTCAGCCCGCACTACGAGCTGGACTGCGAGATCGGACGCGGTGGGATGGGTGTGGTCTACCGGGCCAAGGACCGGCGGCTCAAGCGCACGGTCGCCATCAAGGTTCTGCCGCCCGAGCTCGCGTTTCGGAGCGAGATCAAGACGCGCTTTCTGCGCGAGGCGGAAACCGCGGCGCAACTGAACCATCCGAACATCGTCGACATCTACGCCGTCGACGAAGTCGAGGGAATCGTCTATTTCGTGATGGCGTACATCACGGGCGACAACCTCGCCAAGCGCCTGCACGACCATGGCGCGCTTTCGGTCGACGAGACGCGGCGCACGCTGCGCGATGTTGCCGATGCACTCGCCTACGCCCATGAACGCGGCGTCGTGCACCGCGACATCAAGCCCGACAACATCCTGATCGACGCCGAAAGCGGCCGTCCAATGGTGACCGACTTCGGCATCGCGCGCGCCGTGAGCGACGGCAACTCGCGCCTCACGGCGACCGGCATCGCGATCGGCACGCCGACGTACATGTCGCCTGAGCAGGCCGCCGGCGAGCGCGAGATCGACGGCCGGAGCGACCTCTACTCGCTCGGCATCGTCGGCTACCAGATGCTCACCGGCGAGCCGCCCTTTCTCGCCAACAGCACGCCGGCAATTCTCGTCAAGCACATCTCCGAGCGGCCGACGCCGCTCGAGCAGCGCCGCGCCGACGTGCCGCCGGATCTGTCGCGCGTCATCATGCTGCTGCTCGAGAAGGATCCGGCCAATCGCTTCCCGTCGGCCGGCGCGGTCGTCGTCGCGCTCGACACCGGCCGCGTGCCCGACCGCATGCCGACGACGAGTCTTCCCGTCGCGTCAGCGCCGGCAACACCGTCGTACGGCGCGTCGGCCGCCGTCGATCACGCCGGCAGTCGCGCGCCGACCCCGGAGGAATGGCGCCGGTGGGAAGCGGAGCCCGTCGCCAGGTTCCGACGCAAGGTGGCCACGTACCTCTACGTGAATGGCGTGATCCTGCTTGCCGCGATCGTGACGCAGAGCAGCGACCTGGCGAGCATCACGGTGATCTGGAGCATCTACCTCGCGTTCAAGTACGCGCGGCTCTGGTCCGATGGCTACGACTGGCGCGACGTGTTCCGGCAGCACCGCGAGCGTGAGCTGGTCGACGTCGCCGACGACTTCGTCACGGGTGCGCGCGCGATCTTCAATCGGGAGCAGCGACAGGCGCTGCGCGAGCAGCGGCGCGCCCGGCAGATCGCTGCGCGCGGCCGCGCGGCGCTGTCTCCCGGCGGTTCGAGTGTCGGCTCGGCGAGCGACGTGGCACTCGTCGCCGGCGCCTATGCCGACCGCGTGCGTCGTGCGGAGTCGGACCGCGCCGAGGTCCTGCGCCTGCTGCAGCGCATGCCCAGTCCCGAACGCGCGCGCATTCCCGACGTCAGCCGGTCGGCCGACGCGCTGGCCGAAAAGGTGAAGTCGCTCGCCGTGGCGCTGGCCGAGATCGACCGCAGCGGCGCCGCGAGTGGCTCGACGTCGCTCGAGGCGGAGATCGCGCGACTGGAAAACGCGGCCAATCCGCTCGACGAGCGGGGCAGCGACGAGCGGGTTCGGCGACTGGCCAAGCTCAAGCGCGATCGACGCGCGTTCGCCGACAGCTCGAGCCGACGCGACGCGATCGCAGCGAAAATGGAGACCTGCCTCGTCGCCCTGCAGAACATCAAGCTCGATCTGATTCGTCTCAACGCCGGCTCGCAGACGCCGCAGCACGTCACGACGTTGGCAATGGACGCGCTCAACCTGGCGGACAGCGTCGATGCCGCCTTGTACGTCGGCGACGAGTCGCGCGCCACTGGCAGTCGGCCCGCCGGCCGGCCGGCCGCGCGGTAGGTGTGACGGATTATCTGCGCGACCGCGCCGCCACTGCGGTCGGCGCGAGCTACGAGATCGAACGGGAGATTGGCCGTGGCGGCATGGCGGTGGTCTACCGTGCCGTCGACACGCACCTGCATCGCACCGTCGCCATCAAGGTCCTGCCGCCGGACGTCGCGTTCAACGGCGACGTGCGTACGCGTTTCATTCGCGAGGCGCAGACGGCGGCGCAGCTGAGCCACCCGAACATCGTCTCGATTTACAGTGTCGACGACCGCGACGAAGCACTCGTGTATTTCGTCATGGCCTACATCGACGGCGAAAGTTTGGGGCTGCGTCTGGCGACCGAGGGCCGCTGGCCGATCGATCGCACGGTACGCGTGCTCCGCGACGTGGCCGATGCGCTGGCCTACGCGCA
>DATNAT010000330.1:0-8275 GCA_035572355.1 Gemmatimonadaceae bacterium
CGCTCGTGAATCTGCGCGACGAGGAAGCAGGGGCGTGACACCTGCCGGTGGACGCGATGCGAGCGGCGCCGGAGGCGGGCCGCTGATCGACGCCCACGCGCACTTCCATCACGCGCGCACCGGCCGCGCCGATTGGGCCGACGTGAACGAGGCGCGCTTTCGCGCCGGCGAGCGGATCGGCGTCACGTACCACGTGGCGTCGATTCTCGGCACGTGGGGTTTCTCGTCGCCCACGTACTTTCCCTCGCCGCCCGACGTGACCCTCGGCAATGATGCGATGCTCGCCCTCGGCGAGCGCGAGCCCGATCGGGTGCGGATGTTCGTGACCGTGAACCCGAACTACACCGATCACGCGCTGCACGAGATCGACCGCTGCGCGGCGCGCGGCGCGATCGGCGTCAAGCTGTTGGCGAGCCGCCGCGCCGACGATCCATTGCTCGATCCGATCGCCGCCGAGGCGGGGAAGCGCGGATTTCCAATTCTGCACCACATCTGGCAGCACCGGCAGCGCGAGTGGCCGACACAAGAGATCTCTGATGGGCTCGACTTGGCGCGGCTCGCCGTCCGGCATCCGGGCACCTCGTTCATTCTCGCCCACATCGGCGGCGGCGGCGACTACATGCACACCTTTCCGGCCGTCGCCGACTGCCCGAACATCTATCCCGACCTGTCGGGAAGCGGCGCCGATCGTGGCATGCTCGATGCCGCCGTCGCGGCACTCGGCGCGTCCCGGCTCCTCTGGGGTTCCGATCTCACGATGTGCACCGGCCTCGCCAAGCTGCGCGCCCTCGAGCTGCTTGGCCTGAGCGCGGAGGAGCTGGCCGGCATTCGATGGCAGAACGCGGCGCGCATCTTTCCGCGCGGCAGCTTCCCGCGTTGCGAGCGGCTGCCCCGGGAGACGGATCCGCGCGGCGCGCGGGCGGCGGGCGCGCGATGATCGACGTCAACACGCTCGTCGGCCCGTATCCCTTTCGGCACGTGCCGCATCCCGATCCCGATGCGCTCCTTCGCGTCATGGATCGCGAAGGAATCGATGAAGCATGGGTCGGGCACCTGCCGTCCGCGTTCCATCGCGATCCGAGCGAGGGCAATCGAGCGTTGCGAGCCTTGCTCTCGCGATCGGACGATCGCCTCCGCGCCGTATTCGCCGTTCGACCCGACTGGCCAAAGTGGGAGACGGCGCTCGAGGACGCGGCGGCCGCCGGCGCGCCGGCCATTCGCGTCTATCCACCGCAGTGGGGGCTCGGCCCGCATAGCGAGCGCATGCGCGAGCTCGCGTTCTCCGCTGGTGCGCGCGGCCTCGCGCTTCTGCTCACGGTGAAGTTCGAGGATCTGCGACAGCGTCATCCGATGGACGCGGCGGGCGACTTGAGTGCCGCAGCCATCCGTGCGCTGGCACGAGTGGGGCGCGACGTGCGACTGGTGGTGACGGCGGCGAGCCGCGAGCTGATCGAGGAGGTGCACTGGGGTCTCACGCCGGACGAGCAACGTCGCGTGTTCTGGGACATCTCGTGGATCTGGGGACCGCCGGAGGATCATCTCGCCAAGCTGCTGCGGACGATCGGGAGCGAGCGGTTCGTCTTTGGGACGCAGTGGCCGCTGCGATTGGCGCAGACGCCGCGAGCGAATCTCGATCTGCTGCCCGACGATGTTCGTTCAGCGACACTCGCCGATGCGGCATCGATCTGCCTGGCGGCGCGACGATGACGCCGTTGATGACGGCGTCGATGACGCCCGGAGATTCGGCGCGGCGGCAGACAGCGGGAACCAGTCCGATTAGGTTCAACTCGACTGCCGGCAGATTTCACATCGTGTGGACGATGTTTTGCTCGCGCGTTGGGCCGCGTCGTCACGCGCATCACTTGCGCAGCATTTCCAGTCTGTTCAGATTTCCGACCGCAGGCTTGTGAATAAGTTCACAAACTCGCGGAGCTTCGACTCACATCCCATCGCGATGACAAAGCGAAGGCAGTGGACCGCCATACCAGGGCTGCTCGCCCTGGCAATCGGTGCCGTCATGTTGTCCGCGTACAGCGGCGCCTCTTCCTCGCAACACGGATCACCCGTTCAACCGATCGCGTTTCCGCACACAGTGCACGTGCAGAAGCTCGGGATGAACTGTCTCTACTGCCACAACGCGGCGAACAAGTCGATGGACCCCGGCCTGCCGGCGGTGTCGACCTGCATCGGCTGCCACAACATGATCGGCCCACAGCGCCCGGCGTCGGATCTCGGACCGGCGCGCACGAGCGCCGAGATTCAGAAGCTGTACAAGTTTGCTGATGTGGCGGGCATGGGCGCCGGCATGGGTGCGAACGCGAAGCCGATTCCCTGGGTGCGGATTCACAAGCTTCCCGAATACGTCCACTTCCCGCACACGCGGCACATCAATGCCGGCGTGACCTGCCAGACTTGTCATGGCCAGATCCAGAAGATGGATCGGGTCTATCAGTACGCCACGCTGAACATGGGCTGGTGCGTGAGCTGTCACGTCAACGGCTACAGTCCGAAGGAAGGTCTCGAGGCTGCCGGCTACGCCGACCAGCCGACCAGCGCCACGCTTGCCGCAGCGCCGGGTGGTAGCGCGGCACCGGTCGCGCTCGCCACGGGTGAGCGAAAGAAGGCGCGGTACGATTGCGCGAACTGCCACTACTGACATGACCCAGGACACCACGACGTCTGGCGTGAAGCGCCGCGAGTTCCTCAAGGTGCTGGGCGCGTCGAGCGCGGCGATCGCCGCGGTCGGCTGTTCGGAGCCGACAGGAAAGCTCATTCCATATCTCGTATCGCCCGACGAGACCGTGCCGGGCGTGTCGACCTACTACGCGACGACCTGCCGCGAGTGCTCGGCGGCGTGCGGCATGATCGCCGAGACGCGCGACGGCCGGGCGATCAAGCTCGAGGGCAATCCGGAGCACCCGCTCAACCATGGCGCGCTCTGCGCCCGCGGCCAATCCGCGCTGCAAGGGCTCTATAACCCAGACCGCCTCCGCGTTCCGATGGTCAACGAGGGCGGGACCTGGAAGCCGATTACCTGGGACGACGCGGTGGCGCGGCTCGCCCAGGCGCTCGGCGGCGCCCGCGGTAAGGGCGGCGTCTTCATCAACCAGCACGAGAGCGGCAGCTTCCCGCGCTTTCTCGACGGCTGGCTCGCCGGCTACGGGTTCGAGCCGCATCTGAGCGTCGACTTCGAGGCCGACAGCGCGGCGATCGAGGCGAACCGCCGGACCTATGGTGTGGCCTGGCCGGCCCTCAGCTTTTCCGACGCGAAGCTCATCATCTCGTTCGGCGCCGACTTCCTCGACGGCTGGGGGGCGAGCGTCCCGCAACAGCTCGACTTCGCCGATGCGCGGGCGAAGCTCGACGGCGCGCCGCGTTTCGTGTACGTCGGCCCGCGGCGTTCGCTCACCGGCCTCAATGCGGACGAATGGATTGCCTGCAAGCCGGGCAGTGAGCTGGCGATCGCCAATGCGTTCGCCGGTAAGGGCTCAATCCAGCAGGCGGCGACGGAAAGCGGCGTCGACGCGGCGCAGCTGCAGCGGATCGCCAGCGAGATCGGCGCATCCAAGCCGGTGCTCGCCCTCTCCGGAGTCGGCGGCGCCGATGCGCTCGAGGTGGCGCTCGCCGTGGCCGCGATCAATCAGGCGGGCGGTGCGGTGGGGGCAACGATCAAGCCGGCGCAGGCGATCACCTCATTCGACGGCATGACGACGACCGCCGAGCTGCTCGGGCAGGTCGAGCGAATGCGCGCAGGGCAGGTCGGCATCGCGTTCGTGCGCGGCACCGATCCGGCGCACTATCTCCCGCGAGCGATCAAGTTCGCCGAAGCCTTTGCCAAGGTGCCGGTGCGCGTGAGCTTCTCGTCCTATCCGGATGAGACGACGGAGCTGTGCAACCTCGTCATTCCCGATCTTCACGCGCTCGAGTCGTGGGGCGATGCCGCGCCGATTCGCGGCACGATCTCGCTACAGCAGCCGGCGATGGATCCGGTCTATCCGACGATCAAGGGCGGCACGGCCGACTTCCTGATCGCCGTCGCCAAGAAGGATGCGGCGCTGGCGTCGCGGTATTCAGTGGACAGCTATCGGACGTGGCTCATCGCGGCCTTTCCGGGCGGCGCGCCCGCCCTCGCCACGGCACTGCCACACGGCATCGCCAATGGGTCGATGGGTGGGGCCGCAGCGGCGGCCGCGCGGCCCGCGGCTCCGGCGACGATCACGGTCCAGCCCAAGGGCACCGGGGAAGGTGACTTTTTCCTCATTACATATCCCTCACCGCTGCTGGGTGCCGGGCGCGGCGCGAACAAGCCGTGGCTCCAGGAGCTGCCGGATCCCGTCACCAAGATCTGCTGGAGCTCGTGGGTCGAGATTCACCCGGAGACCGCCGAGCGATTGGGCATCGACCGCGGCGACTTCCTCGACGTGAAGACGTCGAACGGAACCATTCGCGCGCCGGCCTTCCCGTACCTCGGCGTGCACAAGGATGCGATCGCGATCCCGAGCGGACAGGGGCATCGCTCGCAGGCCAAGCTCGCGCCGTTCGAACCGAAGCATCACGACGCGTCGCAGGTCCAGTGGGGCTACGGCCGCTACGCGCGCGACGTCGGCGTCAATGTGTTCGACGTGCTGCCGGCGTCGACGAACGCGGCCGGCGGCTTCGCCTGGACCGTCACCAAGGCGTCGATCTCGAAGACGGGCGACAATCGGATTCTGCCGAGCACGGAAGGTTCGGCGCGGCAGCACGGCCGCGGCATCGCGCAGGCGATGAACGCGAGCGATCTGACGAACCCGCCGCGCCCCGAGGAGAAGGAGGTTCTACCCGGCGATGCGAGCCACGAGTTCCTCCCCGGTCTCCGCTCGCCGGTCGCCGCCGACGCGCAGGGCGAGCTGGGTGCGCCGACCGCGCAGGATCAGGGAACTCATAAGGGATTGTACGACCCGAACGACCCCCGCGGCATGACGCGCCGCCGTTGGGCGATGACGATCGATCTCGCGCGGTGCACCGGATGTTCCGCTTGCGTGACGGCCTGTTACGCTGAGAACAACATCCCGACGGTCGGCGCGTATTGGCAGGTCGCGAGCATCTGGGCCGAATCGCGCCCCGGTCTGAACATCGAACGCGGCCGCGAGATGAACTGGATTCGCCTCGAGCGCTACTTCGAGGGAAATCTCGACGGCAAGTTCGGCGTCGATTTCGAGACGCGCTTCGTGCCGATGCTGTGTCAGCACTGCGGCAACGCTCCCTGCGAGCCGGTCTGCCCCGTGTACGCCACGTATCACTCGCCGGACGGGCTCAACGTCCAAGTCTACAACCGGTGCGTCGGGACGCGGTACTGCTCCAATAACTGTCCGTACAAGGTTCGGTACTTCAACTGGTTCGGGTACGGCGAGGCGGATCGCAAGCAGTACGCGTTCCCGGAGCCGCTCAACTGGCAGCTCAATCCCGACGTGACGGTGCGCGGCAAGGGCGTGATGGAGAAGTGCAGCTTCTGCGTGCAGCGCATTCGCGAGGCGGAGAATCGCGCGGCGCTCGAGCATCGCGATCTCGTTCCGAACGAGTTCACGACGGCATGCGCGCAGGCCTGCCCGTCGCGCGCCATCACCTGGGGAGACGCGGCGGATCCCAACTGGACGGTCGCGCAGCTGGCCCACGATCGTCGCGCCTATCACGTGTTCGAGGAGCTCAACACCTACACCGCGGTGGTCTACTTGAAAAAGGTCAACCATCCGGCCGCCGGCGCTCCGGCGCCGCGGGCTTAAGGAGGCGCGGCCATGGCAGCGACTGCGACTCCGCTCCGCGACGGCGAGCGCCCGAACATTGCAAGCGCGGCGGTCCGATTCCCGGCCGTCCGCGACTACGACCAAGTCGATCGCGAGATCGGCGGCACGCTGGGGCCAAGCCTCGGCTGGTTCGCCGCGTTGGGCATCGCGATCCTCTGCATGCTCGTCGGCGCGAGCGCCTGGGTCTATCAGATTCGCGAGGGTCTGGGGGTCGCCGGATTCCAGCCGCCGGTGATGTGGGCCGTCTACATCACGACGTTCGTGTTCTGGGTCGGTATCGGCCACGCCGGCACGCTCATCTCGGCGATTCTCTATCTCTTCCGAGCCGGCTTCCGCACCAGCATCTATCGCGTGTCGGAAGCAATGACGGTGTTCGCCGTCATGACGGCCGGTCTGTTCCCGATTCTGCACCTCGGGCGCCCCTGGAAATTCTTCTACCTGATTCCATACCCGAACTGGCGGCTCATCTGGCCGAATCCAAAGAGCCCGCTCGTCTGGGACGTGTTCGCGATCCTCACCTACCTCACGATCTCGAGCACCTTCCTCTACGTCGGCCTGATTCCCGACATCGCGATCCTGCGCGACCGGGAAAAGAATCCGATTCGGAAGGCGATCTACGCGCAGCTCGCGCTGGGCTGGCGCAACTCCGATCGCGAATGGCGGCACTTCACGCGCGCGTATCTGTTCCTCGCCGCGTTCGCGACGCCGCTCGTGCTCTCGGTGCACTCGGTCGTGTCGTTCGACTTCGCGATGGCGCTGACGCCGGGCTGGCACGCGACGATCTTCCCGCCGTACTTCGTCGCGGGCGCGATCTTCTCCGGCATCGGGATGGTGTTCACGATCGTCATCCCGCTCCGAAAGTTTTTCCACCTCGAGCATTACATCACACTCAACGACCTCGACGCAGCCGCCAAGCTCTGCCTGTTCACGTCGACGGTCGTCGGCCTGGCGTACGTGACGGAGTTCCAGATCGCGTGGATGAGCGGCAACCGGTTCGAGATCGACTACTTCTGGAACCGCGTTTTCGGCCAGTGGGCGTGGGCTGCGTGGATCATGCTGATCTGCAACTGCGTGCTGCCGCTCTCCCTCTGGTCGCAGAAGCTCCGGCGCAATCCGACCTGGCTCTTCATGCTGTCGTTGACGATCAACCTCGGCATGTGGTTCGAGCGCTTCGTGATCATCGTGCCCTCGCTGGCGCACGAGTTCGAGCCGTGGCAGTGGGGCACCTACCGCCCGACGTTCATCGACTACTCGATTCTGCTCGGCAGCTTCGGCTGGTTCTTCATGTGGTTCCTCTTGTTCATCCGACAGCTGCCGGTGATGGCGATGAGCGAGATCAAGGAGATCATCCCGCCGCGCATGCGGTTCGCGCACGCCGGCCTGGAGCACGATCTCACCGAAGGCACAGTGTATCCTGACGACACGGGAGCGCCCCACTGATGCAAGGCGTCCTTGGCGCATTCAACGAGATCGACGCGGCGGTGCACGCCATTGAAGATCTCAAAAAGGACCGGTTCGGCGACATCACGGTGTTCACACCGACGCCGCGCCACGAGTTCGAGCACGTGATGAAGCATCCGCCCAGCAAGGTGCGAATCGTCACACTCATCTTCGGCCTGTGCGGCGTGACGTTCGGCTACTGGATTCCGGTGTGGATCTCCGACTACTGGCCGATCATCGTCGGCGGCAAAGCGGTCGCCGCCTGGGTTCCGTTCACGATTCTCGGCTTCGAGGTGATGGTATTGATCGGGGGCTTGGCGACGGTGTTCGCGATGTTCGCGATGGCGCATATCCCCCGGCTCACCACCACCGTCGGGTACGACGCGCGGTTCAGCGGCGGACAGTTCGGCGTCTGGGTGGTGACCGATCCGGATCGCGCCGACCAGGCGATGACTGTGCTCAAGCAGCATGGTGCGGCGGAGGTGCGGCGTGAGCGATAGCGTGATGCGTCGCCCCACCGGCCGCACGATCTGGCGCACCGCGCGCGTAGCGCCGCTGCTCTCGATCTGGGCGTGCAGCTGGTTCACCGACTTCAAACAGCAGCCGAAGATCGATCCGTGGGAAACCGCGTCCGACACCATCGCCTTCCGCGGCAACCCGCAGGCGTCGGTGCCGACGAACGGCAGCGCGGCGCCTGGCTTCGAGTACGACCGCCTGCCGATGCCGCAGAGCATCGCGGCGATGGCGAAGATTCCCAATCCGACTCCGGCAGACAGCGCGTCGGTCAATCGCGGCCGCATCCAGTTTCAAATCAACTGCGAGCCTTGCCACGGGCCGCTTGGCATGGGCAACGGTCCGGCGACGAAGTACGGATTTCCCAGCATCGTGATCGGCGCCGGCTCCAAGGCGGCGACCGACTACACCGACGGCTACATCTTCGGCATGATCCGCAACGGTCGCGGCCTCATGCCGACGTACAATCGCATCGAAGAGCCGGACCGCTGGGACATCATCAACTATCTGCGCACGATCCAGGGCAAGGGCACGATCGCCGC
>DATNAT010000331.1:0-2270 GCA_035572355.1 Gemmatimonadaceae bacterium
CCGACCTCGGTGGCCGGCGGCTTGAGCCTCCATTTCGCCGCGCCGCTGGGTTCACACGTCCAACTCGCTGCCTCGGCGATGGGGCTGAGGTATTCGTTCAACCTCGATTTTCCACCAGAGCATGGCCCGCAGCTTGACGGACTCGCCTCGGTCGGTCTGCGATGGCACTGGGTGGAGGGTTCGGTTCCATGAAGCACAGCGCAACCGCGCAGTTCGCGATCAAGCATTGGGACGAGAAACCGTATGGCGAAGGTCCCGACCTTCCGAAGATGACTCGCGCCAGCGTCGAAAAGACCTTCACCGGCGAGCTCGCAGGCACGAGCCACGTCGAGTATCTTATGATGTACCGGAGCGACGGCTCGGCGACATTCGTCGGGATGGAGCGATTCGTCGGCCAGCTCGGCGGCAGATCGGGAACGTTCGTCCTCGAGCGGACGGGAACCTTCGAGGGCGGCCAGGCCAAGGAGTCGTATACCGTCGTCGCCGGGTCGGGAACCGGCGAGTTGCAACACCTTCGCGGCGAGGGCAAGTCGTCGGTCGGGCACGGCAACGAGCATCCTTTTGTTCTGAGCTACGAGCTGGGCTGGCCGCGGATCCGCGGCGAGCTGCCGAGCGCGAGCCCGGCCGGTTCGTCCCGTCGTCGTTGACAATGGCCGCACGGCGCCGCATCGTCCATCGTCATACCTAGCTAGTTATGCCTAGCTAGCTGCTGCTCCCGACACCCGCGCCCGCGCCATGCCGAGCTCGAAGAACGACATTCTCCAGGGGACGCTCGACCTCCTCGTCCTCAAGACCCTCGCCGCGCGCGGCGCGCTCCACGGCTACGCCATCACGTCGCGCATCCAGCAGGCGTCGGCCGACCTGCTCCGCGTCGAAGAAGGCTCGCTCTATCCCGCGCTCCACCGCATGGAGCAGGCGGGCTGGGTGCGCGCCGCGTGGGGCATGACCGAAAAAAAGCGCGCCGCGCGGTTCTATACCCTCACCGCCAAAGGCCGCAAGCAGCTCGCCGCCGAAGAGGAGAGCTGGGCCCGGCTCACCGACGGCGTTCGCCGCGTCCTGCGCTACGCCTGACTCATTCGCCCACCGAGCTCGGAGAGATTCGCCATGTCGTCGCTCCGCCGCCTGATCAACCTGCTGCGCTCCAATCGCCACTCGCGCGACCTCGACCGCGAGCTCCGGTTCCACATCGCCGAGCGCACCGACGATCTGGTCGCGGCGGGAATGAATCGCGCGCTCGCCGAGCTCGAGGCGCGGCGGCGATTCGGCAACTACGCGGGACAGAAGGAGCGGGCGCGCGATGTCGACCTGCTCGTCTGGCTGGCCTCGTTTGCCGACGATGTGCGCTACGCCCTCCGCTCGATGCGCCATAATCCGGCCCTCACGATCGTCGCCGTTCTCTCGCTCGGACTCGGCATCGGCGCCAACGCGGCGATCTTCACGCTGATCGACGCCGTCATGCTGCGCGCGCTGCCGGTGAGCCACCCCGAAGCGTTGCGGCAGTTGACGATGGGCGAACGCGGGCAGGTGTTCACCAATCCGATCTGGGAGGAAGTGCGCGATCACCAAACGGTGTTCCGCTCGCTGTTCGCGTATGGCAACACGACGGTCAACCTGAGCGGGGTCGGCGAGGAACACCCGGCGATCGGCGGGCTCGTCAGCGGGGGCTTCTTCCCCGGACTCGGGCTCGCCCCCGCCGCCGGCCGCCTGCTCGGCCCGGCCGACGACGTGCGCGGCTGCTCCGCGATTGCCGATCTCTCATATGGATTCTGGCAATCGCGCTTCGGCGGCGACCCCGCCGTGGTGGGCAAAGTCGTCGAGCTGAGCGGGCATCCGTTCAGCGTCGTCGGCGTCGCGCCGCGGTCGTTCAGCGGCCTCGTCGTCGGATACGCCACGCAGATCTTCATACCGCTCTGCGCCGAGGCGGTGCTCCACGGGAAGGGGTCGTCGCTCGATCGGCGCAGCACTTGGTGGCTCTACGTCATGGGGCGGCCGAAGGTGGGCCTGACCGACATGCAGGCGCGCGCGGGCATGTTGTCGATCGCCCCCGGCGTGTTCGAGGCGACGCTGCCGCCGAATTGGCGCACGGAGGATCAACGCCAGTATCTCCGCACGGCGTTCGACCTCGCGCCCGCCGCGCGCGGGCTTTCCTATCTTCGCCGCCAATATCGCACGGCGTTGATCGCGCTCATGGTGATCGCCGCGCTCGTGCTGGTCATCGCCTGCGCCAACGTCGCCAACCTGCTCCTCGCGCGCGCCGCGGCGCGGCAGCG
>DATNAT010000332.1:0-6339 GCA_035572355.1 Gemmatimonadaceae bacterium
GGCGCGGCGCGCTCGACGATCACAGCATTCTTGCGCGGAAGACGCAGGTAGTCGATCGCGACGACGATCACGAGAGCGGCGATCGACAACGCCGCGAACGCCGCCCCGATCGCCGGAACGATCCAGGCGAGCGCGACGACCGCGACGACGAGCGCCAGTCGCCTGGTGGGATAGATGCGCCACCAGGGCCGCTTGGCGCGGAGGCGCGCCCACCATGCCAGTTCTGCCATCAGGCTGGCGCGGTCACCCGTGCGAGCACGGCAGCGAGCACTTCGTCGGCAGTGCGTCCCTCGACGCCCAGCTCTGGAGCGAGGATGACGCGATGTCTGAGCACGGCGGGCGCGCGCACCTTGACATCGTCGGGCGTGACGAAGTCGCGGCCTTCCATCACCGCGCCGGCCCGCGCGGCGCGCATGAGCGCGACGCTGGCACGGGGGGAGGCGCCGAGGATGAAGCTGGGATCGTCGCGCGTGGCGCGCGTGATCGAGGCGATGTATTCGCGCACTTCGGGCGCGACGCGAACCTGATCGACCAGCAGACGGCACTGGCGCGCCTGATCGGCCGTCAGCACGGGCTCGACGATCGGCGCCGTGCCGCCGCGCTCGGGGTCGAAGCCGGATTCGTGGAGCTCGAGCATCTTCACTTCGGCGTCGGCCGGCGGGTAGCCCACGAGAATCTTCATGAGAAAACGATCGAGCTGCGCTTCGGGGAGCGGAAAGGTCCCTTCGTGCTCGACTGGATTCTGCGTCGCCAACACGGTGAACAGCTCGGCGAGCGGGCGCGTCGTGCCGTCGGCCGTGACCTGCCGCTCGGCCATCGCCTCGAGCAGCGCCGCCTGGGTCTTGGCTGGCGCGCGGTTGATCTCGTCGGCGAGCAGCAGATCGGTGAACACAGGGCCGGGCTGGAACTCGAAACCGCGCGACTGCTGGTAGAGGGAGACGCCGGTGACGTCGGCGGGCATGAGGTCGGGCGTGAATTGGATGCGGCTGAATCGAATGGCGAGCGCGTTGGCCACGGTGCGCACGAGGAGCGTCTTGGCCGTGCCAGGCACTCCTTCGACGAGCGCGTGGCCGCGAGCGAGAAAGGTCGCCAGCACGTCGTCGATCGCCGCGTCCTGGCCGACGATGCGCGTCGCAACGGCGTCGCGCACGCGCCGGGCCAGCTCGGCGCCTTCTTGAACCGTGAGTGTCATGATCTGGTGGATGGTGTCGACAGCAATTGAGCTTCGATCGTCGCCAGCGCTGCGCCGACGGCGGCCAGCTCGTCATGTTCGGTGTCCTGGCTGCGAGCCCGCATCACGATCGCAACCTGCGGCTGGAGCGAGGGAAGCCGGCGCGCCGCGGCCGCGAGAAATTCGTCGTCCGGAGCCGACGCCGGAACCGGCACGATGCCGCGCGATCGCCGCCGCAGGCCGCTGATCAGCGTGGCCGTCGCGGTGCGCGTGGCGTGCACGTCTTCGTAGGCTCGGGCCAGCGCAGCCGCGTGCTCGAGCGGCGATCGGCGTACCACGCGCATGTCGTCGCGCGGCACGAGCGGCCGGGGCGCGAGCGCAAAGAGCAGAAGGAGCCCGGCGGCGAGCAGCTGCACCACGAGGTTGCCGGTGCGGGTGTGCCAGAGATACGCCGCGGCCGCCTTCGTGCTCGAGGGGTGACCGCCGAATCCGTGATGGAACTCGTCGAACACGAGTGCCGCGCCGTTGCCGCCGCTCGGCCGGGCGTAGTCGAACAGCTTCATCGCGATGACGTCGGCGTCCCATCGGCAGACACGGACGGCCTGATTGCTGAACAGGCCGGAACCGCCGGTGACGGCGACGCGGCCCTTTCCGAGCGGGAACCCGATAGCGGACACGGCGCGCGCCGAGCGAGTGTAGCTCACGGCGAGCGTGTCGATCCGGCGGGGTCCGTGCCGGGTTCGCGTGACCTCCTCGGCTTCCGGCGGAAGCGACAGCATCGAGCCCGGCTCGAGGCGCCTCGTCGGGCAGGTCGAGTCGATGCCAATGCTCAAATATGAGATATTTGCTGAGTATCCCAATCCGAGCGAGTCGCGGAGGTCGTCGTCGCCATCGAGCGAGAGCACGAGGCCACCGCCCTGCCGCACGTTCTCGAGCAGGTCGTGGATCTCGTGCGCACCGAGGTCGAGGCGCGGCGCGAGCACCACCTGCACGGTCGTTCGCCGGTCGCCCGCGGCGCGCAGCGAGTCGAGCGTCGTGGTGCGCCGCTCCGTGCGCCAACCCAATCGGCCGGCCAGCTCGTAGACGATTTCCCCGCCGCCCGGCGCCGTGGAGTAGGTCGACAGGCCGCCGGCCGACTGGCCTGGCGGCTCGGGCGTCAGCAGCGCGACGATCAGCGCCGCCACACCGAGCACGAGGGCGATGCTCGTGGCGCTGTAGCGGCCGATGTTCCCGCGGACGACCGGCGTCACGCGGCGACGCGTCCGCGAACGAGCGCTTCCGCCGCGCGGGCCAGCTGCGCGTAGTCGTCGTGCGTCGGCGCGCTCCAGCCGTACATGCAGCGGTCCGACTGCCGCGCGAAGTCGGCGAAGTCGCCCGCTTGCGTCGACCCGCGCCGGCGCAGCTCGCGCGCGTAGTCGCCGCTCGTCTTCGAGGCGTGAAAGCGCACCAGACCGGAACGTGTGATGGTGTCGAGCACCGCGATGTAGACGGCGTGACAGGCCTCGAGGTAGTTGCCGCTCGCGTCGAGCTGCGCAGCCAGCGCCCAGTAGTCGCGGGCCTCGCCGCCGAGCGCGCGGAGGCCGGCGCCCGCGGCGCGGCTCGCCTTCGTGCGCCGGTCGATCAGGATGCGTCCAGCGACGACGAGCACGAGCAGGCCCACCGCGGCGATCAGGAGATACGGCGCGTCGGGCCAGGCCCTGATCTGGTTGAACAGGTCGCGGATCCATCGGAAGATGGAAAGGAACAGCCGGCCGAGGATCGACTCTCGCATCGGCACGGCGTACCGCGCCTGCCGCGCGATGGCGGCCACGGTGTCGTGGATCTGCGCGGCGGTGAAGCGGCCGGCGACCGCTTGCAGTGCGAGCATGGTCGGCGCGCTCGCAGCTACGCCGTCAATCCGGTCGCCGTCGCTCCGTCGGTCGCCGCGTTGGCGAGGTATTCGACGTCGAACCCTTCGTTGCGAATGCGGGCGTCGAAGTACAGCACGGTCTCGGTGATCCCGAAGAGCGGCGCGACGACGATCGTCACCGCCGTCATGAGCACGACCGATACGACTTTGCTTGGCTGCAGGTTGATGAACAGCGCCGCGCCGCCGTCGACGACCACGAGGAGGAGCGCAACGAGGATGAGCGTGCCGAGGATGTGCAGCTTGTGGCCGCGCGAAAGGGAGGCGGAGCGAGCGATCGCGCTGAATGGGCCAGCGTCCTCGAGCACGATGGCCTGCCGGATGGCGAAGAACAGCGCGAGCAGGTAGAAGGCTGGAATGATGAGGAGAACGAACCCGATCGCGATCAGAATGAACTCGATGATCGTGGCGACGAGCAGCTGAACGAGGCGGCCGAAGGTCCGTTGAAAGGCGGCGGCGATGTCAATCGGCTCGTCGAGATACGCCGCACGCGCGAGGACCGACACGACGCCCCCGACGAGCGCGACGATCAGTATGCTTCCCAGACCGGAGATGAGGATCAGACGCCCCGTACCGGCGTTGAACTGATCGGGCGTCTGCGGCAGGTTGATCGAGAAGATCAACTGGATGGCGAGCCAGGGCACGTAGATGAGGGCCATCGCCACCATGAACGGCACCGGCGAACGACGATAGACCTGGAATGCGGCGTCGAGCAGCTCGGTCGCGGAACGGGGGCGCAGGACGAGCTCTGACATGATCCGGAATCCGGTGGCGGGAGACGGCGTACCGCGGCGGAAATGTGGCGCGTGGGGGAAAGGCGCTTCATAACTTGCGAACAACCGCCGCGGTATGCAACAATCGTCACTCGCCCGTCAGGCTATCGCATCACCCCATGTTCTCGAGCGGGCGGACCTCGCATTCGCCGTCGAACCCCGGCCAATGGACCCGATGCAGCTCCATGAACTGCGTCGCCAGAGCGAGCG
This sequence comes from Gemmatimonadaceae bacterium, assembly GCA_035572355.1. GTDB lineage: Bacteria > Gemmatimonadota > Gemmatimonadetes > Gemmatimonadales > Gemmatimonadaceae > JAQBQB01. The sequence continues at coordinate 4,061 of DATNAT010000332.1, forward strand.
CCTCCTGGCGCGACCCGGCCTCGACCAGCGCGTAGCCGCCGATGATCTCTTTGCTTTCGGTGAACGGGCCGTCGGTGACGCTAATCTTGCCCCGCTCGAGCCTGACCCGCTGGCCCTCCGACGTGCCCTTGAGCCCGGCCGTGTCGATGAGCTTTCCGCTCTTCAAGTTCGCGCCGACGAACTCGCCCATCGCTTCCAGGAGGCCGGCCGGGATCTCCTTGTTCCGATAGTCCTCGGAATGTTTGATGAACATCATGTACCGCATCGTCGTGTCTCCCCGTAGTCGCGATGGTTTAGATGGTCGAGGTGTTCGAGCTGGTTCACGCCGCCCGCGCGAGACGCTGCACCGCGGCGGGGGGCGCCACCCGCTCGCGGAGCGGGACGACGCGCGACCGGCCGTAGGCGATGTAGCTCACGATCGCGCCCACGACCGCCGGGAACAGCGCCGGCGCGACGCCCATGCCGGCGGCGGTGAGTACGGTCGCGCCGATCATGATGACGAGCAAGCCCAACGCGGCGAGCGGCGTCAGGCGCGTCCGGATGCGGAAGAGGCCGGGCAGGATCAGGCCGAAGGCGCCAGTGATCTCGCAGATGCCGATGAAGCGGATGAAGGCGATGGGGAGGGCGATCGGGCCCTGCATCTTGTCGGCAGGCATGATGAACTTCATGGCGCCGGCGAAGGCGAAGAGGAGTGCGATGACGATCTGAGCGGTCCACAGCAGGCGGTTGGCGGTAGTCTGGTTGCGCGTAGTCATTGGAAGGTCCTCCGTCCGGATTGGTGGGTCGTTTGGGCAGGCTGTGACGCCGAATCGGTCGGCCTCTCCTGCCTCTCCATCCAAGCGTCGAACGACCGCCAACCGGATCGACATGGCCGGCGAATTTTTTTCGGAGGGCCCGGATTGGACCCGGACGGCCCCGATTGGGAGGTTGCCGGCGCGGCGCAGGCGCTCCAAGATCCACAATGCCCGACCAGACCCCTTCATTCGACGACGTGAGCGTTGCGGCGGTCCTGGCCCAGCGAAGCCGCGAGGACCGGGATGCGTTGCTCGACGACCTGGTCGCCATGCTCACCGGCGTCGTGCCGAACGTGCGGGTGGAACACACGCTGCTCACGCGCCGGGTGCGCGCCATTCGCCTGACGCTCGGCGATTACGTGTATGCGTTGGCGCGCGGCGAGCACGGCTCGTTCGAGGCGAGCCGGCAGCAGGTGGTGCGGGGCGTGGCGGTGCGCACGCAGCCGCTCGAGATCGACGCGTTTCTCGCCGAGCTGGGCCTGGCGCTGGACGTGGAGCTCAAGCGGACGGAGCGCGGCCGCGCAGCGCTTGCGTCGTGGCTCGACAGCTTGAATTCTTGAACGATCACTCTGTCATACCATCATCACGACCATCACACAGGGAGCGTCCATGGGAACGTACGTGCCTGGCTCGACGGCCAACCTGCCGAGCGGTGCCGCGGAACGATTGCGGGCGATGCGCGGCAAGGGAGACCGGCCGGCGTTCTTCACGAGCGACCTGACGGTCGACGAATTCCTGCTCGTCGAGCAGTCGGGATTCGAAGCGCTGGGGCTGGTGATGGGCTCGTCGATCTATCACGTCGGCTTCCAGTGGCAGAAGTGGAGCGTGAGCCAGGAGCTGGACGTGCTGACGAGGGCGATGTTCCAGGCGCGCGAGCTGGCGATGACGCGGATGGAGGAGGAGGCTGATCTCCTCGGCGCCGACGGTGTGGTGGGCGTGCGGCTGGTGTTCAAGCAGTACGCGATGGACGAGGGCGTGCTCGAATTTCAGGCGATCGGCACGGCGATCCGGCATCGGGAGCGTGTGGGCAGCTTCCGGACGAAGGACAATCGCCCGTTCACGTCGGACCTGAGCGGCCAGGATTTATGGAAGCTGGTGCGGGCGGGCTACCGCCCGGTGAGCCTGTCGATGGGCGCGTGCGTATACCACATCGCTCATCTGAGCTTCATGCAGGCGCTGAAGCAGGCGGGCCGCAATCAGGAGATGAAGATCTACACCGACGCCACGTACGCAGCGCGCGAGCTGGCGCTGGAGCGGATGCAGAAGGAGGCGGTGGAGCGCGGCGGGATCGGTGTGGTGGGGGCGCGGGTGGAGGAGTCGAACTGGGGGTGGGGCGCGAACGCGATCGAGTTCTTCGCGGTGGGGACGGCAGTGGCGCCGATGGGGGATCGCGTCGAGCGGCCGTTGGGCGAGGTGCAGCAGGTGGTGACGTTCGACGACAAGGGGAGTGCGTGACGAGCACGCCGCGTGAGCGGCTCGGCGGCG
>DATNAT010000333.1:0-16203 GCA_035572355.1 Gemmatimonadaceae bacterium
GTGCAGTTCGCGCCGGCGTCGGGGCTGCGGTGGAGTGCCGAGGCGGGGTACGAGGGTGAGTCGGCGCTCGGTGTGCATGCGCGGCCTGTCACAGGCGCGTTCGAGCCGGCGGTCTCGGCGGCCAACGAGCGAACGGTGCGACTGGTAGCGCGCGTCGATCGGCCGCCGTCGCTCTGGCTGTTCGGCACCGAACTCAGTGGATGGATCGAGCTCCGCGAGACACTGCCCCAGACGACGGAGTTCGAGGGCATCGCGCCGAGCGAGTTCAATGCGACGCGGGTGAGCGCGACGGCGGACATCGAGCGACCGTTCGGATCGTCACAGCGGCTGGTGCTGCAGACCGTCGGCGGCTGGCTCGTCAGGCATCCGTTGGCCGACCTCGGGCCACCACAAGATTTCGCGTACTTTGGCGGGCCGGTCTCGGCGCCGGGGTACGCCTACCACTCACTCGTCGCGCCACTTGCAGTATCGCAACGGATCGAGTTTCGGACACCCGCATATTTTCCAGCATTCTCGCTGGGCCGCTTTGGCCGGGTGCCCGGCCGGGGCACGCTCGCGCCGTTCGTGAACCTCGTTGCGTTGACCGATCGCGCAGAATGCTCGGAGCTGCCAAATCCCGGGGTCGTGGCGGCGTTGCCGACCGCTTGCCCCGTCAAGAACGGCGGCCTGTTCCCATCGTTCGGACTTGGCTACCTGCTGCCGTTCGATCTTGCGCGCTTCGACGTCGCACGCGGAGTAGGACGCGGCGGCCGGTGGACCTTCTCGTTCGACGTGAGCCGGGATTTCTGGAGCGTGCTGTAGGCGATGCATGACGCGACGACGGTCTATGTCGTCGTCGTCATTTTTCTCGCGACGCTCATCCGCTCGACGATCGGGTTCGGCGAGGCGCTGGTCGGCGTGCCGCTCCTGGCGCTTCGCATTCCCGTCGCGGTCGCGGCGCCGCTTGCGGTCGCGGTGTCGGTTGGTGTCGCGGCGCTGATCGTCGTGCAGGATTGGCGGCAGATCGAGGTGCGAAGCGCGGGTTGGCTGGTCGGCGCGTCATTGCTCGGGATTCCGTTCGGGCTGCTGCTGCTGACGACCGCCAGCGACACCGTGGTCAAGTTGATACTCGGCGTCGTGATTGCGGGCTTTGCCATCTACTCGCTCGTTGTCAGGACGCAGCTACATCTGCACGAGGATCACCGCGCGTGGCTGCTCGGCGCCGGATTCTGCTCGGGCGTGCTCGGCGGCGCGTACGGAATGAACGGGCCGCCGCTCGCCATCTACGGCGCGCTTCGCCGCTGGTCGCCGCAGCAGTTTCGCGCCACGCTGCAGGGATATTTTCTGGCGGCGAGCATCGCGGGACTGATCGGCTACGCGGTAGTCGGGCTGTGGCGGCCGGAGGTGACGCGGTACTTCGTGTTGTGCGTGCCTGCGGTGTGCGTCGGCGTCGTGATTGGGCGCTGGCTCAACCGGCGTCTCAGCGGCGCGGGATTCTTTCGCGTGGTATACGTGGGGCTCATCGCGACGGGTATTGCGCTCGTGGCGCAGGCGTTCGTGGGAGCATAAGGCGGCGAGGCTGCGCGCCGGCCTGGATAGCCGCAACCGTTCGCTCCGCCCCGCAACGTTCGAGTGACGCACACCGGTGCCGGCCATGCGATCGTTGCGCATGGCATCCCGCGCCCCCATTCCAGCCCCCGCCCTCGCCGACGTCGGCACCCTCGCGCTCCGCTTCCGTCTCCCGATCGCCGACCTCAGTCGCGCCGCGTCGCACGCCGTCGCGCTCGTGCCGGAACGTTGGGCGCGCCGCTTTCACGTCGTGCCGCTCTCGGCCACCGAGCAAGAGCTGCTCGTCGCCACCGCCGATCCACTCAACGTCGACTGCGAGCGCACCCTCGCTTTCGCGACGGGCCGGCAGATTCGCTTCGCCATCGCCGCCGCCGACGAGATTGCAGTGCGCATCGAGGAGGTGTATCGCGGCGACGCGCCGGCGCGCGAGCAGCCGGACTCGCTCATCGAGGTGCAGCACCTCACCGCCGGTCAGGACGCCGCGCCGCCTTCGCCCGGCGACGACGCCGGCGCCTCGGTGAGCGCGCTCGTCGACGATCTGCTTGGCGCCGGCATCGCCGCGCGCGCCAGCGACATTCACATCGAGCCCGAAGAGCGTGGCATCGCCGTGCGCCACCGGGTGGACGGTGTGCTCGCCCTCACGCGCACCATTCCGCGCGCCGCCGGCCCCGCGCTCGTCTCACGCATCAAGATCCTCTCCGGCCTCGACATCGCCGACCGGCTGCGCCCGCAGGATGGCCGTGCGCGCGTGGCGATCAACGGCGTCGCCGTCGATCTGCGTGTGTCGACGCTGCCGGCGTCGCACGGCGAGAAGGTCGTCATTCGCGTACTCGACGGGCGCGGCGCCGTGCACACGCTCGAGACGATGGGCTTTCACGTCGACGAGCTGGCTCGAATAGACCGGCTGCTCCAGGCGCGCGAAGGGTTGATCCTCGTCACCGGGCCGACCGGTTCCGGCAAGACGACGACGCTCTACGCGGCTTTACGAAAGTTGAAAGAGCGGGGCGTGAACATCGTCACCGTCGAGGATCCGATCGAGTACCGCCTGCCGGGCATCGTCCAAGTACAGGTGAACGAGAAAGCCGGTCTCACCTTCGCCACCGCGCTGCGCTCGATCATGCGGCAGGACCCCGATGTCGTGCTGATCGGCGAGATTCGCGACCGTGAGACGGCGGAGATCGCCATTCAGGCGTCGCTCACCGGGCACCTCGTGCTCTCGACGCTTCACACCAATGACGCGCCGAGCGCCGTCACGCGGCTCATCGACATCGGCGTAGCGAGCTACAAGATCGCAACGTCGGTGAAGGGCGTGCTCGCGCAGCGCCTCGTGCGCCGCACGTGCACGGCCTGTCACGGAGAATCACCCTCCAGCTGCGCCGAATGCAGCGGCACCGGCTTTCGCGGACGAATCGCCATCGTCGAAGTGTTGCTCGCGTCGACCGAGTTCGAGCGGCGTGTGGCGGCCGGCGAGCCGACCGAGCGAATCGCCGAAGCGGCGCGCGCCGACGGGATGCGTTCGCTCTGGAAATCGGGGCTCGCCCACGCGTCGGCGGCGCGCACCACAGTCGACGAGGTGCTTCGCGTCGCGGCGCCCGACGAAGAGCCGCGCACGGCGCAGGGCGCCGCGCCGCGCATCGTCGCCGAACCGGCGCAGGCGAGCCTCGCGCTGTTCGAGGGCGACGCCTTTCGCCTGCGCGACGATGTCGACGTTCTGACTGCGCGAGCCAAGCGCGGGCCGCGTAACTTTCGCGCCATGACGCAGATCGAAGTCGGCACCGTCGATGTGTTCGCGATCCGCCCGCTGGCCGCCGGTTGGCGCGTGCTCGCGCTGCAGCGCGCGCCAAACACGCGCTGTCCCACCGCCTGGGAGCCGGTGCACGGGCACATTGAGCCCGGCGAGGAGCCGGCCGATGCCGCGCGGCGCGAGCTGCGCGAGGAGGCGGGACTCGAGGCGGCCAAGCTCTACATCGTCCGCGTGCAGCCGTTTTATCTGAGAAAGATCAACGCCGTCGAACTGGCGATCGTCTTCGCCGCCTTCGTCGACGAGCCGGCGGCGGTCACGATCGCCAACGAGCATCGCGATTTTGCCTGGCTCACGGTCGATGACGCGCTGGCGCGTTACGCCTTTCCCGCCGAGCGCGCGTCGCTGCGCGAAGCCGTGGAGCTGCTCGCCGCCGGCCACGCCGGGCCGGTCGACGACGTGATGCGCGTCGACTAGCGGTCCTGCTGCCGCTCCCGCGTCGTCCGTAAGACATCGCCTGACGTCCCGGAGGTGGGCGCGTTGGGCTTGACGCGGACGCTCTTTGCCGGAATGCCGACATACACGTGATACGGGCGGACGTCCTTGGTCGCCACGGCCATCGCGCCGACCATGCCTTGCTCGTGCACGTGCACGCCGGCCAGCACGGTCGCGTGATAGGTGATGCGCACGCCGTCCTCGATCACCGTCGTGGCGTTGGTCACCTCGCGCTGCTCGACGATGCTGTGGGTGTGGCTGTAGATGTTCGCGTAGTCGCTGATCGAGACGTTGTTGCCGAGCTTGATGCCGCCGCGGTCGTCGAGCAGCACGTTGCGATGCACCACCACGTTGTCGCCGACCTCCATGTTGTATCCGAACGAGAATTCGACGTTGTGAAACGCCTTGAAGTTCTCGCCGCACCGCTTGAAGATGTGCAGCGCCAAGAGCCGCCTCAGCTCGACGCCGAGCCAGACGTTCTGCGCCGCCGCCGGACTGCGGTCGAACGAGTACCAGAGCCAGAGCAGCGGCTTGACGCGCTGGAAGCGGGCCTCGTCGCAGTCGCCGTAGTACTCCGGTTCGAGCGTCACCTGCCGCGGGTCCATCGCCGCCAGCGCCAACCGCGTCGGGGCGGCGAGCCGTTTGTCGGCGACCGCCGTTTCCCAGTTGGCCGCGTATTCGGGATAAAAGAGCGCCGTGAGCGTGCGCCGGCAGACGAGCGCACGGTCGGTCGCCGGATCGGCGAGCGCCGCGGAGAGCTCGTCCAGCCATTCGGTGGCGACGCCGAGCATCGGAGCGTCGACGACTTTGCGAAGCGGAAGGTAGGGCATGGATCTGGTGGTGAACGGTTGCCCGAGGTTGGTCCGAACGCTCAGCCGCGCGGCGACTGGCGTGGCACGCGGCTGGCGCGCGAGCGGATCGCCGCGCGCTCGGCGTCGAGTCTGTGGAGAATGACTTCCCAGTCGGTGTTGCGATCGGTGCCCGTCGTCACGGTCAGCGGCTGCGCGACGTCGACCGCCTCGTCGAACAGCAGTAGCCCGCTCTGCGTCTCGCGCGGTTGCAAGCGCTGCTCGCCAAATCCCGCCGACAGTGGAATCACGTCAAAGGGACGAAAGTCGCGGCCACCCGAGGTGACCGTGATGTCGGTCGGGACGAACCTCGCGTCGGCCGCGAGGCCGGTGAACACGACGTACCAGACACGGGGCACGCGCACGCCGTGCATCGTGGCGCGTTGAGCGATCTGCGTGCGCTTGGAGTCGAGTCTCGCCTCGAGCGCACGATACGAATCGGGCGCGAGCGTGCGAATTACCGGCTCGTCGAGCGGAATCGCCGTCACGTGCACGCCGTCCGGTTGGAGCACGATCGAGATGTCGTCCTGCTTGAACGTGCCGTAGCCGGCGGGGATGAGCGTGGTCGACGTATCCGGCGCGCCGCGAACAGGGGCGCTCACCGCCGGTACGGCCGACCCGGCCGGCGCCACCGCGGGCGCGCACCCAAGTGCGACGCACAGCGCGATGACGCTATGGGGCCGCGTCATGTCTCGCTCCGCCACGCCGGCTGGGCGAGCAATGCATCGATGGCCTCGGCGAGCTCGTCGCGGCCTTCGCCCGTTACCGCACTGAACGCAATTACCTGCTCCGCGTCGAGGCCCAGTGCGGCCGACAGATCGGCGACACGCCGCGCGCGTTCTTTCGCCGTGAGCTTGTCCGTCTTCGTCACGGTGACGATGGTCGGCACGCCCAGTTCGGCGAGAAAATCGAGCATGCCGCGATCGTCGGCAGTGGGCTCGTGCCGGGCATCGAGCAGTTGCACGATGCCGCGCAGCGTGGGACTGGTGCGCAGATAGCCCTCGATCAGCGGCCGCCACTCGGCTCTCCGCTCCTTGGAGACGCGCGCATAGCCATAGCCGGGCAGGTCGACGAGCACGAAGGTGTCGTTGACCTTGAAGAAGTTCACCTCGCGCGTACGGCCCGGCGTGTTGCTGACGCGCGCGAATTTCTTGCGGTGCACGAGCCGGTTGAGGAGCGACGACTTGCCGACGTTCGACCGACCGGCGAACGCGACCTCGGGCAGCGTCGGCTCTGGGCGCCAGCCGCCGGCGGTCGCCATGCCGCCGAGAAAGTCGAGCGAGCGAATGACCAGTGGGTCGCGCTCCGTCATCGGCATTCGTGCGCGCGAGGGTTGAATGTCGCGGTCAGTGCGGCGCCACGGCCGGCACTTCCGCCGCGAAGTCGGCGTGGACGAGCGCCAGCGCCAGCACTTCGTCCATCGTCTTCACGGCGTGGAAGGTCACGCCGGCCCGCACTTCGTCGGGCAGGTCGTCGACTTCGCGCAGGTTCTGGTAGGGCACGATCACGTGGCGAACCGAATTGCGGTGCGCGGCGACGGACTTTTCCTTGAGCCCTCCGATCGCCAGCACGCGTCCGCGCAGGGTGATCTCGCCGGTCATTGCGACGTCGCCGCGCACCGGCACACCGGTGAGCGCGCTGACGATCGCCGTGGCGATCGCGATGCCGGCCGACGGACCGTCTTTGGGCGTGGCGCCCGCCGGAATGTGCACATGCAGGTCGCGTGTGCGATGAAAGTCGCGGTCGATACCGAGCATGTTGGCGCGGGCGCGCGCGTAGCTGAGCGCAGCCGACGCCGATTCTTTCATCACGTCGCCGAGCGTGCCGGTGAGCTGCAACTTGCCGCGTCCGCCGACGACGCTCACTTCGATCTCGAGCACGTCGCCACCGACGCTCGTGTAGGCGAGACCCGTCGCGACGCCGATCTTGGGTTCGAGCGTGAGCAGCGACGGATCGTAGGGCGGGGTGCCGAGCAGCTGCTGCAGGTCTTCCGTAGCGACGGTTGCCCTCGCCGTTTCGGTACCGGCCGCGACACCGGCGGTGGTCTGCTCGGCGCGGCGACGCGCCAGCTTGCGGGCGATGCGGCCGATGCGCCGTTCGAGCTCGCGGACGCCGGCCTCGCGCGTGTAGCCGTCGACGATCGCCGGCACGACGTCGGCATCCCAGTCGACTGATGCCGGATCGAGCCCGTTGGCGCGCAGCTGCTTGGGGACGAGAAACTGTCGCGCGATCGCGTGCTTCTCCTGATCGAGGTAGCCCGGGAGGCGGATGACCTCCATGCGATCGCGGAGCGGCTCCGGCACCTGCGGCAGGTAGTTGGCCGTGGTGACGAACAGCGCCTGCGACAGGTCGTAGTCGACCTCTAAATAGTGATCGTTAAAGGCGCGGTTCTGCTCGGGGTCGAGCACCTCGAGCAGCGCCGCGGACGGATCGCCGCGGAAGTCGGTGCCGAGCTTATCGACCTCGTCGAGGAGAATGACCGGGTTCACGACCTCGGCGCGGCGCATGGCCTGGATGACGCGGCCGGGCATCGACCCGATATAAGTGCGGCGGTGGCCGCGAATCTCCGCTTCGTCGCGCACGCCGCCGAGCGACATACGCACGAACTTGCGTCCGAGCGCCCGGGCGATCGAGCGGCCGAGTGATGTCTTGCCGACGCCGGGCGGTCCGACGAGGCAGAGGATTGGCCCCTCCATCCGGTCGACGAGCGACAGCACCCCGATGTAGTCGAGGATGCGATCCTTCACCTCTTCCAGGCCGTGATGATCCTCGTCGAGGATGCGGCGCGCGTGCGCCACGTCGAGGATGTCGTCGGTGCGCTCTGTCCAGGGCAGCGCGATCAACCAGTCGACAAAATTTCTGCCGACGGTGGACTCAGGAGACAGCGGCGACATCTTCTTCAGCTTGCGCACCTCGCGCAGCGCGCGGGCCTTGATCGCCTCCGGCATGCGGCGCGCTTCGATCTGCCGCTCCAGCTCCGGCGCGTCCTCGGCGTCTTCCTGGCCGAGCTCGCGATGAATCGCCTTCAGCTGTTCCTGCAGATAGAACTCGCGCTGGTTCTGGAAGAGCGAGCCGCGCACCTCCTCGTCGAGCTTCCGTTCGAGCCTGAGGAGCTCGGTCTCGCTGGCCAGCACCTGGCTCAATGCGTCGAGTAGTGCGACGAGCGACGGCGCTTCGAGCAGCGTTTGACGCGTCTCGACCCGCACCGCGAGGTGGGCCGCGATGCCGTACGCCTGCCGCTCGACCGAGCTCGCGCTCTGCACGAGGCCGATGACCTCGTTCGGAATGCGCCGGTGGAGCGACACGTACTCCTCGAACAGCGCGAGCACGCGCCGGGTGAGGACCTGCAGCCCCTCGAGATCGTCGAGCGGAGCGTCGGGCTCGTCGGCGAGCGTGGCGCGGAGGTGGCCGGACGCCGGCACGTAGCGCGTTACCCGGGCCCGTGAGACGCCCTCGACGAGAATGCGCGCCGTGCCGTTTGCCTGCCGCGTGGCTTGAACGATCCGCACCACGACGCCGACCCGATGCAGGTCGGCCGCGCTCGGCTCCTCAGTGTCCGCGTTGCGCTGGGTGACGAGGAAGAGCGTTCCGCCTTCGGCGCTCGCGGCCTCGATGGCGCCGAGCGAGCCCTGGCGGCCGACGAGGAGCGGCATTGCGACGTGCGGAAAGACCACGACGTCGCGGAGGGGCAGGACAGGGAGGCGGCGGGCGTCGGAGTCGGCCATGCCCCAAAGATACCGATGGGCGGTGCGCCTTGCTGGCGACCGCCCATTCGTTCGCTACACTCGCGCTCAGGCTTCTTTCTTCTTCCGCTGCGGCGAGATCTCGAGGAGCGGAGCGGTGCCGTTCATCACCGAGCTCTCCGTCACTTTGACTTCTTCGACGTCTTCGCGCGTCGGAAGGTCGAACATGACGTCGGTGAGCAGCTCCTCGAGGATGGCGCGGAGGCCGCGAGCCCCGGTGCCGCGCTTGAGCGCCTTCTGCGAGATGGCGCGCAGCGAGCTTTCCTCGAAGGTGAGCTTTACTTCCTCGAGCTCGAACAGCTTGGCGTACTGCTTGGTCAGCGCGTTCTTCGGTTCCTTGAGGATGCGGACGAGCGATTCCTCGTCGAGCGCCTCGAGTGCAACGGCGACCGGAAGGCGGCCGACGAGCTCGGGAATGAGGCCGAAGCGGAGGAGATCGTCTGGCTCGACTTCGGCGAACGGATTCTTGGCCTGCGTCGGCGTGCGCGATTCGTCGAGCTTGTTGAAGCCGATCTGCCGGCGGCCGGTCCGCGCCTCGATGATCTTCTCGAGCCCATCGAACGCGCCGCCACAGATGAACAGGATGTCCTTGGTGTTGATCTGGATGTATTCCTGTTGCGGGTGCTTGCGTCCGCCCTGCGGCGGAACGGAAGCGACGGTGCCCTCGAGAATCTTGAGCAGCGCCTGCTGGACGCCTTCGCCCGAGACGTCGCGAGTAATGCTTGGATTCTCCGACTTTCGGGCAATCTTGTCGATCTCGTCGATGTAGACGATGCCGCGCTCGCATTCGGCGACGTTGAAGTCACCGGCCTGGAGCAGGCGGACGAGGATGTTCTCCACGTCTTCGCCGACGTAGCCGGCTTCGGTGAGCGTGGTCGCGTCGGCGATCGTGAACGGAACGTCGAGAATGCGGGCCAGCGTCTGGGCGAGCAGCGTCTTGCCGACGCCGGTCGGGCCGATGAGCAGGATGTTCGACTTGTCGAGCTCGACGTCGTCATCGCGCAGCGAGGCCGAATTGATGCGCTTGTAGTGGTTGTAGACGGCCACCGACAGCGCCTTTTTAGCCTTTTCCTGCCCGATCACGTACTGGTCCAGCGTCTCCTTGATCTCCTGAGGCGTTGGGACCTGGGTGATCGCTTCCGCGACCTCGCGCTCCTCGTCCTCGGCGAGGATCTCATTGCAGAGCGCGATACACTCGTTGCAGATGTAGACCGAGGGCCCGGAGATGAACTTACGGACCGAGTCCTTGGACTTCCCGCAGAACGAGCAACGTAGGTGTTTGTCGTGCGACATGACAGATCACTCAACGGGTAACGCGGTTGCCCAAGTGGCCGAGGCCGGGGCGGCAAAACGCCGAAGGGAGGGGACCGGCGCGGCGGGTATGCAGAGAGTTAAGGGGCTGTGTCCGGTCAAGCAAGAGACGACCGAGGCTCGTGAACGTTTTCACGAGCCTCGATTCCACGCCATAGTCACTTCGTTACAGCCGCGAGCGCGCTCGGCTCAACGATCTCGCCGCGATTCGTGATCACGTTGTCGACGATGCCATAGTCCTTCGCCTCGTCGGCCGACAGATAGCGGTCGCGGTCGGTGTCGCGCTCGATGCGATCGAGCGGCTGGCCGGTGTGCTTGGTCCACAGCTCGTTGAGCTTGCCGCGAAGATAGAGAATCTCCTTGGCCTGGATCTCGATGTCCGACGCCGATCCGCCGCCGCCCTGCTGTGAGGGTTGATGAATCATGATCCGAGAATGGGGAAGCGCCGAGCGCTTTCCCTTGCGTCCGCCGGCGAGCAGGAACGCGCCCATGCTCGCTGCCAACCCCATGCAGATCGTGTTCACCGGCGACTTCATGTACTGCATGGTGTCGTAGATCGCCAACCCCGCCGACACGCTGCCGCCCGGCGAGTTGACGTAGAGAAAGATGTCGCGGTCCGGATTGTCCGCCTCGAGAAACAGCATCTGCGCGATGATGATGTTCGCGACGTCATCGTTCACCGGCGTGCCGAGGAAGATGATGCGGTCCATCAACAGGCGGCTGAAGATGTCGTAGCTCCGCTCGCCGCGGGGCGAGCGCTCGATGACGTACGGCGGATAGATGGTCGGCATGGGAGATGTCTGGGGCGAGTGCGCTGAAGTCAGCTTCCGATTTCGTTTCGTTCCAACAACCAGGCGAAGACCTTTTCCTCGGTGATGCTGCGCTCGATCTCGCGCAGTCGCCCCGCCTTCTGCAGCGATGCGTAGACCTGGCCCGGGTCGGCGCCGCGCTTGCTCGCCACCTCGGCCACGCGCTCGTCGATGTCCGCCTCGCTCGCCTTCAAGTTCTCGCGCTCGGCGATCGTGTCGATGATCAGATCGCGCCGCACCTGACGTTCGGCGACGGGCCGGAACTCGCCGCGAAACCGATCCTTGTCGTCGTCGGGGACCTGATAGGCCTGGAGATAGCCGTCGATCAACTGGTTGACCCAGCTGGGCGGCACGCCGAAGGGATTGGCGGCCGCGATCTGATCGACGAGCTGCTGGCGCAGGTTGGCGTCGGCCTCGCGCGATGCGTGCTCCTCGAGATCCTTCCGCACCGTCGTCCGCAGTGCGTCGAGCGACTCGAAGTCGCCGACTTCGCGCGCGAACGCGTCGTCGAGCGCCGGCAGTGCTTTGCGCTTGACGTCCAGCAGCTCGACGCGCACTGGCTTCATCTTGCCGCGCTGCTCCTCGTCGGGAAAGTCGTCGGGCCAGCGAACCGGACGCTCGGCGGTCTCGCCCGGTTTGAGCTGCATGATCAACTCCTCGACACCGGGAATTGCCTGGGCGCTTCCCAGCACGAGCGGATACTCGCGCGGTTCGGGGAACTCACCCGATGCATCGGCGGTGGCGAGGCGAACCCGCACCATGTCGCCCGGCGCCGGCTTGTCCTCGATCGGCGCCCAGGTGGCCTTCTGGTCGCGAATCTGCTCGATCTGCTCGCGCACGTTCTCTTCGCTCACGCCATTCTGGGCGCGCGTGACACGGAACCCGTTCGTGCGCGCGAGCTCGATCTCGGGGCGAATCTCGACGTGCAGCTCGAAGCTGAGCGGCTGGCCCTCCTCGAACTTGAGGTCGTGCACGTGCGGCTGCGACGCGACTTTGAGCTGCTCGCGATCCATCACTTCCTGAAACGCTTCCTGGATGAGCGTCTCGATCACCTGCTGGCGGATCGCGTCCTTGAACCGCTTCTTGATCATCGCCGGCGGCGCCTTTCCCGGGCGAAACCCGGGCAGCCGCACATTCGACGCGTAGCGCCGTGCCGCTTGTTCTTCGGCATCGCGCACGGTCTCGACCGGCACACGTACTTCGATCAATCGTTCGAGCCCGTCCGTCTTTTTGGGCGTGATCTCGATGTTCATGGAGCGAAAGGTAGTGGGGCGTGCGGGCGGGGGGAGGGTGAGACGCGCGCTCGGACCGTGCGACCGATTATCATGCACGGAACCGCCGCCGCGGCCCCGGACCGGCGATTACCGTTCGTCGATCCGGAACGTCAATCTCGAGGTTGGGTATACTCGGGACCGCCACCCTGGCTCAATCGATCGAGAGCATGCCGACGCGCCTTCGTGGATTCATCGCCTTTTTCGTCATCGCCTGCGCTGCGCCCGCTGCCTGCGCGCAAACGGGTGGGACGCTCATTCCGATTCCCTACCGCACCTACATCGGCATCAATCCGCTCGGCGTGCCGTTTGACGTCGGCTCGGCGGAGCTGGAAAGCGCCATCGCACCGGGGATCACCTTGGGCGGCCTGGCGTCGTACACGGACGTAGATGACGATCGTTGGCTCACTTTCGATGCCAAGGTCCGTTACTACCCGGGCGAGGTCGTGCTGCGCGGCTTCTCCATTGGGTTGAGCGCCGGCTCTTTGCGTTACAGCACGTTGGGCTCCGATTCCCTCGGCATTCAGAGCCGCCGAGTACTCAATGCGCCGACCGTGGGCGTGATCGCGGACTACAACTGGATGTTGGGCACCGAACGGAGGTTCGTCGTTGGAACCGGTTTGGGCGCCAAGCGGATTCTTGCGTCTCAAGAAGCGCGAGATCGCGTCGATATCAGCCGCGCCTACCTCACGGCGCGATTCATCGTCGGGCTAGCCTTCTAGCGCCGACCGCCCGCGCGACTGGATCGTGCCGGCGGCCGGTACGAGCGTTGCCGACTCGCACTCGACAGTGGTGCGCGGCGGCGCGAGCTTAGCGCGAGGGTGGCGGAACTGGCAGACGCACTGGACTTAGGATCCAGCGCCGAAAGGCATGGGGGTTCGAATCCCCCCTCTCGCATTCCCACTCACTTCCCGCACCAGGCAGGGTACAATGCGACGGCCAAGACTCGCTTCTCAGACGATCGCAGTTCTCTCGCTGTGTGCGGCGACCATCGCCGTGGCGTGTGTGAAGGGGCCGACCGACGGCTCGGTCACGCTCGACCTGCTCGACCCGACCGACACGGCGATCGCCGGGTCGTACGATCTGGTGGCGATCAACGGCCAGCCGCTGCCGTCGACGACGAAGGTGAACGCGTCACAGGCGATCGAGGTCGACGCCGAGCGGATCGTGATCGGCCCCGACCGGTCGTGGGCCGACACGTCGACCACGGTGGTCGTGGATCTAGTGAGCGGCAACGGCTCGCCGCCGACGCAGACGATATCGGCCGGCACCCTCAACATCACGGCCGGCACGATCAACTTCGTGACGACGACCGGCGGCGGCTCGGCATTCAAGGGAAGCGTGAACAAGGACACGCTCACTGTGCTGTTCACCGGCACGCGGTTCATCTACGTGAAGTGACCGGGCGCTCCAGCCGGCGACTCGCCGCGACATGAAGCGAAGCAACACGGGGAGCCGCGAATGCGGCTCCCCGTGTTGCTTCACATCGCTAATTCTGTAACTAGCGTTTGTTGACTGGCGCTACTTGCGGACCTCGATGCTCACGGCTCGTGTCTGGCAGGTCGCGGTCGACGGGTCCGGGTTGCAGACCTTGAGCTCGATCACGTCGCCGTTCTTGAGCGACGAAACGGCCGACTGCAGATCGTCCGGCGTGTGGATCGGCCGTGCCGACGGATAGATCTCCGACAGAATCACGTCGTTCGGGACGAGGTTGCGGTACGACGCTCCGCTCGGCGTGACCTTGGTCACGACCACCGAGTTGCGGTAGGAGCTCGAGAGCTTGGCCTGCTGCGCGAAGTCGCTCGACACGGGCGCCACGGTGATTCCGAGCTTGTCGTTCTGGCGTCCCGAATTGTCGTTGCGCGTCGGCGTCGAAGGCTCGTCGGCCGAAGCGACGGTCGTCTCGTCGGGCGCCGGCTCGCCGAGCTTGACGTGCAGCGTCTTCTTCCCGCTGCCGGGGCGCATGACGTCGAGGTCGACGACGTCGCCCGGCACGTAGCCGCGAATGACGCGCTGGAGCGTGCTTGCCTGATCGATCGGATGGCCGCCGGCGGCGACGATGACGTCACCGATCTCGGCGCCGGCGCGTTTGGCGGGGCTGTCGTTCTCTGGGTCGAACCCGCCGATCACCGCACCGCCGATCGTCGTCAGGCCGGCGGCTTTCGCGTCGTTCGCCGTAGCGTCGGCAATCGACACGCCGAGCACGGCGCGGCGCACCTTGCCGTACTTCACGATGTCCTGCTCGACCTGCTTGGCCAGCGTGATCGGGATTGCGAACCCGTACCCGGCGTAGTAGCCGGTGCCGCTCTCGATCGCGCTGTTGATGCCGATCACATCGCCGTGGATGTTGAGCAGCGGACCGCCCGAGTTGCCGGGGTTGATCGCCGCATCGGTCTGGATGTAATCGGTGATCTGGTACTTGTTGTTCAACAGGCCGGTCTGATTGCGTCCCTTCGCGCTCACGATACCGGCAGTCACGGTGAAGTTGAGCTGGAGCGGGTTGCCGATCGCGAGCACCCACTGGCCGACGCGCGCCGTGGCGTCGTCGCCAAGGTTGAGCGTGGGCAGGTCCTTCGCGTCGATCTTGATCACGGCGACGTCGGTCGTCGGATCGCGGCCCACGACCTTGACGTTGGTGAAGGTGCGCTTGTCGAACAGCGTCACGTTCACGCGGTCGGCGTCGGCGACGACGTGGTTGTTGGTGAGGATGTAGCCGTCGGGCGAGATGATGAAGCCCGAGCCGCTCGCCTCTTCCGGCTGGTCGGAGGGCGGCTGGTCATCCTGGAACTGCTTGAAGAAATCCTCGAACCCCGGGGGCAGCTGCTGACCGTTGCGGCCGCGAAGCCGGTTCGTCGGCCGCTGCCGCGCGAAACGCTCCGTTTCGATCGAGACGACGGCGGGCCGGGCATGGTCGGCGACAGCTTCGAACGCCGTCTCCATGTCCGCGGCGGGCGCAACCTGATCGGCCGTGGGCTTGGTCATCGTCGTGCTGGCGACGCGGCTCTGCGCCCAGCCGAAGCGCGTCAGGTCGAACCCGGACGCAAAGATCAGCCCGCACAGGAACGCGACGGTGATCGCCGCTCCCAAGCGTGCGCGAGAAAGCTTAGTAGACATAGTGAGAGCTCACCTGCGAAAAGAGTGGACCAATCGTCGTACCCAGCGCCACGGCGCAAGTTTCGAGCGCCGCCATCGTTGAGACACGAACGGACCGGCCCACGGTTTCTGCCGTGGGCCGGATACAACGAATTCTTTACGAGTCCATTCGACTACTTCTTGCTCTCGTCGACGATCTCGTAATCGGCTTCGACCACATCTTCCGGCGGAGTGGAAGTTGGCGCACCCGGGCCCGGTTCACCACCCGTCGGTCCCGCACCGCTCGGCCCAGCGCTCGGCCCGCCCTGGCTTTGCGCGTAGAACGACTGTCCCGCTTCGCTGAAGGCGCGATTCAACTCCTCCTGCGCGGCGCGAATCTCGGCCATGTCGTCGCCGCGAAGCGCCTTGCGTGCACGCTCGACCGCGGCGTCGAGCTTGGTCTTGAGCTCGGGCGAGAGCTTGTCCGACCACTCCTTCGCGTTCTTCTCGACCTCGTAGGTCATGCTGTCGAGTCGATTGCGCGTGTCGATCTCCTCGCGCCGCGACTTGTCGGCCGCCGCATTCTGTTCGGCGTCCTTCACCATCTTGTCGATGTCCGAGTCCGAGAGGCCGCTCGACGCCTCGATGCGGATCTTCTGCTCCTTGTTCGTGGCCTTGTCCTTGGCCGACACGTGGAGAATGCCGTTCGCATCGATGTCGAACGTGACCTCGACCTGCGGCATGCCGCGCGGAGCGGGCGGAATGCCCGTGAGCTGGAACTTGCCGATCGTGCGATTGTCGCGCGCCAGCTCGCGCTCGCCCTGCAGCACGTGAATCTCGACCGTCGTCTGATTGTCGTCGGCCGTCGAGAACGTTTCCGACTTCTTCGTCGGAATCGTCGTGTTGCGCGGAATGAGCACCGTCGTGACGCCCCCGAGCGTCTCGATCCCCAGCGACAACGGCGTGACGTCGAGCAGGAGCACGTCTTTCTGCTCGCCGGTGAGCACCGCGCCCTGAATCGCCGCACCGATCGCCACGACCTCGTCTGGGTTCACCGAACGATTCGGTTCCTTGCCGAAGTAGTCTTTGACGATTTGCTGAATCTTCGGGATGCGCGTCGAGCCGCCGACGAGAATGACCTCATCGATCTCGTTCGGCTGGAGACCGGCGTCTTTGAGCGCCTTTTTCATCGGCTCGAGCGTGCGCTGGATGAGGTCGTCGACCAGCTGCTCGAACTTGGCGCGAGTGAGCGAATAGTTGAGGTGCTTGGGCCCGCTCTGATCGGCGGTGATGAACGGCAGGTTGATGTCCGTCGTCATCGTGCTCGACAGCTCCATCTTCGCCTTCTCGGCGGCCTCCTTCAGG